>JBDHHZ010000395.1:0-3224 GCA_039589115.1 Gemmatimonadota bacterium | reverse complement strand
TTCGCCAGCGCTCACGGCCTGCAGCTCTACGCTCCGGTCATCGTTAAGTACCGGGATGATAAGACCGACGCTGCCACGGCCCTCGAGTCGGCGCTTCGTTGACAGGGATGTCCAAGCGGCTGTCATGCCGGAACTTGGGGTCGGTTGCTTCATGACGCCGTCTGAGACCTACGGCCCGAAGGCGCACCGTAGGTTCCACGTGACACTCTGTCCAAACGCTGTCTGGAAGCCCCGGCAGAACCAGCCGGGCCCAGGCTCGGTGTGCGTCTTGTCTCGTCGGCACGGCGCTGTACAATACCGCAGAGCGCTGCCGGCAGGCTCTCCACCCGGCCGAGAGGTCTGGATTGAGGAGGCTCTGTTGCCAGTGCCGAACCTGAAGTTGGAGCGGCGGTTCGTGACGTTCCGAGCAGGGCGCGGTTATAGAACGAACGATCGATCGGGCATGCCGCCCCCTCCGGTAGCCCGCCGGACCGCTTCCTTCCGTGCTCCGCCCAGGGCACTTGAAAGGCTGACGTTCGAATGAAGATCGAGATAACGGTCGGTGCACTTTGGAGCATCGAGACCCCACTTCTGGTCCTGCCATGGTGTCAGAGTGAGGACCGGCAGGCGGAGCGTCCACCCCACGAGCTGGATCCTCTGGATGAAGCGCTAGGGCTGACTTTGACCCGAGCGGTGGCTGGGGGCGACTTCAGCGCGCGCCGGGGAGAATCGCTGCTGCTCTACAGATTGAAGAACGGCGGTCCGGACCGTGTGCTTCTGGTTGGGACCGGTCGTCGGGTCGACCTGACCGGGGAGCGTCTCAGGGAGGCTGGCGGGCACGCGGCCCGACGCTGTGCAGATCTAGACATCACAGAGATGTGCCTGGCGGCCTCGCCGGAATGGCTGGGTGGCGCTCTGGACCTGGAGGCTGCGACGCGAGCCCTGGTGGAGGGAGTGGCGCTTGGCGGCTGGCGCTTTGAGGAGCTGCGCAGCGAGCCCAGCGAGGATGATCATCGTCCCAGCCTGGCCACATTGGGTGTGCTGGTGCCGGCGGATGGTGCGAGGAAGCTGGCTGCGAGCGGAGCGGAGACCGGCCGGGTGATCGGGGCGGCTCAGAACTACGCTCGCGAGTTGGCGATAAAGCCGGCGAACATAGTGACCCCTAGCTATCTGGCTGACGAGGCGAGCCGGTTGGGCAAGGAGCTTGGACTGAAGATCAAGATCCTCGATCGTGAGGCGATGAAGAAGGACGGGATGGGGGCACTGTTGGCGGTGGCCGCGGGCAGCGATGAGGAGCCTCGATTCATCGCGCTCGAGTACTGCCCGAATTCCGGGTGCCGGCCACTGGTTCTGGTGGGCAAAGGGGTGACGTTCGACGCGGGCGGATTGTCGCTCAAGACGCCGCAAGGCATGGAGTCGATGAAGTATGACATGTCGGGCGCTGCCGCGGTTCTGGGGGCTATGCGGGCGATCGCCGAGCTAGGGCTGGAGACGAACGTGGTCGGCCTGATCCCTGCCGTTGAGAACCTGCCGTCGGGCCACGCTCTGCGTCCTGGCGACGTGATCAGTTCTCGGTCCCGCAAGACGATCGAGGTGCTGAACACTGATGCCGAAGGGCGTCTGATTCTAGCCGACGCACTGAACTATGCCGCGCGTTATGAGCCCGAGGCGATGATCGATATTGCCACTCTGACGGGTGCCTGCGTGGTAGCCCTGGGCAGCGAGGCGATTGGTCTGATGGGCAGCGACCAGGGGTTGATCGACGAGATCCGGGTCGCGGCCGATAGCTGCGGCGAACGGGTCTGGCAGCTGCCGCTGTGGGACGAGTACCGGGAACTGATGAAATCGGAGATCGCAGACATAAAGAACGCGGGGGGCCGCGCCGCCGCCACCATCACGGCCGGCATATTCCTGCGCGAATTCGTGGGCTCGGTGCCTTGGGCTCACCTCGACATTGCCGGGACGGCCTGGGCTGAGAAGGCCGGAGCGTACCAACCCGTCGGTCCTACTGGCGTCGGCGTCCGGCTGTTCACCGAGTGGGTGAGAGGCCGATCCGGCTGAACTTGCTTCTACAGAGTGCCGCGACTGAATAAACTCGCCGCTGTCGGGACTATTCTCACCCTGTTGTTGGGGGTGGCGATCGCGTGCCCCAATTTCGTTCCAGCCCAGGAGCCGGAGCGACCCGAGGCACCACCCGAAGAGCAGGAAGCGGATACGGCCGCTGCGGATACGCTCGTCATAAGGAGCTTCCCTGAGTTTCCCGCTGCAGCGTCAGGGAAACCGGGGCTCGCTCATGGCTGGGACCTGCCCGACCTTCTGTCCAGCAGCGCGTTGAGCTTCGCCGACCTTCTCGAGTTCACGACGTTCCTGGACCCGCTGAGGGCCGGATTCCTCGAGGGCCCGCAGGCGGCGATCTTCGCGGGCAGCGGCGGCGGTGGCTTTCGCTACGACCTGGACGGCTTCGAGATCGCGCCGTTGGGGGGCGGCGCACTCGATCTCCACCTGATATCGATGGTGGAGCTAGAGAGCCTGCAACTGAATCGGGATCCCGGCGGCTATCGGTTGACGTCCCAGAGCTACAGGAATCCTCGCGGCGAGCCGTACTCGCGGATCGAAGCGGGGACGGGTGACCAGCGAGCGAATCTCCTCAGAGCGTTCCTTTCGACAGGCATCGGTAAAGCGTTGGTGGGATTCGGCTACGACCAGATCGACACCGACGGGGTCGAGCCCTTGGGCGCCTCCCAGCGGTCGGTCCTCTGGGCAAACCTGGCCTACGCGCTGCCGCTGGGGGTCTGGGGCCAGGTGGAGTATCGGGGCACCTCGGCGGATCGGACGGACTTCCCTGATCCAAGGCGCACCGATGTGATCCTGCGCCTGCGCCGGCCGCTACCCAACGGTTGGTACGCGGACGTCGTAGGCGGCTACTCGAGCCTGTCGGACAGCGTCAACGAGACTCCCAGGGATTTCGGTGCTGGGCAGGTGGCGGTGAGGGCGGCGAAGATGGCCGAGCACTGGCGCGCCCAGCTCTCGCTAAGGGCATGGACAGGCGACGGCGTCCCCAACTTCGAGCCCGAGGCATCGCTCGAGGTTACGGCCGGTCCGGCATCGTTCTATGCCAGCGGACGCTACGAGGACTGGAGCGACTTTAGCGCCGCTTCCGGTTATGCGGCCTTGGAGGTGAACCTGCCTCTCGGCGTTCGTGCCCTGGCCGAATTCGAAGAAGGCGACAGAGGCCTATACGGGGG
>JBDHHZ010000394.1:0-4408 GCA_039589115.1 Gemmatimonadota bacterium | reverse complement strand
GCGTAGCAGGCGTTCAGCACCTGCTCCGGCGTGGCCGGGTGGAAGTGGACGACCGATTCGGTGGCCAGAATCAGCACCGCCGATCGTCCGTCGAGGAACTTGCGCGCCGCCGCCAGGTCGCCACTCGCATCGATGGCATCGTGCTGGCAGGCCGGCAGGCAAAGGCCGCATTCTATGCAGCCTTCCTCGAGGATCAGTATGGTGCCTTCCTGGACCTGTACCGCCTCGACCGGACAGACCCTCACGCACGCCATGCATTCGACACAACGCGACGGCGCTATCCGGAATGTCAAGCTCATTCTTGAAATCCTGGGCAGCCGAACAGTTATGGAATTTGTGCTGGCGGGGTATTTCATTGTAGCTTTCGCGCCGCCCCAATGTCAAGCAGATTCATAACGGTGAAAAAGCTCACTTTCTGGTTTCTCATTCCGATGTGGCTGGCCGCTGCGCTGGCCTGCGCCGACGGCCTGGCGCCCGTTCCCTTCCAGGGCATCAGCGGGACGGTCACCTATCTCAGTGAACCAGACAGCGTTACGACCGACTGGGTACGGCTGGCGGTCTACGAGGAGCTGCCCGAAACCGAGCTCGACCTGCTGAATATCCTCGCATTCACGGACACCCTGGCTGTGGTCGGGCCCGCCGCGCCCTACGTGCTGGCGCTGGCGGAGGGCGAGTACGCCTGGCTGGTGGTGGTTTGGAAGGAAAAGGGGAACGAGGCGCTTCCCGGCTCGCTGCGGGCGGCCGGCTGGTACACCGCCGGCGGCGGTCCCTTCGACACGCCGGTCTCGTTTCTCGTTCAACCGGACAGCGAGACCGCAGCGATCAACGTGATCGCCGACTTCGAGAACATGCTCACCGTCCAGGAAGTCCTGGAGCTGCTGCAATGAGAGCCCGCTCCCTCACCCTCGCCTTCGCCTTCGCCTTCGCGCTCGCCGGCCAGGCATCGGCCCAGCAGGCCGGCTCGCTGGCCGGCCGCGTGACCGACGCGAACAGCGGCGACCCGGTGGCGCTGGCCGCGGTGCGGGTGCTGGGGACGGTGCTCACGACATTCGCGGACGACTCGGGCCACTTCGAACTGCGGGGCGTGCCGGCGGGCCCGCGGCGGCTGGCGGTGGAGCGGATCGGCTACGCGCCGCGCGAGGTGGCTGTAAACATTCGTTCCTCCTCCCGCACGGATATCGGCTCTCTTCCCGGGACGCCCCAGTCTCCGTGTCGGTCATGGAGGAAGAGGAGATCCGGCTGCGGGTCCCGGAGACGATTGCCGACGCCGTGGCCTACGCCCCCTCCGTCCAGTTCGTCGGCGAGCAGGTGAACATTCGCGGCTCCTCGGGCTACTCACGTGGCACAGGCAGCCGGGTGCTGCTGCTGATGGACGGGGTGCCGTCGAACGCCGGGGACAGCGGCGGGCTGAACTGGGACGTCATCCCGCTGACCGAGGTTAGCCGGGTGGAGATCGTGAAGGGCGCCGGCTCGGCTCTCTACGGGACCAGCGCGCTAGGCGGCGTGATCAACGTGGTGACGGCGGACCCGCCGGACCGGCCGATCACGCGGATCCGCCTGCGGGCCGGATTCTACGACGACCCGCCGCACAGCGAGTGGATCTGGGCGAACCAGACGCTGGGCTTCGGCTCGGCGGAGGCGAGCCACGGTCGGCGGATCGGGCCGCTGCGCCTCTGGCTGCGAGGCGGCCTGGGCGTCGACGACGGCTATCGAGAGAACTCCGACCTGGACCGCGCGAACGCCGCCTTGCGGCTGGGGATAGGCAGCGCCGCCGATACGCTGACGCTGTTCGGCAGCTGGGCGCAGGAGAAGTACGGCGCCAGCATCCTCTGGTGCATGCGCGGGCAGTGCCCCGACCCCATTAACCGGCTGGCCTTCCAGCCGGTCAAGGTGCCGGTGGACGCCGGTGAAGATCGCACCCGATCCGACAAGGCGCGCTCCTACCTGACGCACCGTCGCCACTGGAGCGAGAGCGTCGCCAGCCTAGCGCGCCTCTCTCTTTCCTGGAACGACTGGCGTACCGATTTCACCGGCGGCGACGTGGTGGCGGCCGAGTCGTGGGTGCTGGGCGGCGAGCTGAAGCTCGACTGGCAGGCGGCGAATTGGCTGTTCCTGACGCTGGGCGGCGAGGGCGCCTTGACCGATGTAGAGGCGCGCGGCCTGTTCTCCGCCGAGGACAGCGCACACGACCTGACCGACGTCGCGCTCTACGCCCAGGGCGAGCTGGGGCTCGGCCCCTGGCTGACGCTCACCGCCGGGCTGCGCGGCGACATCAGGCGGGTGGACGGCCGCTCGGTTGGCGACCCGGAGTACAGCCCCAGGGCCGGCCTGGTCCTGGCGCCCGACGCCCGGACGCGGCTGCGGGCCTCGGTGGGCAAGGGCTTCCGGGCACCATCTGCAGCGGAGCTGTTCACGGCGACCGAGGTGGGCGGCTTCCTGGTGGTGCCGAACCCGGAATTGCGATCGGAGCGCTCGCTGGCCGGCGAGGTGGGAATTCAGCGATTCTTCGCCTCCTGGCTGTCTCTCGATTTCGCCGGCTTCTACTACGAGTTCGAGGACCTGATCGAGGCGGATACCACGCTCGCCACCGAGGGGGGCATCACGATCGGGTTCGAGAACCTGCCGGAAGCGAAGATCCTGGGCGCCGAGGCGATCGCGCGGCTCTCCTTCTTCCGCGATCGCCTGCAGGGCCAGGCCGCCTACACTTACCTGCACACTGAGACCACCGACACGACGACCGGCGAGACGCTGCCGCTGGCCTACCGGCCGGAGCATATGCTCACGGCGTCGGCTTCGCTGTTCCTAGGTGGCCTGGAGCTGGGCGCCGACTACCGGTACGCCTCCGCCTTCGAAAGAGTCCAGGTGTTCACCGACGAGCGTCTCGATCCGCGGGTCGATATGCGGGTCCTCGACGCCCGGCTGGCCTACCGCATGGGGCGCCAGACGATCCGCTTCATTATGGACAACGCCATGAATTACGGTTATACAACTATAGAGAGGAACCTGCAGCCGATCCGCCGCTATACGGTCTCTCTGGAACTGGAGTTCTGAGGGTGAGGGGATGATGGGGATTCGCAGATTCGAACTCGCTTGCCTGCCCGCGCTACTCGCCGTACTACCGCTGCTGGCCGCCTGTGGCGGAGGCCCCCAGCTGGGCGTCCCGCTCTCCGAGCTTCAGCCGGAGCCGATCACCACCGTTCTGCCCGGCGATGTGATCCACATCGAGTTCTGGGGACAGCCGGAGCTTTCCGGCGATCGAATAGTGGATGACGATGGCGTCGTGCATTTGCCGCTGATACGTGCGGTGCCCGTAGCCGGGTTGAGCGCGGAGCAGATCCGCGTACAGCTGGGCGAGCTGTACGGCCAGTACTACTCCGACCCGCTGATCGTCGTGAACGTACGGCTCGGCGTGAACGTTACCGGCGAGGTGCGGACGCCCGGCCGTTATACGGTGGATCCGGCGCTCAACGTGCTCGACCTGTTCGGCCTGGCGGGCGGTCTGACCTTCGATGCGCGGAAAGAAGAGATCGAGCTGAACCGCGGGGACCAGCGCTTCATCATCGACCTGGACGACGCGCTGCTCTTTACCGATGCGGAGAAGCTGCGCCTGCAGTCGGGCGACTGGATCTACGTACCACGGCGCTTCTGGACCCTGGAGCGCACCTGGACCTATGCAACGATCGCTGTACTGACGCTGAGCGCCATCTCATTCTTCAAGTAGGACCGCCCGGCGCGCCGGCCACGCACACCTCTTGCCTCGACGCCCGAATCGCCTTAATGATGCGCGGCCCCACTTACAGACGCGGCCGTCGGCCGCAGCACAGCATCGGAGGACCAGTGCCCAAGAAAGTCCGTTCGGCCAAGCGCCGGTTCAAAGCACCCAGCGGCCGGGAATGGGAGGCCGAGATCTGCTTGCATTCGGGAGATAACGAGCAGTCTCCCAATCTGCTGGTCATCTTCCGCGACCCGGTCAGGGTCAAGCCCGAGCGTTACAACACGCTGCCGCCCGGCTCGCCGAAGGTGCCGAAGGAAGCGGCGAAGCAGATGAGCGACGATGCGCTGCGGGCGCTGCTCGAGCGCTCCGTGGCCATGCAACGGACACAGTAGGGAGGCGGCACCATGCGGCGGACCTTCATGGACGACCAGTTCGACGAGTGGGAAGCCTACGTCAGCGGTGGCCAGCCCGGCACGGCGCAGGCCGCCCGCGTCATGTTCGTGTGCATCTCCACGCCGGCGCGGACACCGCGTTTCGTGACCCACGCCAGCGGCGACCCGGCGGAGGCGGAGAACCAGCTCTTCCATATGGACGACGCCGGTGTGATGGAGCTGTTCAAGGGCTCGCAAGAAGTCGGCTAGCCGGCGGTCACGTCACATGAACATCCTGATCATCGGCGGGACCCGATTCGTC
>JBDHHZ010000393.1:0-3240 GCA_039589115.1 Gemmatimonadota bacterium | reverse complement strand
CTCCCATACATGGCCTCGCTCGATCCCGCCGCCGACTTCTACTATCAGGCGGCGACGTACGTGCTGACTCACGAGATGGTCGAGCTCGCATTGGTCAACGAGCTGGGGAACATCAATCACAAACCTGGATGCCGCTGGTTCTTCGAGGGCACCGCGAACTATGTGGCCGCCAGCTGGCAGGGCCCGTTCGGTGGCTCCAGGACGGGTCGCGACGCTCGTGCGGCGACGATATGGTTGTGGCTGCTCGGCACGGACATTCTAGAGTGGGGGGAAGAAGCACCGGAACCGGCGGGCTACTACTACGCATCCACGCAGGCCGTCACGAACCTGATCGCTCTGCTGGAAGCGCGAGGCATAGAACAGCCCATATCGTCCATCTTGGACGAGGCAGGGCCACGAGCCCCGCTTCTCGAGGTTATCCGCGACCTGAGCGGCGACTCTTTCGGCCATGTGTTTCAGGTGCCGGATGCCGAGGTCGAAGAGATCAAGCAGCGGCTGTTCGTGGAATTGGACTCCGAGAACGCGTACGAGCGTGCGGACGCGCTCGAGCTACTCCAGAGAATGTCGGAGCATCTCTCCGATGCGGAGAATCGACAGGTCAACGCTGTGGCGGCGGAAGTGCAGGCGAGTGGCTTCTGAGTTACGGGCAGCAGTCGCTCGAGTCGTGCGTCGGGGCAGGCGGCTCCGAGCCACGGTGAGCCGCAGCCCATACTCGGGCCCAGCTCTCCGCGAAGAGGAATAGAATCAGCATCCAGAACAGCCAGCCAAACTCGGACAATTCGCAGTCTCCGGCGGTTAGAACACCCTGATATTGTCTACGATAATCACTACGACCAGGGTCCAACGCGCGTTTCGTGCCCGTCTTGCGTGCTTCATCCTATTAGATGCAGTCAAACGGTAAAACGTTTGCTTCTGGCGGGCCCATCGGGTCGGGCCCATGTTCCTCCCGGCGTTCACTCTGTCGCTCCACAGCAGGTGAGGGGACCGTCATGCGTCTGTCAAACACGATAGAAGCGGTCGATGCACACGCTTGCGGCGAGCCGGGTCGCGTCATCGTCGGCGGCGTGGGAGATGTACCGGGCTCGACCATGTTCGAGAAGAAAGTCTTCCTGGAAGAGCATGCCGACCATCTTCGCAAGCGAATGCTGCGCGAGCCCCGCGGGTATCCGGCCCTTTGCTGTAATCTCATCCTGCCGCCGACACACCCGGACGCCGATGCCGGCTTCGTGATCATGGAGCAGACGGAGTACCCTCCGATGTCGGGGAGCAACACGATCTGCGTCGCCACCGTGCTCATCGAGACAGGCATGGTTCCTGTGAGCGAGCCGGTGACCGAACTCATCTTGGAGGCGCCAGCGGGCTTGATCCCTGTTCGTTGCGAGGTCTCGAGCGGGAGAGTGACGAAGGTGACGTTCGAGAACGTTCCGGCTTTCGCAGTCCATCTGGACGCCGAGATCGACGTGCCGGAGCTCGGGAGGGTGACGGTGGACGTTGCCTACGGTGGGATGTTCTACGTCATAGCCGAGGCAGAGCAGTTCGGGCTGAGCTTGATGCCGGAGGAAGGCGGCAGGATCGCCCGCATTGGAGCGATGCTGACAGCGGCGGCCCGCGAGCAGTTGCCGGCCGTGCATCCGGAGAACCCGGGTATATCGGGCGTGTCGATTTCGCAGCTGTCGGGCCCGCCGACCCATCCCGAGGCGGCCCGCAAGAATGCTGTGACCGTTTCCACGGGCGAAGTCGATTGGGAAGCGCCCGAGACCTGGACCGGCGCGCTCGACCGGTCGCCGTGCGGGACCGGGACGTGCGCGAAGATGGCCACGCTTCATGCCAGGGGTCAGCTGGGCATCGACGAAGACTTCCATCATGAGGGTGTGCTGGGGACGATCTTCACCGGGCGCATCGTTCGCGAGCAGCGGGTTGGACCACACGACGCGGTGGTGACCACTCTGAGCGGGCGCGCTTGGATCAGCGGGGCCGCTCAATATGTGCTGGGCTTGGACGACCCGTTCCCGGAAGGCTTCACGGTCGGCGATATCTGGTAGGTGGCGCTGGGACATCTGATCCAGCGGACTAGTACGGTGGCGCGACCTGCAGCCGGCCTTAGATTGACGAAACTGAGACTACAACTACAGCGACAGAAGGAGAGCAATGTGAAACGGGCTACTGTGTTGTTTGCAACGGTCCTGGCGGCCTGTCTCGTCGGCCCCCTGGCGGCACGCGCCCAGGACCCGTCAATCCTGACTCTGGAGCGGATCTACGCATCCGGCGATTTCCGTGGTGAGTTCTTCGCCGCGGGTAGCTGGCTGAGCGACGGGTCCGGCTACTTGACCTTCGAGCGCTCCGAGGAAGTCGAGGGTGGGCGCGACATCGTGCGCCACGACCCGGAGACCGGCGCGACGGATGTGCTGGTCCCGGCGGCGCGGTTGATCCCGGAGGGTGAGTCCCAGCCGCTGCGGGCCTCGGGCTATCAGTGGTCAGAGGACGGTAAGCAACTGCTCATCTTCGCCAATTCGCGACGCGTCTGGCGGCGGGCCACGCGCGGCGACTACTGGGTCCTCGACCTGGAGACCTGGGAGTTGCAGAAGCTGGGCGGCGATTTCGACGAGTCGCGCCTGATGTTCGCGAAGTTCTCGCCGTCGGCGGACCGCGTCGCCTACGTCTACTACAACAACGTCTACGTCGAGGACCTCGCCAGCGGTGTGATCACGCAGTTGACCCATGATGGTGACGAGAAGCTCATCAATGGGACTTCCGACTGGGTGAACGAGGAGGAGTTCGACCTGCGTGACGGTTTCCGCTGGAGCCCCGACGGCGAATACATCGCCTACTGGCAGTTCGACAGCGAAGGCGTACACGAGTTCTACCTGGTCAACAACACCGACTCGATCTACCCGAGGATCACGACGATCCCCTTCCCGAAGGCGGGGACGACGAACTCGGCGGTCCGCGTCGGCGTTGTGAGCGCAGCAGGCGGTGAGACCCGCTGGTTCGAGCTGGAGGGCGACCCGCGTAACAACTACGTCCCACGGATGGAATGGGTCGCTGATCCCAGCGAAGTCGTCATCCAGTACATGAACCGGCTGCAGAACACGAACCACGTGATGCTGGGCGACCCTGTGACCGGCGAGCTGCGGACGATCCTTACCGAGAGCGATGAAGCGTGGGTCGACCCGGTGGATGACCTAGAGTGGCTCGAAGGCGATGAATACTTCACTTGGGTGAGCGACCGCGATGGCTGGA
>JBDHHZ010000392.1:0-3256 GCA_039589115.1 Gemmatimonadota bacterium | reverse complement strand
ACCCTCCGTCCGTCAGGAAAGGACAGCTTCTGTCCTTGTCGTCGTTCATGCGTAGCACGACAACCGGGGTCTTCATGTCTTTCTGGACGGGCAGCAGCGCGTACATGTCGAGGAAGTCACCTGATTTCATCGCCAGTCGTTGCTTCATGCGAAGAACGTCGTAGGGGGACAGGAAGATGTTCACGTCACTGCAGCACTTATTGAAGCATGAAACACCAGGGTGACATCCGAACTTGAACGTGTCGTCCGGGCCGAGTCTCGTATGATCGGCTAGGATCTTCTCCTTCAGTTGATCTCGAGGGTCAGCGGCGGCGGGGGATCGTTTCTCGTCAGTCATCGTTATCTCCTTCTTCGTCCTCCACGATCATCTCCCGCGTCGCTGAGTCGGACCAGACCGGAATCATCGACGAGGTGCCGGTGGTGGGATAAACCATGTATCGATACGACGCGTGTTGACTGAATTGCTGCTCCATCCACTCCCAGCCCTGTCGGTAGTACGAACAATCGTCGTTGAAGCAGACGAACAGGAACTCTTCGGTCCACGTGGCGCTGTCCGGGACAAGCCACTTCTTGAGATGGTCGCCGCAGTGGGGACAGGTTCGGGAGGCTTCGGACATGGGGCTCCTCGATCGGTCGCGGACTGCCAGGGCGTTCGGAGAGCTATCGATTACCCTGTCGGTGATACGGATGGAAACGGTGTTGCTCATAGCAAGAGTCTTATAAGTGTGGAGCGCCGGGACCTTTGAACATCGCGGCGCGACGCCCAAAGATCCCGGAGCTCATGGGTTGCTACTGCGAAATGTATTTCACGGGCTTCTTCATCATTTCCCAATCGCCCGTGTTCCTGTCGTACTTGCAGTTGCAGAAGGCAAGCCACTTATCGTTGTCCATGCTTGGCTTGTCTGTACGGAAGTAATAACCCGGCCAGCGCGTCTCCTCACGGAACAGAATGGAGCGCATGTGGGCATCCGCCTGGTACATGCGGTGGACGTTCTCCCAACAGCGCATCAACTCGTGCAGGTCCTTCGCGGCCAGTTTGTCGGCATCCTCCTTCAAGAAGGTCAACAGCTCCATGCCCTTCTCGAGGAGTTTGTCGCTGGTCTTGAACTGACTGGACACACCACCCGCGTACTCATCCATGATCTTCTGCAAGCGATACATGAACTGCGTCGGGCGGATGTAGTTCGGGTTGATGTCCGGGTCGGTGGTCTTGCCACTGTGCTCCTCGAACGCTTCCATCGGCTTCAGAATCTCCGCTGTCAGCGCATCGATCTGGCCTTGATCCACGTTCGGCGCACCGTTGTTATCGACCACGTAAGAAATCGCGGCCTTGGCTGCGATGCGTCCCTCGGCGTGTGAGCCGGACGAGAACTTGTGGCTGGAGGCACCGGAGGCGTCGCCCGCGGCGAACATACCGCTGGCAGTCGTCATGTGCGGGTAGCCCCAGAAGTACTCGTTCTTGGTTTCACTGGTCTGGAGATCTTCCGGACCGGAGACCCACGCACCTGATGCTCCGGAGTGCGACCCGATGAAGTACGGATCACAGGCCATGATCTCGGAAGCTTTCTTCTCCGGCTCGACGTTCGTGGCGGCCCACAGGATCGCCTGCGAGATCGTCATGTCCAGGAAGTCTTCCCAAGCTTCGGCCTCGAGCTCCTTCAGCTTCTTCTTCGCCGACTTCTCGTCGGGCGCTGCGTCCGCGATCCTCCCGATCGCTTCGGCGGTCTGCATGTAGATGGGGCTCTTGCCGTCCATCACGTCCAGCATCATCAGCCAGTTGCGAATGTTCGCCGGACGCGGCTTCACCTTGCCGTAGGGCTCCCACTTGTCGAGTTCGGCAGCATTGTCCTGCATGTAGTTGCCGCCCTGGGCGTTCGTCGCGATCGCCTTGAAGAGCAGGAACCAGGCGCCAACCGGACCGTATGCGTCCTTGAAGCGCACCGGGATGAAGCGAACTTCCTGGCAGGTCATCTCAGCGCCGCCGTAAATGGTGAAGAAGGCGCTGGCGCCGGAGTTGAACGGTGGGTACCAGGAGCGGCCAAAGCCCTCACCGGTAGAGCGCGGCTTGAACACGTGCACCGCACCGCCCATGGCGACCAGCGTGGCTTTCGCCTTGAACACATATACCTTGTTTTCCCTGACGCTGAAGCCGATCGCGCCGACGCACTTGTCGCCATCCATCAGCGGGTGCGTGATGAACACGCGCTCGAAGTACTCCCCGTCGGCCTCCGCCAGAGCGTTTTTGGCGGCCTCGGCAACGATGACCTTGTAAGACTCACCGTTGATCATCAGCTGCCAGCGACCCTCGTGGACGTAGTTGCCTTCTTGGTCCTTCCAAATGGGAAGGCCCCACTTCTCGAACAGATGTACCGTCGAGTCCACGTGGCGTGCGATGCTGGCCACGAGGTCCTCGCGGGTGATGCCCATCAGGTCGTTGCGTACGTAGTCGAGATAGTCCTTTAGCGTGTTGTTTCCGCTATTCAGGTCGACGTACTGGTTGATCGCTGACAGGCCCATCGCGACCGCGCCAGAGCGGTCCATGGCCGCCTTGTCAACCACTGTGACCTTCAGTCCATGCTTCTTGGCCCAGTAGGCCGCTTCCACCGCCGCACCGCAGGCGGCCATACCGCCGCCGCAGATCAGCAGGTCGGTTTCAACCGTTACGGTTTCGAAATCCGCCATTTTAGAATTTCTCCTTAGAGTTCTTCTTCCGAAGAAAACAGACTTTTGCTGACCGGGTCCGACTACAGCGTCGGGACCTTGTCCATCTTGACCGGACCGCGCTCGGTGTTCAGGCTGTCCGGCTCGCACATGAGCGTCGGGCTCTTCAGGTCGTCGTCGGCCGTCGCATAGTGATCGAACGGCTGCGCTTTGCCTTCCGCGACGCCCCTGCGGATCGGGAACTTGAACCGCTTCGGCTTGATGTCCTTGCTGCGGAACTGCAGGGTCCACATGATGTCTTCGCTACTGCGCATCGCCGTTACGCTGGCGCCCAGTGGAATGAAGTCCGCGTAACCGCGCACTTCGATCGCCTGGGTTGGGCAGATCTTCACGCAGCTATAGCACTCCCAACACATCTGGGGATCCTGGTTGAAGGCCTTCATGGTCTCCTTGTTCAAGACCATGAGATCGTTCGGGCAAATGTGCTGGCAGGCGGTCTTATCGAGCGCCTTGCACCCATCACACTTGTCCCCAATCACGTAACTCGGCATTTCCGTTCCTCCCGTGAAATAGTACGTAATCGAACAACCTCTCC
>JBDHHZ010000391.1:0-3265 GCA_039589115.1 Gemmatimonadota bacterium | reverse complement strand
GGAGGGCAAGACCGTGGGACTCGCCGACTATTGAGGTCGATTCCGGAATTTCCCAGGGCGTCTGCTGACGCGGTCGCCTAGCTGCCGTCGGAGCCCTGCTCACGGGCGTTCCTGAGGAATACGATCGTGGAGAGAGAATCCTCGAAGAATTCGGGCGCGTCCCTCCCCGGCAAGCGATGGTAGCTCCGAGCGATGACGGAGATGCGCACCTGGACGACCCGGCGCGGATCCAGCGTCGGACGCCCGGCGGCGGTCAGAGGCTCGAACCGCAGCCCACCCCGGGCGAACGGCCCTACCACGGGTTGGAAGCGGCCCTCTCTGAGTCGCTGACCCAGCCACCAGCGGCCATCCCGACCTTCGTACAGCCTGTACACGTAGGGGCGAAACCCGCGCACGGCGGAGCCGACAGTTGCTCCTTCGATAACTCGTTCGACCACCAACTCGACTTCCGGGACCCGGCCGTCCGGACAGCGCCCGCCGGCAGCGGCACCGACTCTTTGTGTCGCGATAGCGGCCCACCCGTCGTCCTGCGCCGTATCGAAGCCGCGCTCCAGGTAGACGAGCACGCTGTCAGCCTTCGCGTCGCCTAAAGCGCCGGTGACGCGTCGCAGTCTGATCACGTCGCCCGAGATACCGCAGACCACGCCGAGGCCCGTGAACGATCTCAGCGCCAGGCTGTCTGGTGCTATTGCGTAGAGGTCGCCGGCCAGCGGGCTGGCCGGCCTCAACTCGCCGCTCAGAATCTCCACCGCGATCCTTGCCACGTCTCGAGCAGCAGCGATCTCTAACTGAGCGGCATAGAAACGACGCTGGCTGCGAAGAACGGCATAGGCGGATGCCGACACCACCGATAACAGAAGTAGAGCGAGGACGACTTCGACCAGAGTATGGCCGATACGATCCGATGGACTGAGCGCGCGGATCACCGATGTAGCACCAGCGTGACCAGCGTGTCCGACGCTTCGTACCGGCCCAAACGCTGATGCGCCACGAGAAGAAGCTCGCCGACCCGCTCGCCGTTCACCTGCCAGCGCACCTCGATGTCTCCCGACGAGAGCTCGCCGGATGTGAGCCGCTCCCAGCCGCCGGCCAGCAGTCGCTCGATCTCGGCCCGAGTACGCGCCCTCAGCTGGGTCTCCAGGAACGAAACGTTCATGCTCCGGGCGACGACACCGACCGTAGCGGCCAGGCCGAGGACGCCGAGGGCCAGCAGGATCACGGCAACCATGATCTCGACAAGCGTGAAGCCGCCTCGGCTGGCACCGGCGTGCAGTTTCATCGCCGAGCCAGCCTGCCGAGCCGCGAGATGGTCAGCGTGTCGGCAACGCCCCCGCGCTTGAAGACCACCGTCGCGTTAGGCAGATCGCAATCGCCTCGCGCCGTGGCAACCCCTCGGAGATCGAAGCAGAAGGTTCGCGGCTCGCCATCGATCCTCACTCCGCCGAACCGGTCACCGACCCTCACCGTCGGGCGAATCGTGTCCAGAACCACCAGTCCCATAACCGAGCTGGTATCGGCGGTCACCCAGAAGCGATCCCCAGCAGGATCGAGGTGGAGCCTGCAGACGCGTCCATACTGGGCGGCGACCTGGCGAGCCAGGGAGTGTGCTGAAGCGAAGGCTTCGCGGGCCGCCGCCACATCGACCCTGGCCCGCGCCCGCGCCAGCCCGGGCAGAGCGATTATGAGCAGGACTCCAAGCACGGCGATCACGAGCAGGAGCTCGAAGAGCGATGAACCGGTGCGTCGGTGGCCGGTAGCCAGTGACCGGTGGCCGGTGGCCGGTGACCGGTGGCCGGTGGCCAGTGGTCGGTGGCCGGTGGCCGGTGGCCGGTATCGGTGGCAAGCAGCGGTATGCAGCATACCCGTGAGGATAGTGCCGAGGTGTCAACTAATGGTCAACGCGGGTTCAGTGTGTGGTATGCGGCGGGTGCGGAGCAGAGCGACCCCATACGGCACATCGAATACCGGCTACTGGCTTCCGGCTACCGGCCACCGGCTACCGGCTCAATCCAGGCCGTAGTCGCGGATCTTGTAGAGGAGAGCTCTATAGCTGAGGTCGAGAAGCTCCGCCGCCTTCGTACGGTTGCCATCGGTCACCTGGAGAGCGCGGCCGATCAGCCTGCTCTCGAGCTCAGCCGTCTGCTTCTTGATCGAGAGCTCGTCGGCGGGCAGCGCATCGAAGGGCCCCTCGACGGAAGTCTCGGGGTGTCTGATGAAGTCCGGCAGGTCCTCGGGTCTGATGGTCGTCTCTTCGGCCAGTACCATGGCGCGCTCGACGACGTTCTCGAGCTGGCGCACGTTCCCGTACCAGGGGTGAACGAGGAGCAGCTTCATAGCGCTGGGCTCGAAGCCCGAGACGGCGATGTCGAGCTGCTTCGCGAACTTATCTATGAAGTAGCGTGTGAGCGGCGGGATGTCCTCCGTCCTCTGTCGCAATGGCGGCAGATGGATGCGCACGACGTTTATGCGGTAATACAGGTCGGAGCGGAAGTTGCTCTCGCGCACTTCCTGCTCGAGATCTCGTGCCGTAGCGGTGATGATGCGGACATCGACTTTGCGGGATGAGCTGTCACCGACTCGGCGTATCTCACCCTCCTGAAGGGCGCGCAGGAGCTTCACCTGGAGTTGCGACGGCAGCTCGCCGATTTCGTCCAAGAAGAGGGTTCCGCCATCGGCTTCCTCGAACAGGCCCGCCCGGTCTACGTGGGCACCGGTGAATGCGCCTTTGACGTGACCGAACAGCTCCGACTCGAGCAGGTTCTCCGGGATCGCGCCGCAGTTGATGGGGACGAAGGGCCGGGTCGATCGCGGGCTGGCGCCGTGGATCAGTCTGGCGATCAGTTCTTTGCCCGTGCCGCTCTCGCCGGTGATCAACACAGTGGAGGGGTGCTGAGCGACTTTGGTGCCCAACTCGACGGCTTCGCGCATCCCGGCGCTCTTGGCGACGATCTCCGGATAGCGCTGGTCCGCCTTGACCCGCTTGCGCAGCCGGGTCACTTCGCGTTTCAGCTTCTCACGCTCTTCCGCTTTGCGCAGCGTGAGCACCACCTCGGCGGTGGTGAACGGCTTGGGAAGGTAGTCGTAGGCCCCCTTCTTCATCGCCTCCACGGCGAGCTCTGTGCTACCGTAGGCCGTGATGGTGATGACGAGAGCCTGGCCGTTCTTCTTGCGGTACTGCTCCAAGAACTCGAGCCCATCCATGCGCGGCATGCGAATGTCGCAGAGGATGAGATCGGGCTCCTCCTTGACGGCTCGCTCCAGCCCT
>JBDHHZ010000390.1:0-3272 GCA_039589115.1 Gemmatimonadota bacterium | reverse complement strand
GATCCACCTTGACGCCGACGGGGCGTACATCGCCATCCAACCGAAGTCTCGCAGTCCCTCGTCCTTCAGATACAGCCGCCAGACGATGAAGCCACCGCTCATCGGATCCTCGAAGTTCTTCACGATGAACAAGGGGAAGACGAATGATAGGCCCAGGTCGCCGTCGGCGTAGAACGAAATGGCCAACGACTTCACGACCGAGCCTTCGTCAACCCAGTCGAGCAGGTCCTCGGCCGTGCGGCCCGTGCGGACTTCCGGCCAATCCTCGACGTACTTCCCCTCAAAGAAATGCTGGAGGTCTGGGTCGGCCCGCTCGGCGGGCGGGAACGGTCGTACCTCGTACTCGACATGCGGCTCCTCGTAGTAGCCCCGCCGCTCGAGCCGCGCCCGGCCCGGGCTGTCATCCGGCAGCGGCGGATACACCCGGTGCTCGGGCCGTCGTACCTTCGTCATCCATCCCTGATAGCTACCGCTCAAAAGCGAGCCTGTGCGGATCACGTCCCTTACGCCCCACGCGTCGTTGATGTGACGGCTGACATCGTAGCCCGGCGTGAAGTAGCCATCGCCGTTCTTGTCCGTGGCCAGCCCGTGCTTACCCTCCTCGACTATGAGATGCATCGGGAACCGCGTCTCGCTGTCGGTGTCGATCACGTTCCAAAACCAGATGATCCCGTGGGCCTTGGCGCTGACCCGGGTGACGATCACTACGTAGGTCTCCTCCTCGCACACCGCGTCCGTGTTTTCCCGGATGAACTCGTCGCTCGACTTCAGCGCCACCGCCTTGAATTCCGCCCCCTCGATGTCGTGCTCGTGCGCCCCCAGTCCCTCTTCAGAGCTGAAATAGGCATAGAAGTGCATTTGGAACGCCGCCACGGCCTTAAAATCGACCATCGCCTGCCCAGGGTTCTGCATGTCCCGGGCGATCGAAGTCTCCTGCAGATCTTCACGGACAAGAATGTGTTCGAATTGGTAGTAGACGACCGGCCGGTCGGGCGACGACTCGAACGGAAACGCCTCAGGAATCCTTATCTCCGCACCCTCCGCTTGGTTCAGAAGCGGCTCGTCGGGCGAAAACCAGTAGACCGGCGCCATGTAAGAGGCGAGCCGATCGAGCGACATATGCCGGTCCGTCCCGAACCAGACGACGCCAGGAATCTCGCTGAAGTCGCAGGTGCCGCCTGTCGAGAATCGTGGCTCATCCTCCTGCGCCTGGGCGTCAGGCGCCGGAGCTAGCGCTAGTGCGACCGTTAGAACGGCGACGGCGACACTGGATCGTTCGATTCGAGGCATATGCCCCCCTCTTGAGGTTCTGCGCCAGCCAAGCACTCTCTAACGTGCAGGCTCGACGTCATCTGGTGGTCGGCCAAGTGGTTGTGAGGCGATGTTGGGGTCGGCCTGGTAACCCTCGAGGGGACATTTGGAGCGCCCCGCCGCGTCCGCTGTCACGGCCAGGCGCAGCGCGACATGAAGCGAGAGGGTCCGTCTGCCGACCCCTTCCGCACCTCGAGACTAACGTGTACGACCACTAGGATCCCGGAGGGAACTGCTCGAGGATCCCCGCCACGATCTTATTGACCTCGACCGTCTTCTGCTCGGCGCTCATCCGGTCAAAGCTGTCTACGGCACCGGTCGCCCAACCGCGCCAGGCGAGGTCCTTCTCGGCCGTATCGATGAAGTCGATGATCAACGTGCCTTCGGTCCACTGACGCACGGAGGTCTGCGTGCCGCCGTACCAGCCGTAATACCCCCAACCCGTGTAGTAGGTACTGACGTCGATCTTCTCCTGCGACGTCGTGTGGAAGTTGAGCAAGAAATCCGGTTGGCCGGATGTCAGCTTGCGGTAGCCTCTGCTCTCCAGCTGTTCCTCTAGGGCGGCCTTGACCCGACGCTCGTCCAGGGGATCGAGCCCTCGCCCTTGCATCGCATCCGCGTGGATGTCCTCGACCCACGCAAACGTACTGAAGCTGCTGAAGTCCACCTGCGGGTCGAAGTCGTTGTTGTAGCGGATACTAGAGCAACCGGTCGCCGCCACAGCGAGAAAGGCGAGCGGTGACATAACCAAGAACCTCATCACGCGGCGCATTTCGGCCTCCCTTCACGCATTTCCTGCACGAGCACGGAGCCTTGACACTCCAGGTGCTTGGGAACTGGAACTGTAGAAGTCTGCGTCAAACTAAGGAGGCCAGACCTATCAAGACAATGGGCGATCCCCGTCAACAGCCCTGACCGCCTGTATTCTCGCTTATCATTTAGACTTACCTTCTCCACCTGAAGCTATCTCGCGACTTACGCTGGAGTCTATCGACTTGAGGTGCAGATCCCGCTGCGGGAACGGGATCTCGACTCCAGCCTCAGCCAGCGCGTCGTGGATGCTGACCGCGACCTCGCTTCCGACTTTCCGCCACTGGTCGAAGTTGGCGGTCCAAAGCCAGGCAACGAAGTCGAGCGAACTGTCGCCGAAGCCCTTGAACAGCCCTTGAGGCACGGGATGTTCCAGCACGTCGGGGTGTCGCCTAGCCACCTCTACGAGAATCTCAAGGACGCGATGCGGGTCAGTACCGTATGCCACGCCTACCGGAATCTCGAGGCGGCGAAGCCGGTCCGACAACGTCCAGTTCACGACTTCCGCCGAGATGAGGTTTCCGTTTGGAACGATGACCTCCGCTCCGTCGAACGTCCGTACCGTGCTCGAACGGATGCCGATTCGCTTCACAACCCCAAGCCTGTTGCCGAACTCGACCGTGTCACCCAGCTGTATCGGCCGCTCGAAGATGAGGATCATGCCCGACACGAAATTGTTCACGAGGTTCTGCAATCCGAAGCCGATACCGATGCCCAACGCGCCGGCGATGAGCGCAAAACTCTGCCACTCGATGCCCGCGGCCGCCAGCGCGACGATCGCCCCTAGGGCCAGAATCGTATAGTGGACCAGCTTCGAGATCGAGTCGCCCACTCCGCGAGGAAGCTGCACCCTGGGTAGAACATCCTCGGCCAGCACGAAGCGGACGAACCTGGACAGGAGCACCGTCAACCATATCGCAATAGCGATCGCGATAATGTCGCCCAGGGAGACGTTCAGCGCGCCAACGCTCAGTTCCTGACCCAGGATCGCTTTCAGCACTTGTAGCAGAGGAACGAGCAGGTGAAACCTCATCAAAACCATGTCGGCCCACACAAAGATCGCGACCACGTAGATGACCGCGACGCAACGCCGAATGATCGTTTCCTTGTGTCGGCGAACGATGTTGAGCCGCTGCGCGATCCGCGTAGCG
>JBDHHZ010000389.1:0-3291 GCA_039589115.1 Gemmatimonadota bacterium | reverse complement strand
GATCTGCCGCGCCGGCGTCCTCGTCGGCTACCAGGGCAAGGATGTCGCGCTCGGTGAAGAGGCCTGCGAGTCGTCCATCGCCGTCTACCACAACGACCGAACCGATGGCCCGCTCGTTCATGATACCGAAGGCCTCACGCACCGTGCTCTCCTCAGAAATAGTGATCGCCGCGGCGGGCTTGAGGTCGGCCACGGTGTCCTCGTAAAGGCTCGCCTCCAGCAGTCGCCTAACCTCGGCGACGCTTAGCTCCTCGTGCGTCAGGCTGATCAGGCACATCTCGCACTCGTCCGCGCCGGGCAGGTTCAGAGTGCCGCAGGAGGGACATTCGATGCCGTCAACATCCCGCGCGGGGATCGTCCAGCTTTCTGCCTGGCGGAATAGCTCATCTAATCCCGGTGGATCTCCGGCGCGGGCGGCTTTGACCTTGGCCATCAGGGCCTGGTCGTAGACCGGTTTGTCGATGCACCGGAAAATGCCTATCGGTGTCGGGAAGTCCGGCGGTCCCATGCGGCTCAGGAAGTAGGCCAACGTCGGTTCCGCAGCGCTCTCGTCGTGCACGAGCAGGTTTTCCTCGCCGACCTCGGCCACGTCCACCACCTCCGGTTTGAGCCCGTTCAGGCGGATGCCCTTCTCCCCGGCCTTGCCGAAGATCATGGGCTTCCCGTGCTCGAGGAAGAGCACCTGGTCGACCTTCTTATCCGGGTCGGTTAGGTGCTGCCAGGCACCGTCATTGAAGATCTTGCAGTTCTGCGCGACCTCCACCAACGTGGCACCGCTGTGCTTGGCTGCGCGGTGGATTACGCCGGCCATGTGCTTCTGAAAGTTGGCCACGGTGCGGGCGATGAAGCTCGTCTCCGCGCCTATGGCCACCCCGATTGGATTGATCGGGTTTTCGATCGAACCGTCGGGACTGGACTTGGTCTTCTTGCCGATCTCGGAAGTGGGAGAGTACTGGCCTTTCGTCAGCCCGTAGATGCGGTTGTTGAAGAGCAGGATGTTGATGTCGATATTGCGGCGCAGGGCGTGTAGAAAGTGGTTGCCGCCGATGGCGAGCCCGTCGCCGTCACCGGTGACCACGAAGATCGTGAGCTCTGGGCGGGCGCACTTCAGCACTGTGGCCAGGGTTGGCGCCCGGCCGTGGATGGAGTGGATGCCGTAGATGTTCATGTAGTACGGCAAGCGGCTGGAGCAGCCAATCCCGGATATGAACACGATGTTCTCGCGCGGCACGCCCAGCTCGGGCAGCGTCTTCTGCACCTGAGACAGGATCGCGAAGTCGCCGCAACCGGGGCACCAGCGCACCGCGAGGTCGGAGGCGAAGTCCTTGCGAGTCAGAGGGATCTTCAAATCGGAGACAGTCATGACAGCACCTCCTCAATGCCCGCTTCGACGTCGGAGATGGTGAACGGCCGGCCTTTCAGCTTCGTGAGCGAGCGCGCGTCGACGAGGTAGCGCGCGCGCAGCAGCAGGGCCAGCTGCCCGCCGTTCAGCTCGGCGATCAGCACGCGGCGATAGCGGGTGAGTAGTTCTCCCAGGTTAGGTGGAAATGGATTCAGATAGCGGAGGTGGGTGTGGGCGACGGTCATCCCGCGATCCCGGCAGCCGGTCACGGCGTTGCTGACCGGTCCCCACGTGCCGCCCCAGCTGACGACGAGCAGGTCACCCCCGGGCGGTCCTGCGACCTCCTGCGAGGGGATAAAATTTGCGACGCTCTCGACCTTTTCCGCGCGCAGACGGCACATCTTCTCATGGTTGTCGGGATCATGGCTCACGGTGCCGGTCTCGTGTTGCTTCTCGAGGCCGCCGAGGCGGTGCTCCAGTCCGGGCACTCCTGGGATGGCCCAGGGGCGGGCGAGGGTCTCCGGGTTCCTGGCATAGGGCAGGAAACCGTCAGGATCAACAGGATGTACGACCTCGATCGGCTCCATCTCTTCGAGACTGGGGATGCGCCACAACTCGGCGCCATTGCCGAGAGCGGAGTCGGTGAGAACGAACACCGGTGTGGAGTGTCGTACAGCGATGCGGAAGGCCTCGATGGCCACGTCGAAGCAGTCGGCCGGGCTCGCCGCGGCCAGGATCGGCAGCGGGCTCTCCCCGTTGCGACCGGCGTAGGCCTGCAGGAGGTCGGCCTGTTCGGTCTTGGTTGGCAGGCCTGTGGACGGGCCGCCTCTTTGCACGTTCAGAATCACGAGCGGCAGCTCCAGCATGA
This sequence comes from Gemmatimonadota bacterium, assembly GCA_039589115.1. GTDB lineage: Bacteria > Gemmatimonadota > Gemmatimonadetes > Palauibacterales > KS3-K002. The sequence continues at coordinate 1,081 of JBDHHZ010000389.1, read as the reverse complement.
TGGCCAGGCCGATTGCCTCGCTCTTCAAGCAGACTCCCGGACCACTCGTGCCGGTCAGGGACATCGCGCCGCCGAACGCGGCTCCGATGGCCGAACCCATAGCGGCGATCTCGTCCTCGGCCTGGATGGTTCGCACATCGAGGTGCTTCAGCCGGGATAGCTCGTGCAAGACTTCTGTCGCCGGCGTAATCGGGTAGCTGCTGTAGACCAGCGGTTTGCCGGCTAGCTGGGCCGCGGTGACGCTGCCGAGAGCAAATGCCTGGTTGCCATTGATGATGCGGTAATCGCCTGCCGGTTTTATCGCCGCAGGCACTTCGAACCTCACCTCAATCGCTTCATTTGTATAACCAGCCTCGAGGGCATGGAGATTCGCCTCCGCCACCGCCGGGATCTTCCCGAACTTCTTTCGGATCCACTGGCGACTTGGCTCCACCGGCCGGTCAAACAGACGGTAGAGCAGGCCCAGCGCGAAGAAATTCTTGCAGCGCCGCTTCTCCTTGAGGCCGAGCTCGATGTCTTCCAGTGCGGCAAGGGTCAGAGTGGTCATCGGAACGGCGGAGAGCCGAAAACGCTCCACCAGATCTGGATCGTCAAGTGGGTTCTCGTCGTAGCCCGCTTTGGCGAGTTCTTTCGCATCGAACGCGTCCTGGTTGACGATCAGTTGCCCGCCGGCCTTGAGCTGCGGTAGGTAGAGCTTGAACGCCGCCGGATTTATGGCCATCAACACGTCGGATTGGTCGCCCGGCGTATGCGCCTCTTCGCTTGCGAAACAGAGCAGGAAGGCTGAAACGCCGGCTATGGAACCGGCCGGCGCCCGGATCTCAGAGGGGTAGTCCGGTAGCGTACTGACGTTGTTGCCATGCACCGCCGACGCCGTCGTGAACTGGGTGCCGGTTAGCTGCATACCGTCCCCGGAGTCGCCGGAGAAGATGATACTGACGCGCGATGATTCCTTCGTCTCAACGGTCATCGCCTACCCTCCTTCCCGCGTGAGGATAACCTGGCCGGGGTCGGGTGGCAGATTGAGCACCTCCGCCGGATAGACCTCGGCCAGGTAGCTGACGACGTCCTCGTGTCGTAT
>JBDHHZ010000388.1:0-3292 GCA_039589115.1 Gemmatimonadota bacterium | reverse complement strand
CCGGGCTCGCTGGGACGAACGCTATCGGACCGGCGACTGGTGCGACGTCGCTCGACCCGCAAAGATAGTAGAGGAAGCCGAGGCCTGGCTGGAACCGCCAGGCCTCGCGCTCGATGTGGCCTGCGGCGCCGGCCGCCACTCGCTCTTCCTGGCGCGCCGCGGCTTCAAGGTCATCGCCGCCGACATCTCGTGGGAAGGACTGCAGCGAACGGCGCGCCGCGTCCGCGACGAGAACCTCGACATCCAGATCATCCACGCCGACCTCGAGCGCTTCACGTTCCCACCCGAGAAGTTCGACGTAATCGTCAACACGCGTTTCCTGCTGCGCTCGCTGTTCCCGCTGTTTCGTAGAACGCTCAAGCCCGGCGGACTGCTGCTGTTCGAGAGCTTCACGGTAGACGAGATCGATGTGCTGGGCGGAGACATCCGACGCGAGTTCGCGTTGGAGAAAGGCGAACTTATGCGGGAGTTCGGTGAGTTCGAGATCGTGTTATACGAAGAAGGGATATTCGAGGAACCGGAGGGAGAGCGAGGGCTGGCCCGAATGATCGGGAGGAAACGCTAGGGACGTTCGGGTTCCGAATGCTGTATGTAGAATTCTGGATTCTGAATGCTGAGGGGTTTCCGGAAACCTTCAGAATTCAGCATCCAGAATTCTGCATCCTACATTCGGAGCGCGCCCCCTCAGTGGTGTTGATTGACAACGAGCATCTTGATTTCGGTCATATCCTCGACGCTGTGCTTCACGCCCTCGCGGCCCAGGCCGGAATTCTTCACTCCGCCGTAGGGCCAATTATCGATCCGGAAGGTCGGGATGTCGTTGATGATGAGGCCGCCGACGTCCAGGTTCTTGTACGCGTAATCGATCAGGCGGATATCGTGGGTGAAGATCCCGCTCTGTAGTCCGTAGACGGAATCGTTGACGATCTGCACCGCCGCCTTGAAGTCGTCGTAGGGCCGCACCGTGACGACGGGGCCGAAGATCTCCTCGCACTCCACCTTCATGTCGAACGCCGTGTCGGCCAGCACGGTCGGCCAGACGAGTGCGCCTTCGCGCTTGTTGCCGGTCAGCACGCGAGCGCCGCCCCGCTCCGCCTCGGCGATCCAGTTCATCACGCGCTCGGCGTGTACCTCCTCGATGAGCGGGCCGACATCGGTGTCGTCGTGCAGCGGGTCGCCCACCTTCAGTTTCTCGGTCCGCTCCACCAATTCCTCGCAGAACCCGTCGTAGAACGAGCGGTGGACGAGGACGCGCTGGACGCTGATGCAGCTCTGGCCGGCGTAGCCGTAGCCGCCGGTAGCGATGCGCGATATAGCCCAGTCGACATCGGCATCCGAGTGGACGATGGCGCCGGCGTTGCCACCCAGCTCCAGCACGACCCGCTTCTTGCCCGAGATCGACTTCAGATGCCAGCCCACGGCGGCCGAACCGGTGAACGACAGCAGCTTGAAGCGGTCGTCCCGCACCATAGGCTCGGCGACTTCCACGCTGCTGTGCAGCACGCTGAACGCTTTGGGCGGTAGCCCGGCCTCGTAGGCGATCTCGGCCAGCTTGAGGACGGTGATCGGCGCCTGCTGCGGCGGCTTCATCACCATGGTGCAGCCGGCGGCGATGCAGGGCGCCAGCTTATGGGCGGCAAGGTTGAGTGGGAAATTGAAGGGGACGATCCCGAGGATCGGGCCGATGGGAAAGCGGTGGTACTGAGCGGTGTAGCCCTCGCCCCACGGGACCACGTCTACCGGCAGGATCGCGCCGCCCAGCCGCTTCGCCTCCTCGGCCGCCATCGCGAACACCTCGACCGCACGGCTCACCTCGACGGCGGCGGCCTGGATCGGCTTCCCACACTCCAACGCCATCGATTCCGCCAGCTCGCTCCGGCTCTTGTCTATCCCGGCGGCGAGGCCCAAGCAAATCTCGGCGCGCTGAAGGCGCGACGTATCGCGCGTCTCCTGAAACGCCTCGACGGCCGCCACGACCGCGGCCTCCCGCTGTTCCTCCGTCGCCAGCGGGACCCGGCCGACGAGCTCGCCGCTGTATGGGCTGACCACCTCGTCGACCTGGCCCGAGTGCACCATCTCGCCGGCGACCGGTAGCTTGTAGTCGGCGCTCATGCGTCCCCCCCCGTTCGGTGTCTCCCGGTGCCAAACCCAAACTAACATCGCGGTTGGCGCTCGGGCACGGAAGGGGCTCTCGCTTCATGTCGCGCGGCTCGATTGCAGAAAACGGCGGCTGCGCCGCCGCCGCGCTCCAAATGTCCGCTCGTAGCCCCTTCCCCGCCCTCGCTGTCGCGGTAGAGAGTCCGCTCGTGGCCCCCGCCGTGCCCTCCCTGTAGCGACCGCCCCGCGCAAACGACGTGAGGTTTCCCCGGACCCCCGAATCACCGAATCGCCGAATCGACTTCGAGAATTCCCAGGACAAATAAGTAGCCCGGACAGCTTCGCTTTCCGGGCTTCCTAGTACCCCCACGGGGAATCGAACCCCGGTCTCCTGGCTGAGAACCAGGTATCCTAGGCCACTAGACGATGGGGGCCTGAATGGGCCGTAACAAAATAGGAGAGGCGCGGCTGGTCAAGGGGTATGGACAAAAAAAGGGCGGCTCGGACTGGCCGCCCGACCGTGAAAGGCTGGTTGGGTCACTGATCGCTGTGGGGATGTGGGAACTGCCGGGTAGGAACTTGGAGTAACAACGCAGAAAGCCTGACGGTCGGGCGGTCCAGTTTCTCTATCGACGATGTCGTACGGATAAACGTCAAGATCGCTACAGGGTTTTCGCGGGGGGTTCTTCTAGGCACCCGGGCGGGTTTTGGGTGTCTTAGCCTCTAAGGCTTGCGGGACTACTTACAAGCAGCAGTCGTGCCACTCTCGAATTCGGGGCGGGCGAGCCGGCTCTCGGCAAGCGTATCAGACTGTGAAACAGCGAGTTACGGCTGTCAGAGCTCCTGCGAGAAACAAGCGTTCCCAACGCCGCGCCCGCCGGGTATCGGGCAAAAAGCGGGATGGTCCGTCAAAATGCCTGAACTACATGCGTTTTGCACGAGTGGTCCAGGCTACAGAAATGCGACAGCCCCACCTCCGGAACTCGGGGGTGGGGCTGAGGGCTGCCGGGGCTCAGCTGCCGGTTTTACTCCTCGGCGGCGGGATCGAACGTCCGCGCGCCCAGCTCCTTATCGAGGAGCATGAGGGCGGGGCCGTCGTCGCCGATCATCTTGAGCTGAGCGACGATAGTGCTGGCCGTGTCCTCTTCCTCGACCTGCTCGTCGACGAACCAGTCGAGCATGTTCTTCGAGGCGT
>JBDHHZ010000387.1:0-3298 GCA_039589115.1 Gemmatimonadota bacterium | reverse complement strand
CAGCTATCAGCGCTGCGCCCCGGCGTCCGGGTCCTGCACATCCCCGGTTACACGGACCACGACATGCTCCAACATGTTCTTGAGCCTGGTGTGAACTTCCTGCAGAAGCCGTTTGCCCCTGCTGACCTGGCGCGAAAGGTGCGCGACGTGCTCGATTCTAGGTTACGCGGCGGCTAGGCGAGCGGTCAGGGGACCAGATCCTTGATGGGAACCGCGCCGCGATTCCTCAGTGTAACGTCGCGCCCACCTAGATCCGTCTCGACGCGCAGCTTCGTCTCCAGCTCATAGTCTACCGCGCCCCGCTGGAGTAGCGCCCGTGCTCCGGCGCCGACGCCTTCCCAGGCGAAGTCGGCGGGAATCTTCACCAGCGTGTGCGAAGCTGCCGCTAGTGCCACCGAGCCATCGAAGGTCGCGTTTCCGAAGTGGGTGTCCTCCAGGTCGAGGGACGCTACCACCCGAGTCGTGCGTATCTCGTAATCGTTGGGGTTGTAGACGTCGAGCCACAGGACCATCGAGCCGCCGGAGAAATCGATGTTAGTGATCTCCAGGGTGTCGAGCCGCACCGTCGGCGTCTCGAACTGGAGCTGCCGGAGCGTCGCACAGCCCGCGAGGGCAGTCAAGAGAAGCGCCATCATGGCGCGCGAGTGTCGCGTCATAGGCCTTTCTGGCTCTTAGAACTCCACCTTCGACTTCCACCGCACACTGCATCCTGCACACTGCACACCGAATTACCAGGCGATACCGTAATCCTCTCCGTAATTGCTCGAGCCGCCCCAGAACGATCCGTGCTCCCAATCGAAGTAGATGGCGTTCATCGGACCGGAAGTGAGCGGCCGGGACGTCAGGCTGTATCCCATTCGGCTGAGCTCCGCCCGCACCCAGGGTGGTACCGACTCGTGCAGCAACAGCCGTCCTGGGATCGAGTTGTGGGTACGGAACGAGTTCCTCATCTGATAGCTGTTGAAGTTTGCCGCCTCCGCCGCTTGCTGAACGTTCATCCCGAACTCGACGACGTCCAGGAAGAACTGCAGGCTGTTCTGGTCCTGCGTGTCGCCGCCTTGGATGGCAAACGACAGGAAAGGCCTACCATCCTTGAGGGCGAGGCTGGGCGTGAGCGTGGCCCTCGGCCGCTTGCCGGGCTCGACTACGTTGTACGGGTTCTCCGACGCGTCGAGCACGAAGCTCTGGGCGCGCTGGCTTATTCCGATCCCGCTGCGGCCGGCGATTACAGCCGGTATCCAGGCGCCGCTCGGCGTCACCGAGACCACCCAGCCCTCTTCGTCCGCCGCCTGGATCGACGTGGTTCCCATGTAGAACGTCTCTTCGATCTCAACGAGGGCTTCGGCGCTCGACGTTTCCGAAGTGGCCGGCCACTTGGACTGCCAGTCCTCGATGTAGTGCAGGTACGGGTTCGTCCCATCCTGGAAGGGGTAGGGGTCACCGGGCCTGACGTCCGGGTCGTTTCGCTCCCAGTTGATCAGCTCGGCCCGCTGGCGAGCGTAGTCTTTCGAGAGCAGGCCGTCGATCGGCTCCTCGGGCGGGTAATAGGGGTCACCGTAGTAGAAATCGCGATCGGCGAAGGCGAGGTTCATCGCCTGGTACAGCGTGTGGATGTAGCGGGCGCTGTTGTAGCCCATCGACGCCAGGTCGAAGTTCTCCAGGATGTTCAGCGTCTGCAGCAGTACCGGTCCCTGCACCCAGGTTGTGAGCTTGTAGACCTCGATATCCTTATACGTGGTCATCACCGGCTCTTCGATGTAGACCTGCCAGCCGGCCAGATCTTCCATCGTGATCAGCGCGCCCTGCTCCCGCGCGCCGCGGACGTACTCCTGCGCGATGTCACCGGTGTAAAAGCGCTCGTAGGCGGCGTAGATGGCCTCCCTACGGCTGGCGCCCGCAGCCAGCGCACCCTGTTCAGCCTGCACCAACTTGCGCAGCGTCGCCGCCAGGTCGGGCTGCCTGAATATCTCCCCGGCATAGGGAGCCTCGCGCTGCTCGCCGGGATGGGTCAGGTACACGTCCGCCGAGTACGGCCATTCCTTGATTCGGTTCTTGTTGCGCTCCATGGAGCCGGCGGTCGACGCCTCGATCGGGTAGCCGTCCGCCATCTGGATCGACGGCTCCAAAACTTCCTCCAGGCTCAGCGTACCGTACTCCGCCAGCATCACCATGAGGCCGCCGGGCGTGCCCGGGGTCACCGCGGCGAGCGGCCCGAGATCCGGAGGGTACGACAGACCTTTGTCCTTGAAGAACTGCGGCGTCGCTCCGCTGGGCGCCACGCCAAGCGCGTTGATGCCGATCACCTCGCCGGTGTTCGGGTTGTAGATCAGCGCCTGCGTCTCGCCGCCCCAGCTGAGGACATCCCACATCGTGGACGTCGCGCCCAGCATCGCGCAGGCGGCATCCACGGCATTGCCGCCGTTTTGGAACATCATCGCCCCCGCGGTCGCGCCCAACGGTTTGCCCGTGATCGCAACCCAGTGCTTCCCGTGCAGGACAGGCTTCGCGGTCCGTTGCGCGTGCAGCGTCGTGGCAGGTTGAAGCGCTAGAACGGTGAGCATGGCGGTGAGCAGCAGCTTGCCTGATCGCATCTCTCCTCCTGGATGGCGGCGGATGGTCGGTCGAGGGCTGTCGCGAATAATAACACGTCATACCGCCGTTCCAACACGTTTCCTTGACTCGGTGGTGGCCACGACCCGATAATGGTGCACTCAGCGTGGCAGGTGAGGCGCGAGGCAACTTCTAGCCCCAGGGGTTTGTTGCCGTGGCGCTTCTTACAACCCCAGGCAGCTATTCGGCTGACCACTTCAGTGTCCAGGCCGCGGATCTTCTTTCGCCTAACACACAAGTAAGACCGACTACATCCCCGTACGGCGCGAAGCCGCAACGGAGACATCGCGTTTCATCGCCGGTGCTGCGGCAGTCTGCGGTCGCGGACCTCGTCGTGGTGCAATCATGTGACCCCCAGAAAGGATGGACCGCATGAGAAGATTGACCTTCATATTCGCCTTGTTGCCCATCGTAGCCCTGATGTCGGGGTGCGCCGCAGGTGAGGAAGGCGGTGAAGGGATCAGCGCCGCCGCCGTCGCCGAGATTCCGGTGACGACCGCCTCGGACGAGGCGCTGACTGATTACATGGAGGGACAACACGCTCTGGACGTCGGCAGAGCTCAAGATGCGAGGGACCTCTTCAGGCAAGCGGCGGAGAAGGACCCCCTGTTCACGATGGCTCACTTGAACGTCAGCAACACTACCAACTCCGCAGAGGAGTTCAACGCCGCCCTCGATCTCGCGGCCG
>JBDHHZ010000386.1:0-3302 GCA_039589115.1 Gemmatimonadota bacterium | reverse complement strand
CAGAGGCCCCATCGTTCGCCGGGGCGGCGTGGGCCACCTGCAGACGGAGCGACTGGCTGCGGTCAAGCAGGTCGGCGGTAGAGTCATCAGCTTGCGCCCCGCAATTGGGTTCCGGAATTGAGTGGCTGAAAAAAGGAGGGGTTGGGGGGCTGCCTGGACGTGCGTTGGTCGCCCGGCTTGTGTGATCATCACTTTTCTGCCCGGGACGGATCTGTGCTACAACACGATGTCAGCGGTTTTCACGAGCGCGATGGAGAGCTTTGGTGCGAGTCCGTCAGTCTGTCGGAGATCGGCGACGCTGTAGGCACTCCTTGTTACGTATACAGCGAAACTACCATCCGTCAGCGATTCGCGGCGTTCAGCGCGGCCTTCGAGGGCGTCCCCTCGCGCATCTTCTATTCCACCAAGGCGAACCATAACCGGGCTTTGCTGAGACTGTTTCACGGCCTGGGCGCGGGAGTAGATGTCGTCTCGCTCGGCGAGCTGTGCCGCGCGCGTCGCGCCGGCTTCGCCGCCGAGGACATCATCTTTGGCGGAGTAGGGAAGCGCCGCGATGAGCTCGAGGCGGCGGTCTCGGAAGGTGTGGCGCTGATAAACGTGGAATCGGAGGGAGAGCTCCGTACGGTCGGCGAGTTGGCGGCGGCCAGGGGTACACGGGCGCCGGTGGCGATTCGGGTTAACCCAGCCGTCGAGGCCGGCGGCCATGCCTACACGCAGACCGGGCACTACAAGACGAAGTTTGGCGTTGCATGGGAGGACGCCGAGGGGCTGTACAAGCTGGCGGGGAGCCTCGATGGCGTCGAGCCCGTCGGGATCGATGCGCACATCGGATCTCAGATCTTGAGCGCCGAGCCGTACAGCGAGGTCCTGAACAGGCTAGCCGAGCTGGTGTCGGCGATCCGACGGCATGGGATCGAGCTTCGCTCCCTCGATATCGGGGGCGGCTACGGGATCTCGTATGAGGGAGAAGAGGGTATCGACCTCCGAGAAGTCGGGGCGGCCGCGGGGGCTGTGGCCTCGGAGCTGGGGCTCACGGTGTTCGTCGAACCGGGACGCTGGCTCGTGGCGCCGGCAGGTGCGCTCCTGGCCCGGGTACTCTACACAAAGGAATTGGGTGACCGCGCCTATTACGTGACCGATACCGGCTCGAACGATCTGCTGAGGCCGAGCTACTACAGTGCCTTCCATCCCGTCGAGGCGGTCCGGCGCGGGCCGCTCACCCGAACTGCGGATATCGTTGGTCCTGTCTGCGAGGCGGGCGACTTCCTCGCACTCGATTGTCGCGTGCCGTCGCTCGAGGAAGGCGATCTGCTGGCCGTGCTCTATGCCGGTGCCTACGGGTCCGTCATGAGCTCGAACTACAACTCGCGGCCTCGCGCGGCCGAGGTGCTGGTTCGCGAGGACGGCTACCGGGTGGTGCGGCGGCGCGAGACAATCGATGAGCTGATGGCGGCGGAGGATCTAGAAGAAGATTGAGCTCAGAGAGAGTTGCGACGATCGACTTCCACGTGACCTCCGAGTGCAATCAGGAGTGTCCGTATTGCTGGGGTCCGCAGGACTTCGAGAACCCCGTGGACGGCGATACCGCTTTGCGAATCGTCTCCCAGGTCAAAGAGGTCGGCGCCTCGCGGATAGTGTTCACCGGTGGAGATCCGCTCAAGCGGTCGGATATCTCGGATCTCATCCGCCACGCCAGAGCGATTGGCCTCGAAGTCGCACTGTCGACGACCGGCGACGAGCTGACGCCGGAGTTTCTTGACAGTGCCGGCCAACACCTCGATCTAGTCTCGCTTCCCCTGGATGGGTCCACCGAGAAGGTGAACGCCCGCACGAAGAAGGAAGGGCACTTCGCCGCCGTCATGAGTGCCCTGGATTTGCTGCGTGGCAGCCCGGACATCGATGTGAAGGTCTGTACTCCGGTTACCCGATTCAACTTCGAGGATGTGTGTAACATCATCGGTTTGGTAGAGGAATACGCTGCGACCACTGAAGCACGAGTGTTCTACAACGTCTTCCAGACATTCCCTCGGGCGATGTCGGAAGTGGACTGGGATGATCTGTTGGTGAGCGATGAGGAGTTTGCCGGCCTCGAGCGCAACCTGAAGGGGGCAAGATCGATCCGAGTCAACTTCCTAGGTCACTCCACGCTTGATAAGCTGTACGCGATGATTTTCCCCGATGGGAGACTCGTCATCCCGCGGGGCCGGGAATTCTTCAGCTACGGCGCGTTCCTTGACATCGCCGACTTCGACGCCGTACTGGTGAGGAGTCGTTTCGATTCCACCAAGCACATCCGGCACTCGCGCGCCTGGATAAAGACCCGGCGCACTTGAACCAGCTACTGCAGGTGATGGAGGCGTATATGAGAAGCATTCTGGCGGGAATAGCAGCGCTTATCTTCACGGCGTGCAGCGCCCCCCAGGGGTTCGAGGCAGCTCAGCCGCTGGTCGATGCGGCGTGGCTGAACGACAACCTGGACGCGGTCGTCGTGCTGGACATCCGCTACGATGCCGGCGGAACCAGCGGCGAGCAGATCTTCGCCAGCGGACATATCCCGGGTGCGGTTTACTCGAACTATGGCAGGGATCAGTGGCGCGTCACGCGAGAGGGCGTTCCCGGCATGCTGCCGCCGCTCGAGCTGTCCGAGCAGCTGATCGGGGGACTCGGCATCTCCAACGACGATCACGTGGTGATCGTCCCGGCGGGCACGTCAGCCGTTGAGTTTGGCGCGGCGACCCGGGTCTATTGGCATTTCAAGGTTCTGGGTCACGAGCAAGTGTCTATCCTCAACGGTGGCTACGAGTCCTGGAGGAGTGCCGGCTATTCGAGCGAAATGGTCGCGAGCGAGCCGGAGCCAACTAGCTATACGGCGAACTACCAGGCCCACCTGGTCGCCGGTGTGGAGGATGTCATCGCGGCTATTGAGAGCGGAACGCCGCTGATCGATGCCCGGTCGGGCGGACAGTACCACGGAGAGCGGAAGGCCGGTTTCGCGGCCCGCTACGGCACGATAGAGAGCGCCCGGAATGTGCTGGGGAGCAGGTTGACGGTCGATGGCGGTGGCTGGTTCGTAGATGCCGAAACCGCCGCGTCGCTTTGGAATGCGGCAGGAGTGCCGACGGAAGGTGAGCAGATCGCTTTCTGCAACATCGGGCATCTCGCGTCGCTCACCTGGTTTGCTGCCTACGAGGTACTGGGGAACAAGGAAGCGCGGCTATACGATGGCTCGGTCGCCGAGTGGTCCGCCGACCCTCAACTGCCGATGGAGAGTCCGGAGGCCGTCATCTCGGGCCAGGTCCAGT
>JBDHHZ010000385.1:0-3326 GCA_039589115.1 Gemmatimonadota bacterium | reverse complement strand
CCGCGCATCGAAGATGAGCCGAGAACGACCATCGCCATCCGCATCCCGGGCCGGGCGAGCCCGGAGGGAACTTCCCGCTGCGCAGCTCGCTTCGATGGTGTACGGTTCAACGACTTGGGGTCGACAGACCTGAAGACCGGCCCGCTGGGCTTCGGCGGATACCGAACGCATGAGAGAGCGCCGGAACACCGCGAAGCGCTGAAGAAAGCGCTGCGCTCCGGCGTCAACCTCATCGACACCTCCACCAACTACATGGACGGCGCGAGCGAGCGTTTGGTGGGCAGCGTGCTCCGCGAGCTGATCGACGCACAAGAGCTCCAGCGCGAAGAGATTATCGTCATCTCGAAGATCGGTTACATGCAGGGCTCCAACTACGAGGAAGCTTCAGCGCGCGAGGCGGCGGGCGAACCGTACCCGGAGCTGCTGAAGCTCGAAGAGGGCTTCTGGCATTGCATCCACCCGGAGTTCCTGCGCGATCAGCTCTACAAGTCGCTCGACCGCCTCGAACTCGAGACGCTCGACTTCTGCCTACTCCACAATCCCGAGTATTTCCTCTCGAACGCCGCCCAATCCGGGCAGCCTCTGGAGGAGGCGCGGTCGGAGTTCTATCGTCGACTCGAGGAAGCGTTCCGTTACCTGGAGAGCGAAGTCGCGGAGGGACGGCTGGGTGGCTACGGCGTGTCGTCGAACACCGCGGCTGCGCCGGCGCACGATCCTGCCGGCACATCGATCGCCCGAATGCTCGTCGCAGCGGCTGCTGCCGGCGGCGCGGACCATCACTTCAATGTGCTACAGCTCCCTCTGAACCTCCTTGAGTCCGGCGCCGTCTTCGAGCATAGGGACGGGACAGACGAAGACTTGACGGTTCTGGAGGCGGCGCGATCCGAGGGGATAGCCGTGTTGGTCAACCGGCCGCTCAACGCCTACGTGGGCGGCGCGCTGGCGCGACTGGCCGACGTTACGGTAGAGGACACGAACATCGACTTCGAGGAACAACTGGGCCGTGTGGCCGACCTCGAGATGCTATTCCGCGCCGAGATCGCGCCTAACCTGGCCGCCGCGCCCGATTCACTCGATCCGGGCGACTACTTCCGAATGGCGGAGCGGATGCGCGACCTGCAGCGGGCGGCGGTGAGCCTGGCCCATTGGCTGCAGGTGGAGGCCCAGATCAACTTCATGGCCCACACCGTGACGGCGACCCTCGACAGACAGCTCGAAGGCGCGATGGCCGACCGCTGGATCGAGTGGCGTGACGGTTACCTGCCGGAGCTGGAAGATTTGCTGCGCGAGTTGCGCCGGCAGGCGGCACAGCGATCCCAGGCGACGAACGCAACGCTCGGCGCGGGCATCGACCTGCTGATGCCGCAAGAGAAGCGGGGGGAAACGCTCTCCCGCAAGGCGCTGTGGGTCGCAAGCAGCACTCCGGGCGTCACCTGCGTCCTCAACGGGATGCGCAGCGTTGCCTACGTGGAAGATTCGTTGGGGATCCTCGGCTGGCCCCGGCACGAGTTAGTGGAGGACGTGTACCAGGCCGCCGTCGCGGCACTGGCACAACCCGGCTTGTAGCTAGCTCGCCTGCCCGGCCAGCGAGACCATCCGATCGACGGACTCCTTCATCTCTACGCGGACCTCCTCGACAACCTTGGTGTCATCCTCCAAGGCGTGAGAGTTGAGCCTGCGGACCAACTTGATGAAGTACTCGACCTCCGATCGCAGCCCGATGAACACTCGCCGGTTGGGCAGCAAGCGCGTCCCGAGCCGCCAGGCGCCCGCACCAATCAGCAGAGTACCGCCCAGCACGAGGAAGAGAGGGATCCACGACTCGGACAATAGTGCGACCGGTACCACGACGATGGTGACCCCGATGAGCGTCAGAGCCTGATCGATCGCAGAGCGAATAGACATTCCGGTTCCCCCCACTTTCCTGGTGCCATCGTACCGGGCGACGCCCGGCAACCTCGCCGTCGCTATAAGATATGGAGTGAAGCTCCCGTCAGCACGTAGGCAGAGCCGAGACCGGCTCGAAGCGTGTCCCCAGCGCCCCGGCCCGGCTCTCTCGTCATCGTATCACTTGTAGGCGGGCATGCCGAGGACTGGTACCCTCAACTCCGCGATCACCGCGGCATGGTCGGACGGCCAGAGGTTCTGAAGCGCCGTCCGATCGGCCTGTTCATCGCCCCAGACGGTGGCGAACACCGGCCCGATGACCGTCTTGCCCGACCGACCCGCTTGGTTGCGCACCAAGATGAGATCGACACGCTGGTAGAGATCACTCTCGGCATTCCTCAAGTCGGAGTCGTGAGGGTTGGTGAATCCTTCTCCCTCACCCTTCTCGAGGTTGCGGGTCCAAGTGTCGACGTAGCCGTTCATCTCGAAGAGCCGGTACGTTTCCCCAGTCGGAGCCGGCGTGTTGAGGTCGCCGACCACGATGACCGGTTTGGTCTCGCCGCTCAACTCATCGATCAATTCCTCCGCTTGCTCGAGTTGAACGTCGAGGTCGGCGGGTTCCAGGTGAGTGTTGACGAACCGATAGGTCCTGTTTTTCACCGTTGCGTCTACCGCGACGTAGCCGCGTGGGATCTGGATGATGGGCAGTTCCTCGGGCGCGTATACGCTCTCATAGTTCACTTCGGCGACGTTGGATATCTGGACATCGCCGCGGGCCAGCACGACGTCGTAGTCGGTGAGACGCACATCGTCATAAAGCAACGTAGCCGGAGGGATGAAACCTGTGGCCATCGGCAACTCGACGTCGGCGTTCTGCACCATCCCAACCACTTCATAGTCCAGGCCACGCACATCCCGAAGCTCGTACATCACGATCTCCAGGAAGTTGAGCAGCTCATCTTCGGCGTCGACGCTGTAGTTGTCCAGGAAATCACCCGGATGCTGATAGCGGATCAAGGAAATCTCCTGCAGTCCGATGAGATGCGGTCGCTTGCGCGCGATCTCGTCGGCGATCGCCGCCGCACGCTCTGGGAAGTTGGTGGAAAGCAACTCCAAGAACGTGATCGTCACGAGACCGGGTACTTCCTCCAGGCTCCCGGCTTCGACGATCCTATCGACGTCGGCGCCCACATAGATGTTGTGGGTCATCACCGTGAGCGCCTCGCTGCCGCGTCCCAGGTTGAGCGCGGCATCGTCCGGCCTCTCGACGCCGGCGACCTTGTCCTCGCCACAGCCTGCGGCGAGGGCCGCTACCAGAACGACGGCGACAGCGCTGGGCCGCCAAAGGGCGAGAATTCGCTTCTTCATGTTTCACCTCCTGCTGTCGTTGTGTTGCCCCAGGCCGGGGCGTTGGGGACGAGGCCAGTCTCGGGCCTGGG
>JBDHHZ010000384.1:0-3330 GCA_039589115.1 Gemmatimonadota bacterium | reverse complement strand
GCTGCTACTTCAGACCTTCCGGCGGTCCCCGCGCGGTCGGTCGTCCTGAGCGAGTACGAGGCGCTGGTCGATTCGTTGGAGCCTCTCCGCCTCAGGGCCTTTGAGGACAGCGCTGTTGCCCTTCGGTGGGACGAGATCCAGCGCTCCATGGAGCAGTACCTATCGGAGAACAACCCGCAGATGCGGGCATTCATCGAGCGGAAGTACGCGATCGAGGATCGGTTCCGTAGGGCCCAACAAGGACAAGAGGTCCTACCCGATAGCGAGGCCGCCGCGCTGTTCGAGGACTGGCAGGCCATCCAGTGGAGACTGCTTCAGGAGAACAACCAGCTACTGGCGCAGCGGGAGTTCGCGCTGCGAGTGGCGGCGTTCCAGGCCGGCCTGTACCAGCGGATGCGCGAGCTGGAGCCGGCGCGCGCCGCCGAGATCGACAGTCTGGAGGCCCTGGTCAAGCTGATGGAGGCGGCCTACAACGAGATGCTCGGCCCCATGACCGTACCGACCCGGTGACATCCGTGGCGACGTTAGAGTCATCCGGACTGAACCTGGAAGCCGGTCGCATCGTCCAGACAGTAGAGGCACTGAACAACCGCATCGACGAGCGCTTTGCGGGAAGCGGACTGGGACAGCTGGCCCAAGAGCTTCATTTGATCTCGACTCACGCGGTAGAGCGTCTCGCCTTGGCGGCCCGTCCTATCCCAGCGCTGCGCGCCGCGATCGCGGCCTGCATAATCGCCCTCGCCGTGCTGCTCATCGAGATCGTCCTCAGGGCAGACTTCCCAGCCGGTCGGCCGGACATCTACAGCCTCGTCGATGTCGTGGAGGCCAGCAGTAATATCCTCTTCTTCATCGGCCTGATGGTGCTCTTCCTGGTCACGCTGGAGAGCCGCATCAAGCGCAGGCGCGCTCTACATTTCTTGCGCGAGTTGCGCGCGCTGGCGCACATCATCGACATGCACCAGCTGACCAAGGATCCAGATTCGGTGCTCCGGGCGCATACTGGCACCGCCTCTTCGCCGGAGCGCGAGCTCACTCAACCCGAGCTGGCTCGTTACCTGGACTACTGCTCCGAGATGCTGTCGCTGGTAAGCAAAGTGGCGGCGCTCTACGCACAGAACTTCGACGACCCCGTGGTGTTGGCCGCGGTCGACGAAGTCGAAGGCCTGACGACCGGTCTCTCGAGCAAGATCTGGCAGAAGATAATCATCCTCGACCGCACGATCCCGCCGGTCGCGGAAGCGTCATAGCGCTTCGCTCCGTCCCCTAAAGCTCCTCGCGATCAAATCGCCACAGCGCCACTAGCACGAACAGCAGCGTCCACAGAACCGTCACGAGGATCGGGACCCAGGCTCCGTCCGACAGCGGCCGCCCCGTCGCGACCATGTACCCGGCAGCCGGCAGGGCGAACGGGGTCCACGTCATCAGCGACGGGAAGAAGTTCGGCAGGATGAGCCCAGCGAACAGGAGCCCGATCGCCACACCCGACACGGCCCCCCGCGAGCTCAGTACCGCCCCGAGTGCCAGGGTGAGCGCGAGATAGAAGACCAGCTGCTCGACATGCAGGGCCAGGCCCAGCATGAAGGGGCCCGGGCTCGGTTGAAGGTACGTGTGCAGCAGCGTCTGCAAGAAGAAGGCGACCGTGGGGATCACCACCGCGAGTCCGATGAACGTGACGCCGTTGACCAGCAGCTTGGAGAGCAGGAACGCCTCTCGCGTCACCGGCTTCGACAGCACCCACTCCGCCGTGCCCAGCTGCCGCTCGCCCAGCACCGAGCTCTGCGTCGACACGATGATACCGATCGTTGCGAACAGGCCGCCTACCTGGAAGAAGATCTGTATCAACTCGTTCAGTGCCCGGTAGGGATTCCCGCCATGCTCGTCCACGCCGACCAGGAATAGGAAGCCATTGATGACGAGCAGCCACAGGAATACGTGAAGCAGGCCTCGCCGGGTCCGCCACCAGGAACCGTACTCCTTGTCCACCATATTGCCGAACCCGACCAGCCAACCGCGGCCCGCGGCGGCCTGTAGCGGGACATTAGCGCTGGCCATCACCGTTCTCCTCGACGAGGTTCATGAAGACCTCTTCCAGTTCGTAGGTCCTGCGGCCGAACGAGGCCACGGCGACGTGCTCGTCGGCGAGCAGCAAGCGCAACAGTTGCGATTCGGCAGCCGCCGGATCGGTGACGCTCACCAGCCAGCGAGCCACGCCGGCTTCACGCGTCACCCGTAGCTTCGAGACCCACGACTGGCTCTCGACCCGCTTCTCCGCCGCCCCGCCGTCCCCCTTCACCTCCATCGTGTAGACGATCCCATCGCTCCCGGCCAGCAGATCCCCGATCGGCGCTTTGGCCACCAGCTCTCCCAGGTCCAGGATCGCCACGGTATCGCTCACCCGTTGGACATCATCGAGGATGTGGGTCGAGTAGAATACCGTGGAGCGCTCGCGTAGCCGCTCCATGATCGCCAGCACATCGCGCCTGCCCATGGGATCGAGCGAAGCTGCCGGCTCGTCGAGGATCAGCAGGTCCGGGTCGTTCACCTGCGCCTGGCCGATACCGAGCCGCTGGCGCTCACCTCCCGAGAAGCCCTTGATCGGGCGATCCGCTTTGTCGGCGAGGCCGACCAGGTCCAGAGTTTCCTGGACGCGCTTCTCTATCCCCGAGCTCGGTCCCTTGTAGAAGAAGCGCGCTGTGAACCGCAGGGTCTCGCGTGCGGTCATGTGCTCGTAGTAGCGCGGCTCCTGCGGCAGGTAACCGATCCGCCGCCGCACTCCGATGGTGTCGCCCACTATGTCGTTGCCGAACACCTCCGCCGACCCGGTCGTCGGACGCACCAGTCCAAGCAACAGCTTGATGGTCGTCGTCTTGCCAGCCCCGTTGGGGCCCAAGAACCCGAAGATCGAGTTGCTGGGCACCTCGAGGTCGAGCGACTTGAGCGCCTCGACGTTCTTGTACGACTTGCCCAGTCTCCGTGCCCTGATGACCGGCTCGCTCACCACGAATAGCTCCCGCTGCTTAGGTTTCCGCTGATCCCGCTATCCCGGCCTACGAGCACCAGAGATCCCCGGTTTCGCCTCCGGCCCACCGCATACCGCACACCGCACACTGCACACCGAGCCGACCCTTGCCCGCCAACGGCCCCGGCCCTAACTAACAGGTTCTCACCTCGAGCCCCGGCCGGACACACCAGAAGGAGGACCTCCGTGAACGCCATCGCCCGCTGGCTCAGCGCCGCAGCCGCTCTTCTGTTCGTCACCGGCATTGCCGCCGCACAGGAACCCTACGGGACTCCACCGCCGGACGTCGTCGCCATCGTCGATGCGCCACC
>JBDHHZ010000383.1:0-3332 GCA_039589115.1 Gemmatimonadota bacterium | reverse complement strand
AATGTAGGCTCGCCAGGTCTCCGGGACAAACGCGGTGGCCGCGCGATTGACCCAACTTCCTGCATTTGTTTAGCTTGCGCTTATGGACCAGTGGATTGGCCGCTACCAGATAACGGAGACGCTCGGCAAGGGAGGTATGGGTGTGGTCTACCGCGCCCGCGACCCCGAGCTCGAGCGCGACGTGGCCATCAAGGTCGTGTTGTCGTGGGCACAGTATGACGAGGACGCGATGGCACGCTTCCACCGCGAAGCCCGCGTCGTCGCCCAACTGCAGCACCCGCACATCGTAACCGTCTTCGATGCGGGCCGCACCGACGACGGTCTCCCCTACTTCGTGATGGAGTATCTAGAAGGCACCGACCTGGGCCACGTTCTGGAACAGGCAGGGGCGTTGCCGCCATTGAGAGCGGTTCGCTACGTAATGCAGGTGTGCGAAGGACTGAGCTACGCGCACGACCGCGATATCGTGCACCGCGACATCAAGCCAGCCAACCTGCTGATCACGCCCGACGACCACCTGAAGGTCGTCGACTTCGGAATCGCCAAGCTGGTGGGCGCGCAGATAACCGGCTCCGGTGTGTCGTTGGGCACACCCCTCTACATGGCTCCCGAGCAAGTAGCGGGACGCCACGTGGATCACCGCGCCGACATCTTTGCGGTCGGCGGTGTCCTCTATACGCTCCTAGCGGGCCGGCCTCCGTTTGACGGCCCGACCCTTGGAGCGATCTGCCACAAGATCGAGACCGAGCCTCCGACACCTTTGACTCAACTAGGCCTCGAGTTGGATCCTAGTCTCGAGGCGATCATCCGCCGGGCCCTGGATAAGGACCCCGAGCTGAGATACCAGAACGCGGCGGAGCTTGCGGATGACTTGAGGAGCGTGGCGTCCGAGCTCGAGGCCGTCGCATCCGCACCCACGGTCATCACGCCGAAGCCTGGGGTCCGTGCCGTAGAAAGTCCCGCCAGGGCCGAGGCGGAGTCGGAGCGCAAACCGCTACGCGCCGTGGCGCTGGTCGCGGTCATCCTGATCGCTGCCGCCGTCGCGCTCTGGGCCGCGCCTGGATCGCCGCTCAGATCAGATCCGGGGGCAGGCCGACAAGCACAGGAAGCCGTCGGCGGTGGAGATCCAGCCGACCTTGCGGGAGGGCCGGAAAGCACAACAGGCCCAACGGCGGGCGACCCCGTCGTTGAAGGGGAACAGCCAGGGACAGCGGCAGCCGATTCGCCGAGCGCCGGTCCCACGGCCGAAACCGAGGCAGGCGCCGACTCGACGATGGTGGCGGGCGAGGACGCAACGGCCGGCGAAACGGAGGAGGAGCCGGAAGCGGGAGTGCCGGCGTCCTTCTATCCGGCATCCCAGCAGGAAATCGCCGCCGTGAACAGGATCGTCGGAGTTCTGATCCGCGGACTCGAGAAGAAAGACTCCACGCTAATCGCCCAAGCCTTCGGAGGCACGCTCTCACCGCGCCAATGGCGTGCCCTCGACCGCTTGTTCGATACCGCGCGTATCCGAATCCGCTACAGACTAGGTGACGTGAGCAGCTCGGCCGATGGGCTGGTTGTGGCCGAGGTCCACAACGACATTCTCTTCGTCGGCGCCCCGGGTAGGGTGCCGCCGCCGCGACAGGTGACGTGGCTGCTCCGGCTGCAGTCCGACCAGTACGGCCGGCTTCGACTTCAGGGTCTCAGGCCTCGCTGATCCGGTCTTGGCTGGCCGGCGGCCCGGTGAGACAGGAGATGCCTGTTACACCCGCTCGAGCGTCGCTCGGGCTTCGGCGATCTGTTCCAGCACCGCCTGCCGCGCCGACCCACCGCTGACCGACCGCGAATCCACCGAGCGGCGGTAGGCTTCCATCAATCCACCCCCTGCAACGACCTCGAGCGCTGCAGGCAAAGCGGGATGCAACGTCTCCGCCCGGTCGGCATCGAGGTCGAGGATCGTGGCTCCGGCATTCTCGGCTTCGCGCACCAGGGCACCCACGGCCTCGTGCGCTTCCCGGAACGTGACGCCTGCGCGTACGAGGGCATCCGCGATGTCCACCGCCAGTATGCTGGGGTCCAGCGCGGCGCCCGCAGCATGCTCGTTCACCGCTAGAGTCCCGATGGCACCCGCCAAGGCGGGCAGCAACAGGCACAACGTATCGTGGACCTGGAAGAGGAGAGTCTTGTCCTCCTGAAGGTCCTTGTTGTATCCGGCCGGCAACCCCTTTAGCAAGGCCAGCGCCGCCGCAGCGTCACCGAGCAGCCTGGCACTCTGCCCCCGCGCCAGTTCGGCGATATCCGGGTTCCGCTTCTGGGGCATGATGCTCGAGCCGGTGCTGTAGGCATTGGCGAAACGGAGAAACCCGAACTCGGAACTCGAGTAGAGGATCAAGTCCTCGGCGAGCCGCGAGAGATGTACTCCCGTGAGCGCGCCCGCGAACGCGAACTCGGCGACGAAGTCGCGGTCCGAGACGGCATCCATGCTGTTGGGCGCGACTCGATCGAACCCCAACCGTTCTTTGAGGAACTCTCGATCCACCGGGAAGCCCGAGCCCGCGACCGCTCCGGCTCCCAAAGGCATCACCGCCGCCCGGCTACGCACGGCGGCCCACCGCTCGCGGTCACGCTCGAGCGCCCAGAAGTGCGAAAGGAAGAACTGAGCGAAACGGATGGGCTGCGCCCTTTGCAGATGGGTGTAGGATGGGGCGAGAACGTCGACCGAGACGTCGGCCTGCGTGATCAGTGCAGCCTGCAGCCGGCGAAGGTGCTCCCGCAGCACGTCGGCCGCACGCATCACCCACAGCCGCGTCGCCGTCGCCGCCTGATCGTTCCGCGACCTGCCTGTCCGCAGCGCCCCGCCAAGCTCGCCGATCTCCTCCGTCAGCAGGCGCTCGACCAACGTGTGGATGTCCTCGTCCGGTGCCGTTTCCGCAACGCCTTCGGACAGCCGCACGCCCACACGCTCCAAGCCTGCAGCGAGCTGACCTGCGTCAGCGGCTCCGAGCTCGCCGAGGAGAGCCAACGCCTCCAGCCAAGCTCCAGCGACCTCCAACTCCTCGCGCCAGAGGCGGCGATCCACCGGCAGGCTCCGGTTGAGCACGTCCGCCTCCGATGCCAGGCCGCCGCCCTCGAACCGGCCTCCCCAGAGCGCGAAACCGCCAGGCTCCCCCGGTCCGCCACCCACGCCCTCGCCGCTCACCGGCCCTCTGGCTCGAAGGTCGCAGTCGTTTCGGGGCTGCCGATCACGACATCGCCGGAGGTCGCCTCGGCCACCATGTCGCGCGTCGACGCCACACGAATCGGCAGCCCGAACAGCTGCACGAACCCGGCCGAGTCCGCTTGGTCGAACG
>JBDHHZ010000382.1:0-3803 GCA_039589115.1 Gemmatimonadota bacterium | reverse complement strand
TCCTCGCTGCTCGGTGGCGCGGTGATCGGCAGTGTGGACGACATTAGCGGCACCTACTACAACCCGGGCGCCCTCGGCTTGGCCGAAGATCTCGCGTTCGCCGTGAGCACCAGCGTGTTCGAGTACTCGGTCATCGCCCTGCAAGGTGGCGGCGGCGAGGGCGTGGATCTGGGCACCGCACGCTCGGGGCTGCGGCCTTCATTGATCGCCGGTACGATCAAGAAAGACCTCTTCGGATCCGGGGTCTTGGCCTATTCCGCCCTCACCCGGGCGCGTGGCCAGCAGGATCTCCAAGGCCTGCTCGTTCTGTCCGGCGCCGATGTCCCTCCGGAGTTCAACCTGGACCACCTGGCCGGGCTTGGGCGGTTCGAGGGGCAGTTCAATGAATTCTGGGGAGGGCTCACCTATTCGCATCGGCTCGGGTCAAACTTCGGCCTTGGAGTCACCTGGTACGGGGCGCTGCGAAGCCAGCGGCGACGAGCGGAGACCATCTCGCAGGGAGTCGGCCCGGGCCAGACCGGCGAGGCGATCATCGATATCCGCGGGGGGAAGTACTACGCCATCCGGACGCTGTTCAAGTTCGGAGCGTTCGCCGAGGCGGGCCCGCTGACCGGCGGCCTGACGGTCACTACACCGAGCATCCACATCACAGGCAGCGGCCAGCTTGGGTTCAACACCGGGACGTTCGCGCCGGATACGGGCGCGCTCGCAGTCGACATCCAGACGGACCTGCCGGCCGAGTTCAAGTCGCCGCTGTCCGTAGGCTTCGGGCTGGGCTGGCGGATCGGCGATACCCGTTTGCATGCGAGCGGCGAGTGGTTCGACGCCATCGAGCCGTACGTCGTGATGCAGGGAGAGGACTTCGTCGCCCAGGAGCCGGCGGAGGTGATCTCTGTCGATGTCGTCCAGGCGCTGGACGAGGTCTTCAATTGGGCGGTGGGACTCGAGCATGTCTTCTCGCCGAAGCTGACCGGCTATGTGTCGTATTACCTGGACGCGACCGGGCTCACCGACCAGGTCGAGCGGGCGGGTTTGTCGACGTCGCCGCTGGACATCAACAACGTCACGATCGGCACGGATTTCGTCGTCGGCTCGGCTCTCTTCACGCTGGGTGTCGGGTACGGCTGGGGCAGCAAGGTGGACCAGGCGCTCACGAACGAGGACTTCGAGGCGACGTTCGTCTACCGCAGCTTCCAGTTCCTGTTCGGCGTCGAGGTCGGTGTGGGCTAGTAGAGTGAGCCGATCGATCCTTCGCGGTTAGGTGCCTGACAGTACCAGGGCGTTATCCCCGTGAAACCCGCCCTCGATCCGAACCGGAGTGTCGTGACGCTGTTCGGCGTACGTCTTAGAGCGGATCTGTAACTAGAAAGGACGTTACCGTGGCTGACTCGCATGCTACCGTGGAAGACGCGCGCTTCGTGAGACGGGCCGTCGAAGCGGCCATCCGTATCGGCCTGCTCGCCTTGCTGGCGGCGTGGTCGATCATGATCGTGCGGCCGTTCATCGAGCCGGTCCTCTGGGGAGTCATCATCGCCGTCGCCGTCTTCCCCGCCTACAGCTACGTGACCGCAAAACTAGGCGGTCGGCGCCGGCTGACCGCGTCTTTGCTCACGGTCTTCGCCCTGGCGCTTCTACTCGTACCGTCGGCGCGGTTCTTCGGGGGCACGTTCGACGCGGTCCGATCGGTCGCGGAGCAGATGGATGCAGGCACCCTCGCCGTGCCGCCGCCGCCTGAGAAGGTGAGTACGTGGCCGCTGATCGGCGAGGATGTGCACGGCATCTGGAGTCAGGCGTCGACCAACCTGGAAGCGACTCTGCAGCGATACGAGACGCAGGTACGGGCCTTCGGCCGTGGGCTGCTCTCGGCTGTGGCCGGGCTCGGGATGAGCGTGGTTCAGTTCGTGATCTCGATCATCATCGCCGGCGTGTTCCTGGCGACGGCGGGGAGCGGCAAAGGAGCGGCTGTACGGGTCGCCACGCGCTTCG
The DNA here is from genome assembly GCA_039589115.1 of Gemmatimonadota bacterium. GTDB lineage: Bacteria > Gemmatimonadota > Gemmatimonadetes > Palauibacterales > KS3-K002. The sequence goes on along the minus strand of JBDHHZ010000382.1, from coordinate 1,817 downwards.
CGGGTGAGAAGGGGCCGGCGCTCACGACCATGACGGAGAAGACGATACGCAGCGTGGCCATTGGTGTGGTGGGTATCGCGGTCATCCAGTCGGCCATGGGCGGCATCGGGATGGCGGCGGCCGGCGTGCCCGCGGCGGGTCTCTGGGCCCTGCTGATCCTGATTCTGGCCGTCGTTCAGCTTCCGCCTCTCCTCGTCCTCGGCCCGGTCGCCATCTACGTGTTCTCCAGCGCCAGTACGGTCACGGCCGTCCTGTTCCTGATCTGGGCTATCATCGTCAGCGGCAGCGATGCGTTCCTCAAGCCGCTGTTCCTGGGGCGCGGCGTCGATGTTCCGATGCTGGTCGTACTGCTCGGCGCTATCGGTGGAATGATGATGTCCGGCATCATCGGGCTCTTCCTGGGCGCCGTCATCCTGGCCATCGCCTATCAGCTGTTCGTCGCGTGGCTGGACGACGCGCCACAGGGCGCCGAGGAACCGGCGGGCGCGACCAGCGGCTGACGCGACTGGCGGCGCGCGCCGGCGGGGACCATACTACTGCCTTCACCGCTCTCACCGAACGCCAATCCGGAGGTCCGTGATGCGTAAGCCCCTGATCGCGCTCGCCCTGCTGTCTCTGAGCGCGGCCCATCTTCCCGCCCAGGAGCCCGGCCGGGTGCTCAACGGCCACAAGTTCATGCCCTCGAGGATCGTGCAGGCGCCCTTCGCCATCAGTCACTTCGGCACGAGCACGGGCGGTGGGCTGGCCTTCGATCTCAAAACCCCATTCGTCGACCTCAGTGGCGATACCGTCGGGACGCTGACGGGTGACGTCGCGTTCATGGCTCTCGGCTTCCAGTATCAACAGAGGTTCGGTCAGTGGTTCGCCGCGCGCATCGGGTTCGGCGGCGGCGCGCGTCTTGGTATCGACGAGCAGTCGGTCCTGGCTCAGGGTGTGACGGGCTCGTTCGTCTGGAGTGTCGGTGCGACTGCCAGGATCCTGCAGAGCGACAAGGTCATCCTGTCCGGCACTCTGGACTTCGGTCGCACGGACCTCGTCGGCTTGGACCCTTTCGGCTTCGCTCAGAAGGTCATCGAGGACAGCCTCGAGGTAGGAGAGAACAATCTGGTGGGGACAGCAGAAGCGATCAACGCGGTGGCCGGAGTGAGGGTAGGCTGGGCTCCAGCGCCGTGGATAGGCCTCACGGGCGGCGGCGCCACGGTCGGCATCGATCTCAAGAACCTGGGCGTGATCCCCATCGGTCTTCAGCTCAGCGCCCAGACGGACGCCTTCTCGCAAGGCGGAGCCGATCTCGTCGCTCGCTCGTGGTCTTACGGCCTTGGCGTGTTCTACACGGGGTGGGACGATTTCTCCGTCGGCCTCGAGACGACGATGTCGTTGCTGGACAGGCGCGATACCGACGACGACTTCGAGGCCTTCATCGCCACGTTCAATCTGCGCTACTGGCCCTGAGCGGAGTAACTACTCGACAGCCGACAGCCGTTAGCCGACAATCGACAGCCGAGTACTGCTCGACTAACGACGTCCGACGGCCGACGCAGGAGACCCGAAGGTCGAGCGTCGCGAATCGGGCGTTGTCAGTCGGGCAGTACTCGAGACTCGGCTGTCCACTACCGGCTGTCGAATGTCGAAGCAGTCCCCCTCAGTGCCCGTTATACGGCACTCCCTCCGTAATCCAGGCCGGCGCCGGCTCGCCCTTCAAATAATGATCGAAGAACTCCATCATCCTGATCGAGTAGTCGAGCTTGTTCGCATACTTCCGCGGATGGTGCGGCTCGTTCCGGTACTGCAGGAAGATGGCGTTCTTCTGATTGCGC
>JBDHHZ010000381.1:0-3345 GCA_039589115.1 Gemmatimonadota bacterium | reverse complement strand
TTCATCGTAATTGTATGTGCAGCGAGTTTTACTTTCGCGGCACCGACATTCGCCGCGCAAGCGATGGACGCCTCCTATGCATTGCCACGCGACACTACCTGGGTCGACCATCCCACACCTGTCCTGACGATGGAAGCGCTCGACCAACTCGTCGACCTTTGGAGTGCGCAGAAGTATCGAGGCGCATGCCTGCGCGGCGAGGTCAAGGAACGCGTCGGGATCGGCAGGGTCGCCTACGTCACCCACATCTCGCCTTCTTACGTCCCGAGTAGTTGCCCCGGCTACGGGTTTGTCGGAGCGGTGCTGTTCTTCGATGATGAGGAAGCGCGGCTAACCGATGTGAGCGATACGGCCTGTCGACTTCTGCTCGAGCACCCTGAATGGGGTGTCGTTGGCTCTGTGAGCGGGATCATACACGACTTGCTCCGCGACCCCGAGGGGAACGTTGTGGGTGAAGGAGCGACACCGGTGGCCTGGTTCTGCGGCTGGAATCGGCGTGGAGACACCACTTTGACGGCCGCGACGACCTGAGGTCGCAGGGAGCCCAGTTCTACATCCCCGGCCTCAGCACACCTCTGCGATTATCGAAGCGCTTCACCAAACGAGCGGCTGCCCAGTAGCCGGGCCGGGCCGGGCTTACCCGGTATGTCGACGTCGGCATACTCGTCCAGCCCGGCGCCCAGGATGGCGCGATCGACGGCGCACTGGCTCCAGTGGATACGCGCCGGGCCGTCGTTCATGGCGAAATCGTTGTCGCTGTTGCACATCGGCTCGTTACGGTAGTTCCCGTCGACGAAGAGGCCGCCGTGGAACAGGGCGTCTTCCTCGATCTCGACGCAGCCCTTGCCCAGGATGATCCCGTTGAAGACCACGCCTTGTTCGAGGTCGAGCTCGCTACCTTTCTCCATATAGGGCCGTGACTCGTCGTAGTCTAGGATGAAGATCGCCTGCCCGTAGAGGCCGAACAACTTGACCCCGCCCTGAATGAGGATGATCGGGAAATAGCCGAAGCATTCATCGTTCGGGTCCGGTGAGCCCCAGTTGTATGGGTGGCTCGTATCACAAGACCCGTCGCCGTTGTAGCGCGGGTAGACGTCGCCCTCGTCAATCTCGAAGTCGGCGTCATCCGGCTCGCCGACCGCGTGGTCGGCCATGCCCTTCAGATCCTCCCACGTCAGATCTCCGAACTGCTCGAAGTCGGCGTCGGTCATCGTCTCCTGGACCACCGGCGGCACGCCGTCCGCCCAGCCGCCCTCGTCGAACTCGAGCTCGTTCACATCGTCGATCATGATACCCGGCTTGTCGCGGTCGGCGGTCGGGCAGGAATCGCCCCATTGATTCGGGTTCCGGTCAAACCCGCTCACGCCGGCGCTTTCCTCCACCGCCGCTGTGCCGCGCATGGTGACCGCAGCGCGGCAGCACTCGCCGATCGTGTAGCCACGCCCGGGCTCGCCCGGAATCGCGGTAAGCGAGAAGCTCAAGAGGCGCCGTCCGCCCCGTGGGCCGGGGCCGCGGCCGTCCACCTCGAGCTGGTAAATCGGCTGGTGGCCGTCGTCCCAGCGAGATACGGTCGCCTGGTACCTCGAGCCGTTGTCTAGGTCGCGCCATGGCAGCGTGACGCTGCCTCCGGGCGGCAGCGTGTCGATGTACGGGCCTACGCTATCCACCCAATACGCGTACAACTCGTGCAGCCCCGCCTCGGCCGCGTAGAATCCGGCAGCGCCCTCGCGCAGCGCCCGCGACGAGTTGGCCTCATCCTCTGCCGTCAGCAGCGCCGCTACCGCCACAGCGCTCATCAGCACCAGGCAGAACACGACCACCGGAAGGACGAAACCCTCGCGCCTCGCCAGCCTCCACCGCCTCATCACCCTTATTGCTTCCATCTCAATGCCGCTCCCTCATGCGCAGGCGCTGATCGGAGCGCCGCACGGGCTTGCGGGTTATCCCCATCAGCCGCGCAGCGAGACCCTGACCGTCAGGGTGTCCTGTTCCACCTGCGGTCCGACATCTCCGGCCTGTGGTGCCTTCCCGTAGCTTTGGCCGCGCAGAATGATGTCGACCATGCGGACGTCCACCGGAACGCTCGTGGTATCGCCGTTCTGGTCGTAGTAAACGAATACAAGGCCGCTGTCCGAAGGCGTGCTGAGCGGGCCGGTCAGCTTCTCCCAATCGCTGGCGTTACCGACCTTGCGGCCCAGCCACCAGCGGCCGTCGGGATCGAAGTACAGTCCGTACTCCACCGGGCGGAAGGCGCGGATCGGCCCGCCGATCCGCACATACTCCGTTACGTTGACGCTGCCGCCGGTTTTCAAGTCGAGCCACGACGACTTGCCGAAGATGTCGTCGCTCAACTGAGTGTACAGATCCGACTCGATGTTGATCTGGATTTCGATCTTCTGCGCGTCGTTCGGGATGTCGACCGTGAACGTGCAACCTGTCATCGTCCCGTTGAAATTATAGGTGTCGGCATCGATGACGATGGTCGCGCGATTGTCGAACTCGGAGCACGTGAGGCTCGGGTGGCTGGCGGTGAATGTAACGGTGGCACCCTTAACGACCTCACCGCCCGTTTCCATCGGGATTTCACCGTCGACTTTGTCGGGTGGCGTCGTGGCCCCGCTGACCTCAGCGACAAGGTCCGGATCGACGGAGTTGCCCCAATCACAGTCCGGCACCCCTCCGGCCGCGGGAGTCCAGAGGTCGCTGATCCGCCCGACTATCCAGCTGTCGTCAGCCGTGCCGGAGCCGCTGCCCGTCGAGAAAATGAACGCACTGTCCGCATCCGTCGACTCGAACTCACCCCAGAGCCTGACCACCCCGACCCGCGGCTGCGTTCCATGGGCGGCACAAACCACGCCCGCTCCCTGAATCGAGCGCAGCTTGACCTCGTACGTACCGATATTGTAGATATCGCCGCCGACCGCAGAGGCCTGGCGCAGCTCGAACGCTAGCAGGTTCGCCGCCGCCCGCAGACTCCCTCGCACGTCCTGCAGCTCCCGCTGCTTCATGTAGAGTCGCTGCTGGCCGATGAGCAGGTTGTAGATCCCGGCCACCATGATCACCGCGACTATTAGGTAGACTAGCAGCTCCACTATCGTGAAGCCGCTATCGCTCACGCGGTCCCGGCGGGCTGCGCTTCTATTCATTGAAACCGTCACCGTCCAGTTCGGTCGGATAGCCCTGCTATCCTCCGGCGAGCACTCGTCGCCGCCGTTCTTAGGGGCAAGCGTCGTGCCGGTAGGGCTCGATCGAGTAAGTAATTGTCCAACATGAAGCTAGGGCAAATGGTAGGGGGGGCTGGCGACCACTTCGGCACCACGATTCAGTCAGGATGACCGATTCATC
>JBDHHZ010000380.1:0-3346 GCA_039589115.1 Gemmatimonadota bacterium | reverse complement strand
CACTCCACACGACATGGCGAGGGCGACCCCGGTGAAGGGATGTCGAAGCGCCTTGCCCCTGTCACTCTGACGGACTTCGCCGTCGACACGCTCGTATTCGAGCAGTTTGCCCACGTCGGCCAGGATCGCCCCGGCTACCACCGTGTCGACGTCGATCTTCAGCGCTCTTCCTAGGAAATCCCGCATCGATTCCGCCGCCCGCCGCGCGATGTGGACGACACAGCGCTTGTGCTCCATGAAGGTGGCCGGACAGTCGGGCACCAGCAGGGTGAACGGGATCTCGTTGAGGTCCTGCGGTTCCAGCGGACTGCCTTCCAGCGCCTGCATCCAGGTCTCGGTGACCTGTCCTCGCAGCTCCGCGTTCTCAATCCACTCTAGCTCGGGCCAAAGCTGTTCTACGGCTTGCCGCATCTCATGTCCTCCAGGGTTCGCCGTTCTCACTGCAGGAAACGTGCAGCAACTGAGGTCGGACGACGCTGTCGTGACGCCTGCTTGAACCGGAGAAATCTATGTTTTCCCAGTTGAGCCGGATAGGCTCGTACGAGCTGGAATGGCGGGGCTGTGGCACAATGTCTGCCCTTTGGACCCCCCGGGGGTACTGGCGGAATCAGGCTTATCAGGTTCCCCTGGCAGCCGAGGCCCACTCGGCGCCTGCCGGCGCCCGAGCCAAGGGACATTGGGCTCTGGTGAGTGGAGGCATCAAGCCCCATTCTGGGTAGTGACGGCCGGCTGTGGGCCCATAGGAAGGACTCAAATCGACGGGACGCGAGGAAGATGATCTCCAAGACGGCGGAATATGCGCTGAGGGCGGTGCTCCACCTGGCGCGGAACGGAAACGGTGGCCCTCTTCGTGCCAACGAGATTGCTGCGACCCTGGATGTCCCGGCCAACTATCTCTCCAAGACCCTGCATTTGCTGGCCCGTGCGGGAGTGCTGAGCTCCGAGCGTGGTCCGCGGGGCGGCTTCCGGCTCGCCAGATCGCCCCAAGACCTCGCTCTCGCCGACGTTCTGGAACCCCTCAATCCTGCTATGCTCGAGAGCTCCTGCCTTCTCGGGCAACCTCAGTGCTCTGACTCAGCAAGCTGCACGGTTCACCACCGCTGGAAGGAAGTCAGGGAAGGGGTGTGCCGCTTCTTCCGGGAGACCACGCTTGCGGAGGTGTTGGCGGGTGCGACGCCAGAGCGAGCGATCCTCGAGGAAGCCGGCGAAGACCAGCGCTGAGCCGAATAGCCAATACTAGGAAGAAACCGCCGAGCGAGTTGGTGCCGGTTACAGTTCGCGGAAGCCGCAGCCCCTATCTATATCATCCGGGGGTCCTTCAGCTCTCTGTTATGCTGCTAGATGCGCTTTGCCTCGAGCGGGCCAGATGAGAACCGGGCGTTGAGTCACTTCGATGAGCGGTTTGACGACCGGAGTCCCGCTCCGAGCGCTTTCGTCGCTCAGCTCTTCCTCCGCCAGGATCGTCAGCAGTGTCGCCCTGCAACGCTCGGCATGACCCAGCAGCGTGGTGGCGACGTCGCCTTCCTCGGCGACGACTTCCAGGCTCACCCCGTCGCACTCGGTCTGCACGCTCACACCCTCCGATCCCGCCACACACACGGCACGGAGATGCTCGGCACCGAACCATTCTTCGAGGCCAGTGACCGCCGCTTCGAACGTCGCAGGGGCTTTGACGGCAATGAGCACCTGGTCGACTAAGGAACCCTCGATCTGGTTGTCAGGAAGGAAGAGGATAGGAGTCCCCAGCGAGCGCAAAGGTGAGGATACGCGCTCGAAGTCCCAATCGGTCCCGTTCGGCATCCCGGAGACGACCACGATATCCACGTCACGCACACGGGCCAGCTCGTAGATCCACTTGACCGGGTTGCCCCGCTTCAGCGCCAATTCCACCTTTGGAATCGCCGCCTCAAAATGTCTAACCCAGTTGGCAAGCTCCGGCATCGGTTCGGCCGGGCCCGGCTGGGCTGATACGAGATGTAGGATTGTAGCCTCGGACAGACCGATCGCACGCAGGTCCGGCAGGACCCGGAGAAACTGCTCGCCAGCCTCCGTACTTGTGAGTACGAATATCGCTCGTATGGTCACCTGCAGACATCTCGCCTGTTGGGACGGGCACGCTCGGTCACAGGGCGGAGCACATTCCGCCTGAGACTCTCCCTATGGATGAATCGTGCCAACCGGCCATCCGGTCTAACGTGTTGTAATACAGAGCGTTAGAAGATCAGCCGCGAGGAGGCCGCTGTGAATGCCAAGGGACATCCTGCCCCGACATGTCGAGACAGGTGCACACTCTGCCTCAGAAGAAGTCAGGCCTGGGAGCCGTCTCGAGGGGCCGCAGTCGGAGGTTTCGAGGGAAGCCAGAGCCTGAAGCAGGCGCCCGGACCATTGTCCTCGACGAAGATGAGCTCACCGCCGAGCAAGCGAGCCAACTCGCGAGAGATGGCGAGTCCGAGACCGGCGCCGCTCTGCGGCACCTTGTATGTCCCCGCTCGATAGGCCTCGAAGACGCGATCGCCGACGGCCGGGTCGACCCCCGGGCCGGTATCACGCACGGTGATGGACCATCCTCCATCGCTGGCGGCGAGCTCTAGATCGATTTTGCCGCCCGCTTTGGTGAACTTGATGGCGTTGGAGAGGAGGTTGAGGAGAATCTGGCGAATTCGTGTGGCGTCCGTTTGCAGGATCGTGCGGTCCTCGAGCCCCGAAACGTGAAGCTCGACCTCTTGTCGGTCGGCGGTCGGCCGAACGGTGGCGACGACTTCGCGGATCAAGGCCCGCAGATCGGCGCCGCGGATATCAAGCTCGAGCTGCCGTGCGTCGATGCGGCTGAGGTCGAGCAGGTCGACCACCAGTCTGTGCAGCTGCTGGGCTCCTTCGAACGCGTAGGACGCGCCCTCACTGATGCGGCCGGACGTATCGCTCGTCAACTTGCGTAGCCGGTCGGTCCAGCCGACGACACCTGCGGCCGCGTTCTTGATCTCGTGGTTGACGATGGCGAGGAATTGGCCACGCTGCTCCGCCAAGTGGGCGTTCTCGACCGCGACCGCGGCTTGGGCGGCCAGAAGCTCTGCGAGCTCTTCATCTTCGGCGGAGAATTCGTCCGTACCGATCTTCTCGGTCAGGTACAGATTCCCGAAGACACGGTTGCCGATGCGGATGGGAACGCCGAGCAATGAGTGCATCGGCGGATGCCCTTCTGGAAAGCCGGAGAAGTCGGAGTGATCGTGCAGGTCGCGAAGGCGGATCGTCTTCGCGTCGCGGACCATGATGCCGAGCGTGCCGCCGCCGGTCGGCCAGCGTCCGATACGTATCACCGTGTCAGGGTCCATCGCCGAGTGGAGGAAGC
>JBDHHZ010000379.1:0-6154 GCA_039589115.1 Gemmatimonadota bacterium | reverse complement strand
TGCCGACATTGCGCTCCAGGCGTCCCCGCCGAGCCAGCGAGATGGCGCCCGTTTCCTCGGAAACGACCATCACCACGGCGTCGGTCTCCTCGGAAAGGCCGATCGCCGCCCGGTGTCGCGTGCCCAAACTGCGGTCGGTCACCGGGAATTGGGTGAGCGGCAGAATGCAGCGGGCCGCCAGGATGGCCCCCCCACGCACGATGACGGCTCCGTCATGGAGCGGCCCGTATCGCGTGAAGATGGCCTCCAATAGCTCCGCGGTGATCGGAGCGTTCACCGCCGCGCCCCGGCGGGCATACTCCTCGAGGCCGACCTCGCGCTCCACGGCGATGATCGCGCCAATCCGCTTCCTAGACAGAACCTCCGCAGCATGGGCCAGCACCTGCTGAGTCTCGGAAGTCTGCTCCGGCCGGGACAAATAACGCCAGAAATGGCTCTGACCCAGCTTTGTCAGTGCGCTGCGCAGCTCTGGTTGGAAGACGATGATCGCGGCGAGCGCACCATACGTGAACACGAACTGGAGCAAGTAGCGGATCAGCTCGAGCTGCAGGACCTCGGCGAGTGCGTAGACGGCGAACAGGACGATCAGGCCAAGCAGCATCTGAAGCGCCCGTGTTCCCGCCCATAGCAGCAGCAGGCGGTAGAACAGGTACGCTACCACCACGATCTGCAGCAGGTCCGAGAAATCGGGCCTTAGGAAACTGATTCGCTCAAGAAGGCTCTGCACCGCTCGAATCTCCGGCTATCGCCTCTGCCATGTCCAGCGCCCGCCGCGCCGCGGTCACGTCGTGGACGCGAAAGATCCGTGCACCACGCAGTAGGGCGACCACGCACGCTGCGAGCGTCGCCTCGAGCCGGTCCTCCACGTCCAGTCCCAGAGTCCTTCCGATGAACGACTTCCGGGACGGCCCGATGAGGACCGGATATCCCAGTTCTGCTACCCGGCCGAGTCGGTCGATGATCGTCAGGTTGTGCTCGGCCGTCTTGCCGAACCCGATCCCGGGATCCACTGCCAGCTGGCTGGGCTGGCAGCCGGCGGCCAGAGCCCGCTCCGTCGACCCCTTCAGCTCGGCCACGATCTCACCCATGAGATCGCCGTACTCTATATCCTGCTGCATCGTGCGCGGCCGGCCGCGGATGTGCATCAGAACCAGCCCCGTCCCGGATTCGGCGGCGATATCCGCGATACCCGGGTCGAAGCGCAGGCCCGAGATATCGTTGATTATCTCCGCACCGGCGTCGACCGCCGCTCGGGCCACGCCCGACTTGGTGGTGTCGATGGACACCGGCACATCTGCCCGCTCCGCCGCCTCGACGACCGGCAACACACGCTCGAGCTCCTCCTCCTCGCTCACCGCTGAGGCACCGGGCCGGGTCGACTCGCCGCCCACATCGATGAGGTCGGCGCCCTCGCGCCGGAGCTCATCCAGCCGCCGCAGCGCCGCGTCGCGGTCGAAGAAGCGCCCGCCGTCGGAAAAGGAATCCGGCGTGACGTTCAGAACGCCCATCAGCACCGGCTTCCCGAGGTCCATGGTCCGGCGTGCGGTACGCCAGACTCGCAACGCCCCTTTCTCACGAGGAATGGCGAACCCGCTATTCGCCACCCGTCCCGTGTTCATCGCGATGTCTCGCGCTTCGTCGTCTTTCTGCGCGAGCTCTCGAGCGGCGCGGCGGGCTGCAGACTCTTGGCGTCGGTCTCCGAACCGGAATCCGCCTTAACGCCCGGTCGCCCATCAGCCTCCGTCTCATCGTCCTCGGGAAGCGGCGGCAGTTCCCGCCCTTCGAAGATGGCGGTGATCTCATCCGAGTCGAGCGTCTCGCGCTCCAGCAGCGAATTGGCCAGCGTGTGGAGCTTCTCCAGATGGGAGGACATGATCCTCTTTGCCTCCTCGAACGCCACGTCCAGCAGCCGCCGGACCTCCGCGTCCACCATCTGGGCCAGCTGCTCGCTGACCTCGCGGCGCTCCATGATCTCACGACCGAGGAAGATCTCGTCATTGCGATCGCCGACGCTCATGGGACCGATGGCGTCGGACATACCCCACTCGGTTATCATCCGACGAGCGAGCGCAGTCGCGCGCTCGATGTCGTTGCCGGCGCCCGTTGTAATCTTCTCGGGCCCGAAGACCAGCTCCTCCGCTACCCGGCCACCAAAGGCGTACACGAGCTGGGCACTCAAGTACTTCTTCGAGTAATTGTGCCTGTCGTCCTCGGGCATCGAGAACGTCAGACCCAGAGCACGGCCGCGGGGCACGATAGTCACCTTGTGCAGCGGGTCGCACTCCGGCGTGTAGTGAGCAGCCACAGCATGACCCGCCTCATGATAGGCAGTGAGCTTCCGCTCTTCGTCGCTGATCACCATGCTGCGACGCTCGGCCCCGAGCAGCACCCGGTCCTTGGCCTCTTCCATGTCGGTCATTTCGACCCGGTCCTTATCCCGCCGGGCGCCGAGTAACGCAGCTTCGTTCACCATGTTGGCCAGGTCGGCTCCGCTCATCCCCGGCGTCGCCTTGGCCAGCTTCGACAGATCCACATCGTCAGCCAGCGGGATCTTGCGGGTGTGGACCCTGAGGATCCCCTCACGCCCTTTGACGTCCGGCGCATCCACAACGATCTGCCGGTCGAAGCGGCCCGGCCTGAGCAGCGCTGGGTCCAGAACGTCTGGCCGGTTGGTCGCCGCGACGAGGATGACACCCTCGTTGGATTCGAACCCATCCATCTCCACGAGCAGCTGGTTCAACGTCTGCTCACGCTCGTCGTGTCCACCGCCCAACCCGGCGCCCCGGTGCCGGCCCACCGCGTCCAGCTCATCGATGAAGATGATGCACGGCGCGTGTGCCTTCCCCTGCTCGAACAGGTCACGCACCCGCGAGGCGCCCACTCCCACGAACATCTCGACGAAATCGGAACCCGACATGCTGAAGAACGGCCGCGAGGCCTCGCCGGCCGCCGCCTTGGCGAGCAGCGTCTTGCCGGTGCCCGGCGGCCCCACCAGTAACGCACCCTTCGGCAGCCGGCCGCCCAGGCGCGTGAACCTCGATGGGTCCTTCAGGAACTCGATGGTCTCCTGCAGCTCCTCCTTCGCCTCCACACACCCGGCGACGTCAGCGAACGTCACTTTCGGCGTATCCCCGCTCAACAGCTTGGCCTTCGACTTTCCGAACGAGAACGCACGAGCGCCGCTCGCCTGCATCTGGCGGAACCAGAAGAGCATCAGCGCGATTATGAACAGCCACGGCAACGCTCCTATGAGCACGTTCCACCACCACGGCAACGCTCCTATGAGCACGTTCCACCAGTTGAGCCGGGCCTCCTCCGCATCGATGCTCACCCCGCTCGCCTCGAGCCGCTTCAACAGCTCCTCGCTGTGCCAGACGGGCAACTTGGTCCAGAATTCCCGGGCTGCCTGGCCCGTCGAACCTACGGGCGCTCTCAGCTCGCCCTCCAGCGACTTGCCATCGATCACGACGACCTTCAGGACGTTGCCCTGCTCGAGCTCGGTCATGAAGTCCGTGTAAGTGAGCTCCTGCACGTCGCGACTGCCCGAGCTGACCATCTGGATGATGATCAGCGGAACCATGATGACCAACGCCCAGAAGGCCAGGCTTCTGGACATCTTGGCCCAGCGGGGCCCCTGGTCGTCCCGGTTCGGATCGATGTCCGGCATATCTAGAAACCTCTTTTATCCTCGCGGGAGATGGCGCCGATGAACGGCAGGTGCCTATACCGCTCCGCGAGGTCTAATCCATAACCGACGAGCCAGTCGGAGGGCGCGTCGAATCCAACCCAGCGCGGCTCGTAGCGCAGGTCGTTGGCGATGTGCTTGTGCAGGAACGCAATGACTTCGAGCGAGCGCGGCGACCTGCGACTCAGCTCATCGCCGATGCGATTCAGAGTCTTTCCGCTATCGACGACGTCCTCGACCAGCAGCACGTGCCGGCCTTCGATGGGCCTCTCCATATCATAGAGAAGCCGCACTTCCCGGCTGGGATCTGTACCCTCACCGTAGAGTGCCGCGACCAGGAAGTCTACCTCGAGCGACGTCCGGTTGACGGCGCGTACGAGATCGCCCAAGAACATGAAGGCGCCCTTGAGCAACCCGATCAAAAGCAACTCCTCTTCGGGTGGATAGAACGCCTCGATCTCGCGTCCCAGTTCCCGGACGCGTGCTGCGATCTGTTCCTCCGCGATGACGACCCGCTCCAATTCAGGATAGCGCGTCGCCACTTCGCTCATTCCTTTCGCCTCAGCCAGACCGAGAACACCTTTCCTTGCATCGCGCCGGCCGCACGCGCGCCCTGGACCACTCCGACGATCCACAGTACGCCCGATCGATCGACGAGTACCGGGTGGTTCCCCCGCCGCGAACGACCGACCTTCCGATCCCCAAAGACCTTCTTCAGCTTCCGCGTGCCTGCTGGAAGCTGAATCCGATCTCCAGGTTGCCAGCTCCGCACGGCTAGCGGAAAGCGGACCTGCGAGGGATCGAAATGGGCGACCGCCTCATCAGCTTCGCCGGCATCTGCCGCACCGAGATCCCAGCGAACCCGCCAGGCGACGCCGCCGATCGTCACATCTCCATCACCGGCCCCAAGCGCGGGGACGATCAGCTCCTCATCGCGAGCTGCATCTTCCCTACGGGGTCGTTCGATGATGACGCGATCGAACTCACGGCGCATCACGACGCCGCCGGCGAGATCGATAGCACGCCCGCTGGAACTAGTAGTAATAAACTCGAGGGCGACGCGCGTTCCGATCCGACCCGGGCGCGGGCCAACGCGCGCGACGAGCGCGCGCAAGAGATGTGCCCGCACGTTCGTATCATAGGCGAGAAACCCTGTACGTGCAACTACTATGCGGCTTTCCGCGGCCTCCAGGACCAGTTCGTCGCTCGCCTTTTCGGCCAGCCGGTCAAGGATCCGGGCGGCCCGACCCGCGAGGTCGGCGAGTCGAAACAGCTGTTCCCGGAACTGCGGCTCGCCACCCGCCTCGATCTCGGGGATCAGCTGGTGACGGATGCGGTTGCGGGTGATAGAGAGATCGAGGTTGCTCGGGTCGACCAAGTAATTCAGTCCCCTGGCGTGGGCATACTCTTCGATCTCAGAGCGCCAGAACGGAAGCAACGGGCGGACGATGCCTGGCGAGCGGCGAGCCGGGATGCCGGCGAGACCGGCCAGACCGCCCCCGCGCAACAGGCGGAAAAGGACGGTCTCCGCCTGATCATCAGCATGATGGGCCGTGGCCAGCCAATCGGCGCCCAGCGCCGCTCGCGCCCGGTCGAGGAATTCGTAGCGGAGATCGCGCGCCTCTGTCTCGTTCCCCGGAGCCACGCGGGCGTGGCCCACATGGCACGGCACCTCCAGGCCCTCGCACATGTCGCGCACCCAGTTTGCTTCGCTCTCGCTCTCCTCGCGCATGCGATGGTCGAAGTGGGCGGCCGTGATCTGCCACCCCCAGCGATCGCGGAGCGCGCTCAGAAGATCGAGGAGCACCACGGAATCGAGCCCGCCCGAGAGGGCGACGGTCACCGCCACATTCTCGGGAAGCAGGCCGCTGAACCGGAGATGCCGGTCCAACCGCTCGCCGACCTCCGCACATGCGGTCTTCGTCCCGCCCATGCCGCGAAAGATATAAGCCGGTTCGGCCACGTGTAGCTCTAGGGCTGAGGTCCAGATACACTATCGCCCGCGTGCCGTAGCGGCACGCGGGCGATAGAGGATCCGCTGAGGATCGGGCGACGAGGGCTTACCTCCGTTGCCTCGTGCGACGGCTGCGCCGTCGAGCCGCGTTGCGCTTCCGCTTCCGCATCTCGCTCGGCTTCTCGTAGTGCTTCTTCCGCTTCAAGTCCGTGAATATGCCGGCCTTCTGGACCTGCCGCTTGAAACGCCTCAGCACTCGTTCGAGATCGTCGCCTTCGTTGACGGTTACCTGAACCATTACGCTCCTGTCACCCCCTCAAGGTGGCCCGAAACCACCGGCGGTAGTCGCCTGCTGCATACAAACTTACAGAATACCCGGGAAGGCCTTTGGTGTCAACGTCAAACGGGAGCCCTGGGTCCCGGACCGCGCCCTCTCCCGGGCCGGTCAAAATGACTCCCGCACTCCGCAGCCCGCTTCGCAATATGCAGCGGGCCGAACAGCCTCCGAGCCCTCT
>JBDHHZ010000378.1:0-3355 GCA_039589115.1 Gemmatimonadota bacterium | reverse complement strand
ATCGATGTCTCGCTGAAGCGTCTGCTGCGCGCCCGCTTCCAACTCGGGATGTTCGATCCGCCGGAGCGCGTCCCCTATGCGAGCATCCCGTATAGCGTCAACGATTCCGAGGAACATCATCAGCTCGCCGTCGAGGCGACTCGCAAATCCATCGTGCTGCTGAAGAACGACGGCGATCTCCTGCCGTTGAGCAGAGAGCTGGGCACCATCGCGGTCATTGGGCCGAACGCCGACGACGTGGACGTGCTGTTGGGCAACTACAACGGCATCCCATCCAACCCGGTCACGCCGCTGGAGGGCATCCGGCGCGCGGTCGCACCGGGAACGACGGTGCTGTATGCCCGCGGGACCGACGTCGCCGAGAACATGCCATCCTTTGAGATAGTACCGTCGGCGGTGCTCTCCACAGAACACGAGACTGTGCGAGTCAATGGGCTGACCGGCGAGTACTTCGCCAACTACGACTGGGATGGCGAGCCCTTCGCGACGCGCGTTGACAGCGCGGTCGATTTCAACTGGTGGGACGCGCCGCCGATCCAAGGGATGCCAGCCGACAGCTTCAGCATTCGCTGGATGGGTACCCTCACACCGCCGGCCTCCGGTCGCTATGCCCTCGGAGTCCGCGTCTTCGGGAGCTTCAAGCTCTTCCTCGACGATTCGCTGCGGGTCGAGTTCTCGGACCGACACGTCGTCATCCCGCGCTGGGCGGATGTGGAGTTGGAGGCTGGTGTGTCCCACGACATCCGCGTCGAGTACCGGACGCGCCGCGCCGACGCCATCGCGGAGCTCGTCTGGGCGCGGCCCGAGCCGAGCCTGCGGGAGGAGGCGCTGCAGGCGGCCGAGAACGCCGACCTCGTGGTCATGGTGATGGGTCTGTCGCCGCGACTCGAAGGCGAGGAGATGCGAGTCGAAGTGCCCGGCTTCGCCGGCGGAGACCGCATCGACATGGGCCTTCCCGCTGCGCAACGAGAGCTCATGGAGGCTGTGGCTGCCACGGGTAGGCCTGTCGTGCTGGTGCTGCTGAACGGTAGTGCAGTCGCCGTGAACTGGGCCGCAGAGCATGTGCCCGCCATCGTCGAGGCCTGGTATCCGGGCCAGGCGGCGGGGGCGGCGATCGCCGACGTCCTGTTCGGCGACTACAACCCGGCGGGCCGGCTGCCAGTCACTTTCTACAAGTCGGTGGACCAGCTGCCGCCGTTCAGCGACTACGACATGCGGGGACGAACGTATCGCTATTTCGACGCTGAGCCACTGTTTCCCTTCGGGCACGGCTTGAGCTACACGACGTTCCGCTACAGTGATATCGATCTCCCCGTCCGCGTTGGTCCCGGAGAGGAGATCGAGGTGTCCGTCCAGGTGGAGAACGTGGGCGACAGGGCGGGGGAAGAGGTGGTTCAGCTGTACGTGACCGATCTGGATGCGTCCGCCCCGGTCCCGATTCGCTCGCTACAGGGGTTCCGGCGCGTGCACCTCGAGCCCGGTGAGACGAAGGTGGTGACCTTCGTGCTCGAGCCGCGGCAGATCTCCCTGATCGACGCCGACTCGCGGCGCGTGATCGAGCCCGGCGTATTCGAGGTCAGCGTCGGTGGGAAGCAGCCGGGGTTCAGTGGTTTCGCCAACGCTACCACCACCGGCGTCGTCAGCGGGCGCTTCCAGGTCGTCGGGGAGACGACGATACTGGAACCCTAACGCCCGGTACAGGTTGATTTCATTGACTCCGATCAGAGGGATGACCGTGCTCTCAGCCAAGGCTCTGCGCGTTTCTTTGCTCACTTGCTTCTTGATGCCGGCGCTCGGCGTAGCGCACGCTTCGAGCGCTGAAGGTCAGACGTCGAGCATCCCCTCAAAGCCCGACCCCGAGCTGCAGGCGAAGCTGGAGCAGCTGGTCGACGGCTTCCGCGGGGATGTCGGTGTCTACGTCCGCCATCTGGCCAGCGGTGCCACGGCCGAGATCAACGCCGACGAGATGTTCCCGACGGCGAGCATGATCAAGGTGCCTATCCTCGCGACGACGTTCGATGCCATCGAGCGCGGCGAGCTGGAGTTCTTCCAGGAGCTGGTGTACACCGACTCGCTGCTGTACGCCGGATCGGACATCCTCGGCTCGTATCGCGACAGCGCCGAGATCACTCTGGCTCAGGTGCTGATGTTGATGATCACTACCAGCGACAATACGGCGGCGCTATGGGCGCAGCACTTGTCGGGAACGGGCACGCGCATCAACGAGTGGCTCTCCGAGAACGGTTTCGAGGGGACCCGGATGAACTCCCGCACCCCGGATAGAAGGGACGACTGGGAGGTCTATGGCTGGGGGCAGACCACGCCACGGGAGATGGCGGAGTTGCTGGTGATGATTCGCGAAGGCCGGGCGGTCAGCCCCGCGGCCAGCCTGGCGATGTACCGCCACCTCACTCGCATCTACTGGACGGGCACGGCCTTATCGCAGATCCCGCCTTGGGTCCAGGCGGCGTCGAAGCAGGGAGCGGTGGATGAGTCCCGCTCGGAAGTCGTGCTCGTGAACGCGCCGTCCGGCGACTACGTGTTCTGCATCATCACGAACGAGCAGGAGGACACGAGCTGGGAGCGCGATAACGAGGGGTTCACCTTGATACGCCGCCTGTCGGCGGCTCTCTGGGATTACTTCGAGCCCGACCACCCGTGGCGGCCGGTCGAGGGCGCCGAGCGCTTCACGCCCTAGCTCTGCGCGGCACTCAGGGCCGTGCCGCCTGCTCGAGGCCGGCGGCGATGAAGGTCCACTGCAGGAGCATCTGATCGCGAACCGGCATCGCCACGAGACCGCTCGCGTGGGCAGGACCCTTCACCTCGTCGGCGCTCGCGCCCGCTCCAAGCTCTGACCGCCAGTCCGCGAGCAGCGCCTTCCACTCTTCCGCCGCCGGGTCCGGTGGCCCGAGGTCTTCGCCGACACCCGGAGTGATGAACAGCGGCATCTCCGAGACGAGGGTCAACGGGTCGCCGCCCAGCGCACGGATCGTCTCCATCGAGCTGGGCCGGAACAGCTCCGCCGTCTCCGGTTCGCCGCGCCCGATGAAGTGCTCCCGCATGTAGCGCGAATCGGGCCGCGTGCAGAAACCGCGCCCGAGACGAAAGAACCCTTTCTCTCCCAATCGTTCCACGTCGTGCAGCGCATAGCCCATCTCGTCGACTCGTGCCGTGCAAAGCTCTTGTAGCCGCCCCCAGCGGTCGCGCCATGCCTCTTCGATCAGGAACCAGGGGCCGGCGGCGAACGCCATTCCATGAAGCGATACGTGCAGAGCGAACGACTCCCCGGCGCCGCGCCACCAGTCGTAGGCGGCCCGGTTCTCGGGACGGGCTCCGCCATCGCGCTCGTCGCGAG
>JBDHHZ010000377.1:0-3358 GCA_039589115.1 Gemmatimonadota bacterium | reverse complement strand
GATCGCTCCAATCGCGCGTGAGATCGACAAAGAGGCGCGATTCCCCTGGGGGAACGTCGCCAAGATGGCTGGGTTGGGGCTGTTCGGCGTGCCCTGGCCGGAGAAGTACGGCGGCGCCGGGATGGATGTGCTGGCCTCGTCGCTGGTCAGCGAGGAGCTGGCGAAGTTCTGTCCGTCGCACGCGATCACGGTGGGTGCGACGATCTCGCTGGCGGCGAGCCCGATCTACCAGGTTGGGAACGAGGAGCAGAAACAGAAGTACCTGACCAAGCTTGCCACGGGTGAGGTGATGGGCGCCTTCGGGCTCACGGAGCCGGAAGCGGGATCGGACGCGCAGGGTACGCAGACGCGCGCGCAAGAGAAGGGCGACCACTGGGTCCTGAACGGAACAAAGATCTTCATCACCAATGGTGGTGTGGGAGAGATATTCGTCGCTACCGCGGTCACGGGCGATCGGCCGAGCGGACAGAAGGAGATCAGTTCGTTCATCCTGGCGAAGCCGACGCGGGACATGGATGAGGCGATTGCCGTTGGCGTAGGACACTCCGACGATCTGGAATACACGCCGGGCTTCACGCACGGCAAGAAGGAAGACAAGCTGGGCTGGAGAGCCTCCGACACGACCGAGCTCATCTTCGAGGACGCCATCGTCCCGAAGGAGGACATGTTGGGTGAGCGCGGGCATGGGTTCAAGAACTTCATGCAGACGCTGGACGGAGGTCGCATCAGCATGGCGGCGCACCTCCTCGGAATCGCCGAGGGTGCGCTGGAGTACACGCTCAAGTTCACGGGCGAGCGGAAGCAGTTTAACACCAGAATCTGCGACTTCCAGGGCATCCGCTTCGAGTTCGCCGACTGGTGGACCCGCATCGAAGCAGGCAAGCATCTGACCTACCACGCAGCGATGCTGCGGCAGGCGGGTCAGCCGCACAGCAAGGAAGCGGCGATGGCGAAGCTGTACTGCTCCGAGCTCGCGACTTGGGCCACGATAAAAGCCGTACAATTCCACGGCGGATACGGTTACACGACCGACTATCCCGTGGAGCGGCTTATGAGAGACGCGAAGATAGGGGAAATCGGAGAAGGCACTTCCGAGGTCCAAAGAATGGTAATAGCGCGCCACCTGCTCGGGCCGGAAGAGGCACCGAGCGAGGAGGGCGCCAAATGAATGGAGTCAGATTAGTAGCACATGAAAAGGCAGATACTCATAAACGCGGCCCCGCACGAGACGCGGGTCGCGATACTGGAGGACGATGTCCTCGTCGAGCTAATGCTCGACCGCCCCGACGCACAGCGGATGGTGGGCGACATCTACTTGGGACGGGTTGAGGGAGTACTACCCGGCATCCAGGCCGCTTTCGTCAATATCGGGACCGAAAAAGCCGCCTTTCTCCACGTCTCCGACCTCGCCGACGAGGATCCCGAGGCTTCGGAGGAGGAGAAGGGTGTTAAGCGCTACCCGCCTATCCAGACGCTGACCAAGAAGGGTGAGGACGTCCTGGTCCAGGTCACCAAGGAGGCGATCGGGACTAAGGGTCCGCGGGTCACAGCCCAGGTCTCCCTACCGGGTCGCAACCTCGTTTACATGCCGCGCAGCGAGCACATCGGCGTCTCGCGCAAGATCGAAGAGCGTGAGGAGCGGTCCCGGCTGCGCCGTTTGATGCGGAACATCCTGCAGCCGGGAGCCGGCGGCGTGATCGTGCGGACGGTCGGTGAGGATGCGGGCCGCAAACAACTCGAGCGCGAGTTGAAGGGGTTGCGCAAGACCTGGAAGAAGATCGAGGACCGAGTCGCTCAGCATCAGGCGCCCGCTCTGGTTCACGAGGAAGCACACCTCGCTGCCGGAATCATCAGGGATCTGTTCAGCGAGAAGGTCGACGCTTTGATCGTCGACTCGCGGGAGATCTACAACGAGGTCCGCGACTACCTCGAGGCCGTGGATCCGGAGCTCTTAAGTCGCGTCAGCCTGTACGACGGCACCGTGTCTCTGTTCGACAAGCACGAGATCGAGGAGGAAATCCTCCGCTCGTTCGACTTTCGTGTAGAGCTGCCATCCGGCGGCTACATAGTCATCGAGCCGACGGAAGGGCTAGTGGCGATCGATGTTAACACCGGTCGCTACACAGGTAAGAAAGACCCGGAGAAGACGATTCTCCGGACCAACCTGGACGCATCGCGAGAGATCGCCAGGCAACTACGGCTGCGTGACATCGGCGGAATCATCGTAGTCGACTTCATCGACATGGAAGAGAAGGCGAACCGCGATCGGGTCATGCAGGAACTGCGGATGCACCTCGGCCGCGATCGCGCCCGGACCAAGGCCTTCCAGGTCTCGGACCTCGGGATCGTGGAGATGACCCGGCAGCGTGTGCGCCCCAGCGTCTACTACACGGTCACGCGGCCTTGCCCCTTCTGCAGCGGCGCCGGTCGGATCATGACGCCCACGACCGTGGTCCGGCGCCTCGAGCGCGCGGTGCGCCGCGTGGCGGCTGCCAAGGAGGAGCGCCGGCTGGTGATCCGCATGCACCCGGAGGTGGCGCTGCATATCCTGGAGGAGGAGCCGACGCTGCTGCGCCGGCTCGAGTCCGAGTTCAAAGTGGACATCGAGGTGCGGGACGACCCACTGATGCGGGCGGACGAGTTCCGCATTCTGGCGGGCCCCGCCGACGTGGATATCACCAGCCGTTACGCGGTGGCCTGACGGGGTTCGGGGCCCGAGGGGCGTTGACACAGGGGCTCCGGTCGGATAGCCTTCAAGGTTCTCGAAATCGATAACATCTACGCGGTAGCACGGTTGTGACATACGCCATATTCAAGGCCGCAGGTTTCCAGTATCGCGCCGAGCTCGGCGAGGTGCTGCGCCTCCCGTCCATGGAAGCCGAGTCGGGGGAGACAGTCGTTTTCGACGAGGTGCTGCTGGGTGCCAGCGAGGGGGAAGTGCTGATCGGCCGGCCGACGCTCGAGGGCGCGGCGGTGCGAGCCGAGGTGCTCCGTCACGGGCGCGCCGACAAGATCATCGTCTTCAAGTTCAAGCGTCGCAAGAATTACCGGCGCAAGAGCGGTCACCGTCAGGAGTACACCGAGATCAAGGTCAGCGAGATCGACCTGGGTGGTGACCGGCGCGTGAGGCTGGAGGCCGAGAAGACGGCGAAACCGAAGAAACCCAAGGTAGAGAAGCCCGAGGCCAAGGTAGAGAAGCCGGAGACTAAGGCCGCTGCGGCTCCGGCAAAGAAGCCGGCTGGCAAGCCGAAGACCGCTAAGGCGCCGGCCAAGAAGGCCGCGCCCAAGGCCAAGGCGAAGACGACGACGGCTAAGGCGAAGACCACGACGAAGGCCAAGACTACGGCTAAGGCCAAGA
>JBDHHZ010000376.1:0-3373 GCA_039589115.1 Gemmatimonadota bacterium | reverse complement strand
GATGCTAGAGATTAAGAATCTGCATGTAAGCGTAGAGGGGAAGAAGATTCTCAAGGGACTGAACCTGACCGTGAACGCCGGCAAAGTCCACTCGATCATGGGACCCAACGGGTCGGGTAAGAGCACGTTGGCTTCGGTGCTGGCCGGGCGCGACGGCTACGACGTGACCGAGGGCCAGGTGCTCTACAAGGGCCAGGATCTGCTGGAGATGGCGCCGGAAGAGCGCGCCTGCGAAGGCGTGTTCCTGGCGTTCCAGTACCCGGTCGAGATCCCCGGCGTCAGGACCATCCAGTTCCTGACGACGGCGCTCAACGCCGTGCGGGTGCACCGCGGCGAGGAAGAGCTGGACGCCCTCGACGCGCTGAAGCTGTTCAAGGAGAAGGTCAAGGAATTGGACGTCGGCGACGATTTGTTGCAGCGCTCGGTGAACGAGGGTTTCTCGGGCGGCGAAAAGAAGAAGAACGAGATCTTCCAGATGGCGGTGCTGGAGCCGACCCTGGCCATCCTGGACGAGACCGACTCGGGCCTCGACATCGATGCGCTAAGGATCGTCGCCGAGGGCGTGAACGCGCTCCGCAGCCCGGAGCGCGCTTTCCTGGTGATCACGCACTACCAGCGGCTGCTGGACTACATCGTACCGGACCATGTGCACGTGCTGGCGAACGGCCGGATCGTTCGGTCGGGCGACAAGGATCTGGCGTTGCACCTGGAGGAGTACGGGTACGCGTGGGCGGGTGAGAAGGACCCGGCTCTGGCCGGTGGCCGGTAGTCGGTGGCCGGTGGTCGGTGGCCGGTGGTCGGTGGCCGGTGGCCGGTGGTCGGTGGCCGGTGGCCGGTGGTCGGTGGCCGGTGGTCGGTGGCCGGTGATTGTCAACTGAAAACTCTGATTCGCTAAAGTGAAAACGAAGACAGAACTAGAGACATATCTCGATTCCTTCAAGAAATTCGAGAACGGTGCGGGCGGTCCGGCCTGGTTGCGTCCGGTGCGGAAGGCGGCGATCGAGCGCTCGACGGCGCTCGGCTTTCCGACGGTGCGTGACGAGGACTGGAAGTTCACCAACGTCTCACCGATCGCCAGGGCGTCGTTCAGCCCGGCGGCGGCGGCCGGCGCCGGGGTAACGCTCGACGATCTAAAGAAGTTCGTCTTTCGCGGACAGGAATCGGCGCGGCTGGTCTTCCTAAACGGCCATTACTCGGCGGAGCTCTCCGACACCTGCGCACAGCCGGGCGGCGTGATCGCCTGCAGCTTGGCCCAGTCGATGGAGCTGAACCATGATCTGGTCGAGTTGCACCTGACGAAGCACCTGGACTATGAGAACGACTTCTTCTCGGCGCTCAACACGGCGTTCGTGGAGGACGGCGGCTTCGTCTACGTCCCGAAGGGCACGGTAATCGAGCGACCGGTCCACCTGATTTACGTGTCGACGGAATCGCCGGTGCCTCACGTCACGCACCCGCGCAATCTGATCGTCGTGGGCGAAGCCGCTGAAGCGGCCGTGGTCGAGGAGTACGTTTCGCTGGGCGGCGACGAGTACTTCACCAACGCCGTGACGGAGGTGGTGGCCGATGAAGGCGCGGTCCTCGAGCACTACCGGATCCAGCGCGAGAGCACCGGGGCGTTCAACGTCGGCACCGTGCGCGTGCAGCAGGCGCGTAGCAGCAACGTGGCGTGCCACGGCGTGCTGGTCGGCGGCGCGCTGGTCCGCAACAACGTCCACCTGGTGTTGGCCGGCGAGGGTGCTGACTGCCTGATCAACGGAGTCTTCATGCCGGGCGGCAAGCAACACATCGACAACTTCATCTGGGTCGAGCATGCGAGCCCGAATTGCGACAGCCGCCAGTTCTACAACGGCATCCTGAAGGAGCGCGCCAGCGGCGTGTTCAGCGGCCGTATCGTCGTGCACGAGGACGCCCAGAAGACGGACGCCAAGCAGACGAACCGTAATCTGCTGCTGTCCGACGATGCGCAGGTGGACAGCAAGCCGCAGCTGGAGATCTACGCGGACGACGTGAAATGCACGCACGGCGCGACGATCGGCCAGCTGGACGACGACGCGATCTTCTATATGCGAGCCCGGGGCGTCCCCGAGGAGACCGCCCGTACGCTATTGCTTTTCGGCTTCGCGGCCGAGAATCTAGAGCGCATGCGGCAGCAGCCGATCCGCCGGTACGTGGTGGATCTGATCACCGATTGGCTGCCGCACGGCGAGATCCTGAAAGAGCTGGGCTGAGACCCGGAGGCCTCGCTCGGATCTCCTATCATCCACATAGGCGCGTCCAATGTCCGATCTCCGCGAGCTTTACCAGCAGGTCATAATCGATCACAGCCGTAGCCCCAGAAACTACAGAGAGCTGGAAGAGGCGAACCATAGCGCGGAAGGCTACAACCCGCTCTGTGGCGATCAGCTGACGCTCTATGTCGTGGTCGAGGACGATCGGATCATCGACATCGCCTTCAAGGGTTCGGGCTGCGCGATCTCCAAGGCGTCGGCCTCGTTGATGACCGCGGAACTGAAGGGCAAGACGCTGGCGGAGGCCGAGCAGATGTTCGCGAAGTTCCGCGAGATGGTGACGAGCGGGCACGACGCCGAGGTGGACGATGAGGGGCTGGGCAAGCTAACCGTGCTGGCGGGTGTGCGCGAGTTCCCGGTGCGGGTGAAGTGCGCGACGCTGGCCTGGCATACGCTGCACTCTGCGTTGGCGGAGGAAGGGAAGAAGGTGAGTACGGAGTAGTCAGAGGAATATCCGATAACCGACACCCAGTTGCCAAATCTCAAGTGGCGGATCAAGGGGCAGTGTCCGATATCCAGGGATCAAGATTCAATTGTACGGGGGGCGGCGATAAACAGCAGGTACACTAAGGTCGCTACGATAAGTGAGGTGCCGGCGGGCTCGATGAAGCCCGTTGAAGTAGGCGGCTTACAGGTCGTTTTGATCAACGTGGACGGTGAGTACTACGCGCTGCACGACTCGTGCACGCACGAGTACTTCCCGCTCTCCGAGGGCAGCCTGGAGGACGACTGTGTCGTCTGCATGTTGCACGGTGCCCGCATCAATCTGAAGACCGGCGCTGCCGGCGCGCCGGCCCTTGAGCCGGTGAAGACGTACGAAGTGAAGGTCGAAGGCGACGACATACTGATTGCGACTTCATGAGCGGTAGCGTTATCGAGATGAAGAAGCAGGCGCCGCTGGACGTTCAGGCGATTCGGGAGGACTTCCCGATACTCGACCAGGAGGTGAACGGTCACCGGCTGGTCTATCTGGACAACGCGGCGTCTTCGCAGAAGCCGCTGGCGGTCATCGAGGCGCTGGACCGCTACTACAAGTACTCCCACGCCAACGTGCACCGCGGGATCCACGAGCTCTCGACCCG
>JBDHHZ010000375.1:0-3380 GCA_039589115.1 Gemmatimonadota bacterium | reverse complement strand
CGACATGATGGCGGACAAGGACACCCACTTCCTTCAGAAACCCTTCTCTCCTGCAACGCTGGCCGAGCTCACACGCCAGGTCCTGGGCGGAATGCGCGAAGATGAAGCAGTTCGGGAGGAAGTTAGGGAGCGCTAGTAGAGTGTGGGAGCAGTGGAGTGAGGGAGACTTCGAGGTAAGAGCCACTCGTTACATCGAAGTCTCCCTTGCTCAATTACTCCCTCAGTCTACCAGCGCTCCCTAACTTCCAAGAGAGTTAGTCGCCGCCCGCTTGTACCGGCTTCAGCTGAACCGGCTCCGGCCCCACCTCCTGCAGGCGGAACGCCCGCGCCGCCTCGATCGCCAGCAGCAGCCCCAGCACGAACAGCGCGGAGGAAATCACACCGATCAGCGTGAACCCGTTGTACCAGATGAGCATCACCAGTGCGCTCATCGTCATCACCAGCATGAACGCCATCGGCAGGCCGGCGAACAGCCAGACGCGGCCGGTTCGCTTAAGCCAGACGGTGACCGCCAGCAGCGCCAACGCCGCCAGCAGCTGATTGGTGGCTCCGAAGACCGGCCAGACCGCGCGCCAGGCCGGCAGTACCTGCCCGGTGACCGGGTCGGTATAGGTCACAAAGACGAGGAACGCCGGGAGCACCAGCGTGACGACGGTCGCGACCACACGGCTCCGGGGCTCGCTCTTCTCCCAATCGAAAGCTTCCTGCACGACGTAGCGGCCCAGGCGCGTGCAGGTGTCGAGAGTGGTGAGCAGGAAAGTCGAGAGGGCCAGCAGGCCGAAGTGGGCGCCGAACCTGGTGGGGATCCCCAGCCGGCCGAGAAACTCACCGATCCCGCCGGCATAGATCGCGATCGGCGTCTCGCCGAACGCGTCGGCGCCGAACGGCAGGATCATCACCGCCGACAGTGCGATCACCGCCACCACACCTTCGATCAGCATCGCGCCATAACCGACTCGACGCGTGTCCGTCTCGCGGCTGACCTGCTTCGATGTCGTGCCGCTGGCAACGATAGAGTGGAACCCCGAACAGGCTCCACAGGCGACCGTGATGAACAGGATCGGGAACAGAGGTCCTATGTGCGAGACGCCCAGCCCCGTCACTTCGCCGGGCGCAATCAGCGCGGGCCATGTGCCCGTCACCTCGATAGCGCCGGTCAGGCCCCCGATCAACAGACCTAGGCCCGCGCCGATGACCGACAGGTAGAGCAACCAGCTGGACAGGTAGTCGCGAGGTTGCAGTAGGATCCAGACAGGCGTGATCGCGGCGACCAGGCAGTAGGCCAGAAGGATTATGTTCCAGGTGTTCTTTTCGCTGCCGAACAAGTCCGGCAGCAGGCCGCCCTCCATTGACGCGAGGTCGCCGAACCAGATCGCCAGTAGTAGGGGAGGCAGGAAGATCCAGGTGCCACTCTTGATACTCAGCCCGCGCCTAAAGGTCAGGTAGCCCATCGCCAGCGCGAGTCCCACGAAGAGGATCGCCGAGATCGCCACGCCGCTGCCGTTCATCTCGACGTTCACGAACGTCGCAGCCGTCAAGTCCATGAAGACGACGATCACATAAATCAGTGCCAGCCAGATGAAGGCGAGGAACAGCTTGTAGGCCCTCAGCGTGATGTACTGCTTGGCAAGCTCGGCGACCGACCTGGCCTTATGGCGTACCGAAGCGATCGTGGAACCGAAATCGTGCACGCCGCCCACGAAGATGGAGCCGAGGACGATCCAGATCAGAGCCGGTAGCCAGCCGAAGAACAGGCCCGCCAGGATGGGTCCGACGATCGGACCGGCCCCGGCGATCGACGAGAAGTGGTGCCCCAACAGCACCTGCGTCTTGGTCGGCACGTGGTCCATCCCATCGAACTGGACCTCCGATGGCACGAGATGGCGATCGTCCAGCCCGAAGACACGGCTCATCCACCCGCCGTACGTGCGGTAGGCGATCAGGAACAGGGCGACGACCACTATCAAGATGCCAGCCAGCATGCAGCCCCTCCGCGTTTATCAGGTAGCCTGAAAAAGAAGTTGCGGCACGGGAACCCCAGCGACAAGCCCTGCCATCGCAACACGGACCGCGCGGGCCAAGTTCCCGACCCACAATGCGTTACGACCGCCGGCCCCGGTCGGCCCAGGCAGATCTGCTTGACACCTCCCGGCCCCGCCGGTATCATTTGAGCGCTTCCTGTCCGGGGCATCTCCCCAGCATCCCCTGAACCCAACTTCCCTTATCGACCGAGCACTTAGCGATCGGCGACATCCGATGCGGTTTCCGTACTGATGCCTGGTGACCGGTAACCGGTAACCGGTGGCTGTCTGCCACCGAGACCGACCACCGGCCACCGACAACCGGGGGGTATCATGATAGACGCCATCACCGCAACTCTGCCGGAACAGTGGCGCCTGGTATTTCAGCTGATGACTTTCCTCATCGCTTGGATACCGGACGCTCAGGCAGTCATGTTCGATTTCGGCTGGAATGCGAACACTGGCACAGGGGTCCTGTTGAAGCGTGTGCTCCTGCTGCTTCCGACGCTCCTAGTCATCGTCGCGGTTTGGTGCACGATGTTGGCTCTTTACACCGTGCCCTTCCGTTCCGGGCGCCGCGAGTTCCTCGTCGCCCTGGTCATCCTCTGGTGGGAGACGGGCCGTAGCATATGGCTGTTCTGGGTCGGCATCGCCCGCTTCCTCTGGATGTTGGTCGGATGGGCATGGGGTCTCCTGCGACTGACCTTCGAGCTGGGCTGGAAGTCGCTGCGCCTGGTCATATTGACCCCGTTCGCGCTACTCGATTGGATGGGGCGCAAGTACTTCAAGCCCGGCGTTCCGTGGCTCGCCTTCCTGCTGACCATCGGCTGGTCGGCGTTGGAAGCGTTGATCTTCACCTACACCCTCATGCCCACGGTCTCCGAGGTCTTCTACGACCTGGCCAGCGTTCGTAACACGACCGTGATGGCACCGATCCTCTTCCTCTTCCTGTTCGTTCTAATCTCGGGGAGCTTCGCCTCGATCCAGGTGCTCGCCGAGGCCTGGGAGCGGAAGCAGATCAAGAATTTCATCCAGATGTTGTTCGTCGAGTTCTTCGTGATGTTCTTCGAGGTGATCTTCCTCTATCGCGAGCTGATCGATGCCATCACTCCCTGGATCGCCGCCAACACCGGCTTCCAGATGGGCTTCGGCTCAACGATCGCCTTCGCCTCCTTCGGCTGGATCGGTATCCGCGCTATGACCTGGTTCCTCTTCGGCCGCTTCGGGACCCCGGCGATGCTCGCCGTGCTCGCACGCGATTCGATCTCGATGGACGCGCCCGAGGCTCGCCCGGTGGCCCCCGAGCCCGACTGGTGGCGCGCCCCGATCAACGCGCTCAAGGCGGAGAACGAGTGGTTC
>JBDHHZ010000374.1:0-3399 GCA_039589115.1 Gemmatimonadota bacterium | reverse complement strand
CGTCGAGCTGACCATGGCCCTCATCGCGGAAATGGCCGCCGGCCGGCTGCGGGCCGTGATCTCCACGGTGAGCCTCGTGGAATTGCTGGTGGGCCCCCACAGCGAGGGCTCCAAGCGCAAGGTCAAGGCGGCGCGAGAGTTCGTAGAGGGACTGCCCCACGGCGATATCGGCCCCGTCGACCTGGCCGTCGCCGCCGCGGCTGCGCCCCTCCGGGCCCGCGGCATACGGATGCCGGATGCCCTAATCCTGGCCACCGCCCTGGTAGCGGAGGCCGACGCGGTGATCACCAACGACCGGCGCCTGAAATCGCCCCAGGCGGGAAGACTCCGGGTTTTCTTGCTGGACGATTATTTGTGAGTGCCGGGACGCGGGTGTAGCCGGGGTGCCGGAGCGACGACCACCCGGTGCTGCGCCCGCGGCGCGAGACGAGAAGGCCAGACTCCTCGAACAGCCCGTTGACCATTGTGGCGCGTCGGCACGGTCCGATTCCAGCCCGGCTTAACCGAGTGTGCGTAGTCTACCCCACAGATACGCAACGGAGGTGGAGATTCGAGCTGAGCGGCGGCGTCGTGATCATGGAGGAGAATCTCCCCGAGGAGAGTAAACGCCACTACGCGGCAACCAGCGGCGCGATCTCTTCTGCGCCTACCGGCTCGACGCCCAACTTCGTCAGGGCACCGTTGATGTCCTCGAGCGTGACCTTGGTGGGCGCAGTCACCTCGAGGCCGATCGGCTCCCCGGCGGCCGAGAAATCCACCAGCAGGCCTGGAACCACTTCCTCGGTTCGGGCACTCTTGACGCTTTTCGCACGGGGTAGGTGCAGGTAGCCCGCGATGGGCTTCCCACTTCGATAGGTCACTTCCAGATACCGCTCGTTCATCCGCCGCTCTCGGTAGGTCGCGAATACGCCGTGACGACGACCAGACGCCGAACTTCCCAATCGGGCTCGAGGACTACTTCCCAGTCACATCCCCGGTGCTTTGTCTCGACGATCCAACGTCCCTCCAAGACATCCGGCCTTAGGCCCCCAGCCCTTTGAACCATATGGCGCAAATCGAGTTCCGTAAAGTCTCGGTCTTCCATGCGCATCTCCAGATGCCGGGTCAATTCCAGCTCCCAGGTCCACCACTCGGGCCAACCCATGGCAGACGGTGGCCCCGGACCGTCAACAGACAGTCAACGGACCCGAGGGCAGGGTTCTCGCGCGGAAAAGGCGGTCGCCGCGACACAACGCGCTTGATATTGACAGGTCGTTGACACCGACCAGCCACATTCATCGCAACCGTTGCTCGCCTGCTTGCGGCGAGCGTACTATTGCAACGGGCAGGGTCGGAGGTGGCCGTTGATCATCGCGATCCCGGAAGCGCTGAGGGAGAGGTTGGGCCCGGAGGGCGCCCAAGCGCTGGCGGAACTGCTGAACGAGGCCAGAGTGCAGACAAGAGGCGACGTGATCGAGATCGCCGCGAGTCGGTTCGAGCGCCAGCTCGCCGAAACGATCGGCGGCCTCCGAGCGGAGATGCACCGCGAGATCGGCGGCCTGCGGGCCGAGCTGCACTCGGAGATCGGCGGCCTGCGAGCGGAAATGGGCTCGAAGATGGGCGCCCTCGAAGCCCGGATCATCCGCTGGATGTTCGTCTTCTGGATCGGCCAGATCGGCGCGCTGCTCGGAATACTCTTCGTCTTTTTCCGCCCCTAACGGCGGGGCGACGTTCGGTAACTTCTCCGCCTGCTATACCCACAACTACCGTGAGTTCATGGGTGGCTTCACGGACTGGGTCGAGAACGTAGTAGCCGCGGCGCCACCGCAGCGCTCAGAACGAATCGAGGTTGAAGCGGAGGAACCTATCGTAGAGTGGCGTCTTGCGGTACTCGCGGTCGGGGAAGTTTGGGCGCTTCCCGCGCACTTCCCGGGTCTCCGCCAGCCCGAACCGCTCCAGCGGCCACAGCAACCGCGACGATAGGACGAGGGCCGCAAGGTCGGAGTGTTCGGAAGGGGTCATCTCGCGCCTCACACTGGGTAGCATGAGCTTAGGCACCAACCGCTCGGCTTTCGCCCACTTCTCACCGACAAGGGCGAAGCGGTACAGCGCGAACGGGATGGTGTGCTGCAGCCCCGGCGCCTCAGGCGCGAAGCGGTCCAGGTAGGCCAAGTTCATCTCGCGGAACTGGACGCGGAAGAGCGTGGCGGACAGGTCCCCCGCCCGCTCGTCGGCGAGGAGTTCGACACCGCGCCGGGTAGCGCCGAAGACGCCCTTCCGGCGGCGCACCAGTCGCGCAAGCTCGAGCAGCAGGCGGAGGACGTGGAGGGGAAAGGCGTCCTCCTCGTTCACCACCTTTTTGTACTCGTAAAGGTCATCGCGGAAGCGCGGCGGCCAGACCATCGCCTCCACCATCTCGGCGACGAACTTGCGGTTGAGGTTACCGGCCGAGGTGGCCCGGGCCCCGCCCGCGTCGCGCAGGGCCGCCAAGAAGATGCGGGCGTTGGCCAGCTCCCGCGCGCCGGCCAGTTCGCCGATGCCGAGAGTGGCGTCCAGCGTCAGGGCGCCGGCCGGCGTCTCCCAGTCGGCGCTGAGCAACTGGTGGACCTGAAGCGGCGCGAGGCCACCCAGCTCAGCCTGCGGAGTGCGGTTGTAGTCCTCGGTCACCGTGTCGAGGGCGATCTGCAGCTCGTCCAGCGACCCGAGCTCGCGCCCCAAGCGGTCGACCGCCTTTTCGAATAGACCCTGCCCCAGCTGGCGAGCCGGCCGCGGCAGGTTCGGGCCCTCGAAATGGCGAATGTCGGTCACGTAGAAGTTGTTCACCGCTTCAGCCTCGTGCGGCAGCCGCCGCTCGTTGACTCGCCGACCAAGCGGCTTTTCTCTCCGGCGATGTCGCGAACGATCAGCCGGCGCACGTACTCCGCGAAAGAGATGCCGCATTCGAGCGCTCTCCGGCGAGCGCGCCGCTGGAGCTCGGGGTCGAGAGTGGTCTGCGTGCGTGTCATCATAGTTCATATACTCTAGCATCCCCCCTCCCCACCGCAATCGCTTCGTCCCGCACTCTACGCTCGCACCGGCTTGTCAACAGATGCGCAAACGGGTCGGATAGGACGGTTGAGAGACCGTTGACGCGCCAGGCATATCATGTAGCGGTCGGCCGCGCGACGCCCTTCGCGAGAGGGCTTTTCTGGCGCCATCGAGCTCCTTCTAACCTTGCGTTGCTGGTTGACGTTATGACGTTATACCGCTATGATGTCGCCATGAGCGACAAGCCAAAGCGTGCCACTATCTACTTCGACCCCGAGATCCATCGGGCCCTCCGGCTCAAGGCGGCTGAAACCGACCGGTCCGTTTCCGACCTGGTGAACGACGCCGTGCGCCTGAGTCTGGCGGAGGACGCCGAGGACCTGGCTGCCTTCG
>JBDHHZ010000373.1:0-3410 GCA_039589115.1 Gemmatimonadota bacterium | reverse complement strand
GTCCGGCCTGGCTACAAGATGTTGGCCGGCAGGCGTGGGAGCAACGAGCACGCTGGTGCGCAGCACCTATAGTTGTTAGGTTTGGTGTACCCTGTACCAGGCCGCTGTCTCGGTGGCCTCCCGCCTCAGAGTCGTAACTTTCGAAGGCTTCTATTTATGACGGGCCCTTCCGTTGCAAGAGAGCCCCAAGTAGTCGACCGCGAGCCACCGCCGAGGTCGGCAGCGCCGGAGACAGCGCGACCACGGGCGATCGTCACCCGCGGGATCTTCAGAAATTGGCGTGAGGCGCTTCGCTACCTTTCGATATGGCTACTCGCCGGGTTGACCGTTTACGCCGTGGCGGTACTTGCCTGGCTGATCTTGGTTTAGCGGCGCCCTTCACCGCATCGCGCGCATCGGTTCGACCGCGGCCGCCCGCCGGGCCGGCAGGTAGCAGGCGGCGCCGGCGACCAGCAGAAGTACCGCGGCCACGCCCACGAGCGTGGCGGGATCGAAGGGAGCGACGCCGTAGAGTAGGGTGGCCATGAGCCGCGCGAAAGCGAGGCTGGCGACCAGGCCCAGACCGAGGCCGACGGCCGCGAGTACGACGCCTTCACCGACCACGAGCCGCAACACGTGCGAACGGCCGGCGCCGAGCGCCATGCGCACGGCGATCTCGCGGGTCCGCTGGCCCACCAGGTACGACATCAACCCGTAGAGGCCCACGACCGCCAGCGCCAGGGCGACCGCGGCGAAGAGGCCCACCAACCAGACGGTGAACCGAGCGTCCGCGGTGTTGGCCGCGGCGACGTCTGCAAGCGTGCGCACATCCGCGATTGGCAGCCCGGGGTCCAGTCCCGCGACCGTCTGGCGCAGCGGCTCCGCAAGACGGAGGGGATCGCCCTCGGTACGGAGGGCCACCGCCACTGAACGCATGGGCCACTGCAGGACGGGGATGAAGACCGCCGGCTCGGCCCGCGCAGCTGCAGGCCCATCCTTCACGTCGCCCACGATGCCGACCACGGTCCAAGTTCGGCCATAGAATCGGAGCCGACTGCCCAGCGGCTGGCCAGCGTCGGCCTGTTCCGTCCAGTAGTGCCGCGCCATGCTCTCGTTAATGAGCACGACGGCGGGCGCCTCGGCATCGTCACCGCGTGTCAGTTGCCGGCCCGCCACCAGGGGCACACCGATGGACTGCAGGAAGCCGCGGCTCACGAAGTGGTAACGCATCGTGAGGATCAGGTCGGGCGGCGGAGCCCAACCTTCGATCTCGAAGCCCGTGCTCTCGTCGTAGCCGGTCCAGGGCAGGGCGTAGGAGACGCCCGCGGCGCGGACCGATGGCAACGCTTCCAGGCGGTCCACCAGCTCGCGATGGAAGGCGGCCCGGTCCTGGCGCGCCGGGTATCGTGCCGACGGCAGCGACAGGCTCGCGGTCAGCACGCCCTCGGGACGGAACCCGGGGTCGACGCGACGCAGCTCCACGAAGGTCCTCAGCAGCAGCCCCGCACCGACCAGCAGAACCACAGCGAGTGCGGCCTGGGCGACGACGAAGGCGCGCCGGGAGCGCGCCGCGCGCCTCAACGCGCCGCCGCTGTCGGCCCGCAGCGTGCTCGCCACGTCGAAACGCCGGGCGTGGAAGGCGGGCGCGAGGCCGGCGAACAGCGCCGTGGCTGCGGTCGCGGCAGGCGCGAAGCTCAATGCGCGACCGTCCATACCGATGGCGTAAAGCCGGGGCAGCCCGGCCGGAGCCATGCCGAGCAGCTGCGGCAGGGCCCAGACCGCCAGGGCCAGACCGGCGGCGCCGCCGAGCAGCGCCACGAGGGCACCCTCGACCAGCATCTGCCGTAGCAGGTGGCCCGATCCCGCGCCGAGAGCAATGCGGACGGCGATCTCGCTCCGGCGCTCGGCCGCGCGGGCGAACATGACGCCTGCAACGTTTACGCACGCGATGAGCAGGATGAGCCCCGCCGCGCCGAGCAGCACGAGCAGCATCGGCCGTGCCTGTCCCACCACGTCATCCCGAAGCGGCTCCAGCTCGACCGTGCACGGCCCGATCGCGTGCGGGTGAGCTTCCGCAACTTCCGAGGCGACGGCCTTCGCCGCTGCCGACGCCTGTTCGAGCAAAACGCCGTCCCGTAGTCGAGCGATGCCGTTCAGGTAGTGCGAGAAGCGGGGTTGTTCGCCGGGGCCCAGGACCAGCGGCCACCAGACGTCGACGGGCTGGCCGTGCGGCACGGAGCGGAAATCGCCGCCAGGGTGTTGGATGCCGGGCTGCGCCACGCCGATCACGGTGAACGGCCGGCCCGAAAGCTCGATGGTGCGGCCCAGTATGTCGGGGTCGGCGGCGAAGCGCTGCTGCCATAGCCGGTGGCTGAGCACGGCGACGTAGTGGCTCCCCTGTAGCTCCTCATCGCTCGTGAAGCCGCGGCCCAGCAGCGGCGAGATGCCGAGCACCCGAAAGAAGCCGGCGGAAACCCGCATCGCCGTCAGCCGCTCCGGCCGTTCCCCCTCCGCGAGCTGGAGGTCGGCGCGCATGAAGAGCGCGAAGTCCTGGAAGGGCAGATCGCGGTCGCGGTAGTCGAGAAAGTTGGCCGGCGACAGCGGGAAGCGGGGGAAACGCGTGTGATCGTCGAAGACCCGAACCAGCCGGTCGGGCTGTGGGTACGGCAGTGGCTCCATCAGCACACCGCTGACTACGCTGTATACCGCCGTGTTGGCACCGATCCCCAGCGCCAGCGTCAGAACGGCGGCCGCCGTCAGCCCGGGTCGGCGTGCAAGGTGGCGAACGCCGAAGCGAAGGTCACGACGAAATTGATCGACTCGCGACCCGCCTGTGCGGGCTGGGCCGGACGAATCACGGCGACGCGCGGATAGTGTGGGAGCGCGCATGGATGCCTCGTGTCTGCGGGGCGATCACACTCACCACGTTTGATAGCCCAGCGCTCCCCTGAGTTGGAACGTCCGAACACCGAGAAGCGCCGGTGCACTTCCCGAAGATCAGATCCTACATCAGCTATCCGGCGAGGTCGCCGTTCGCGCCGGTCGCCACACGCCGATGCCGTCCTTGTACTCGATGGTTGTCCCGAACTCCGCCGACAGCTCCGCCACGAGCTCGATGATCTTGCGTCCCGTCTCCTCGTCCGCAATTCGCGGCGTCCCGCGCTGCGAGCGAGGCGCCATCTGCGCGAGGTCGATGGGATAGAGCTTGAGGTCGATCAGGCGGTTACCCTGGAAGGTCGGGACGGCCAACACGCTCTCGTACCAGATCGGGCTCGACGGGAAACCCGTGGTGGGGACCCCCGCTTCGTCGACCCGGAAGCGCCGGTCGTACAGGTCAGCCGCCAGCGCCGATTCGTCCAGCTGGTAGTTCTCGTAGTTGTCCTGGGGCATGGGGTCGATCGTCTCGTTCTGGAAGATGAAGTTCGCCAGCG
>JBDHHZ010000372.1:0-7350 GCA_039589115.1 Gemmatimonadota bacterium | reverse complement strand
GGTCAGCTCGCCGTCGGGCCCCTGCGTGTTGACGAAATACTTGCCATCGCGCTGGAAGAACCGCGCCGTGATGCCGTCGTACTCGAAGACAGCATCATCGAAGTCGCCGCGGACCGTGCTGTCGCTGGCCAGCCCCATGGCGTTGTCGTGATCGGAGCCCGCCCAAGCCTCGTATGCCTCCTCGTGACAGGTGAGACATTTCTCACGGCCGACGAAGGTAGTGGCGGCGGCGGCTGCTGCGGGCCTGCCCTGCGCGCGGCTGAGATTCTCCTTCACCGCATAGGCCGGTATCGTCAGGACGATCACCGTCGAAGCGATCAGCCCGGTCACCCGCCATCTGTGCAGCGCGTCACCGTTCATCCGTCGCGTAGTCTGCTCCGTCACGAGCCGGTCACCTGCACGTACTCGAACGACCGCCGCCTTAGCGGCTCGCTCGTATCGACTTTCACGATCCCGTTCTCGATCCGCACGGGATACAGGTCGAGCGCCCGCGGCGCCGGCGCGCTCAACACGTCGCCTCTGATGTCATAAGCCGATGCATGACAGGGACAGACGAAACGGTTCTCGTCGGCGACCCAAGGGACGGTACAGCCGAGGTGCGTACATTCACGGGAGAGCGCCAGGAACCCGCCGCCGCCCAAGCGCGCCAGGTAGAACTTCCCCTGCTGAAACGCCGTCACCGAGTTCGGCTCGAAGCGTTCGACGGGACCGGCGACGATGATCGCACCGCCATCGTCCTCGGCCCGCGGCTTCCGCGGCCGCAGGAAGTCGGCGGCCAGCCATACGTACTCCAGTACGGCCAGGCCGCCCAGCGCCAGCCAGATCTTCCAGAGGAAGCTGCGCCTCGAAGAAGGCTCGCTCGTCTCTATCGTGTGGTGCTCGTTTTCATCCATCGAATGCGCTCAGCGCTCCGTCATCTCTATAGGTTCCACGGCCAGACCAGCGCCATGCCCGGCCCGCGGAACCATACGCCGGTCACCGTCAGCACCGCGAAGACGACCATCAGCAGTATTACGGCCGCCTGGATCGCCTCGTCGCGCGAGGCGTCGAGCTTCTTCTTCATGTACGCGTACAGTACGAACAGCGCCGCCAGCATGATCGCAGCCGGCAGCAGACCTTCTCTGATGGCCGGCGGCAGGCCCGGCAGCCAGGCAGCGAAATCGATCCATAGCTCGTCGAGCACGATCCAGAGTGGCGTGACGATGAGGGCCGTGAGCGCGGCGATCGCCGACATGCGCCGTCCCTTGTGCGACATGAGCACGATGCCCGACGTATCGGCCTCGTATCTGATGTACGGCAGCGCCACCAGCCCTATCGCGCCGAGCAGCGGGATGACGACGACGGCGAATACCGGGTGGAAGTGGAGCAGCAACTCCTGGAACCCGACGAAGTACCAGGGCGCCTTCGCCGGATTGGGGCTCATCCCCGGGTTGGCCGCGTCATCCAGCGGTGCGTTGAAGACAAGCGCGAACACCATGATGAACGCGACGAGAACCAGCGCCACCGCGAACTCGCGCATCAACAGGTTCGGTAGCGTCAGAACCTGCTCGGGCTTCTCCTCCGGCTGCTCGTCCGGCGCCCGCGGGATGACCACACCGTGCGCTTTCCGCACTCGCCAGAAGTGCCAGGCCATCAGCAGGACCAGGGTGACCGGTACGACGGTCGTATGGAACGTGTAGAAGTTGATCAGCGTCGCCGACCCGAGCTCCGGTCCGCCTCGCACCTCTCCCTGCAACCACCCACCGACCAACGGCACGTACCCGATCATCCCGGTGCAGATCGTGATCGCCCAGTAGGACAGCTGGTCCCACGGCAGCAGGTAGCCGGTGAAGTTCGATATGAGGATACAGAGCAGAAGCGCCAGACCGATGATCCAGTTGAACTGGCGCGGCCCGTGATAGCCTCCGGTCAGGTAGACGCGCAGCAGATGCAGCAGCACCACCGCGATCAGGAAGTTGGCGCTCCAATGATGGACGTTGCGCACCAGCTTCCCGAAGAAGACCTCGTTCTGCAGGCTGAGAATCGACTCGTAGGCGAGCCCGGGCGACGGCTCGTAGACGAACATCAGGAGGATGCCGGTCGCGGCGAGCAGCAGGAACAGCACCAGCGACATACCGCCTAGCCCGAAGGTGTGGGTGTACTTCAGCGACTTTTCCGGAAGGCGTAGCGGCCGGAAATGCAGGATGAGGTTGTTGACGACAACCCACTTACGCTCGCGGTCGTCCCGCGGGTAAATCGGCCCTCTGAATATGGAGCGCCAGATGCGGCCGAACAGGCCCGCGCGCTCCCCGCTCTCTTCTTTCTCTCGCGGCATCGGAGGATACTACAGGCCGCCGGGAACAGCGGCAATCGCTGTGGTACTTCAGGTCGCAGCCCCGCGGCGATCGGGAAGCCCGGAGTCCTCGGGCAGGCGGTACGGCAGGTCGTTGACGTAGGAAACCTCTTGGACCGGGCCACGGTCCCGGACCCGGATGCGACACGATCGGCTGTGAGGATCGGAGGCGAACTGCACCCGGAAGCCCGCCAGCGGCACGCGGCCCGGCCGCTCCACCACTGCGACCAGCGCCGCGCCCGTCTCACGGGCCAGACGCTGCAGCCGGATCACCGGCATACGCGACCACTCAGCGCCCTCGGCGATCACCAGACCGAAAGCGCCGCTCTTGCAGAGTTCCTCCGCCGCCACCAGTACCCCGGCCGGCGCCGGGGGACGCACCACCCAGAAAGGCGGCGCCGCGCCTGGGCCCATCTTGCCCGCCACCCACGGCGCCGGTGCCAGCGTGCCCGTCCCGTCCACGTACGCCGCGCCCGCCCCGGCCTCCTGGACGGTGCGGACCATACAGCGCAGCGCCGCCGTCTTGCCCGCCGAGCGCGGGCCCGCCCATTCCGTCACCTGCCCCCGGGGCACGCCGCCGGGCAGCGCGTCATCCAGCTCCGGCCAGCCCAGCCGCCAGGCGAGCGCACCCGCCCCGGCGAAGCGCAGCTCGCTGGCCCAGGCCAGCGATCCGACCTGCTCGGCGAGTGCGGAAACGGCGCTGGAACGGGGCATAGACGTGGCTCGCGACCGTGGCTAGTGGACCTGGAGGTACCCGAAGATAACCCGAAAATCAGTGACGCACAAGGGTTTTAAGGCGCGAGGGAGTTAGGGAGCGCTAGTTGAGTGAGGGAGCAGTGGAGTGTGGGAGACTTCGAGGTAAGAGCCACTCCTAACCTCGAAGTCTCCCTTGCTGCAATACTCCCTCACTCCATTAGCGCCCCCTCACTCATACCGCCCGGCCAGCAGCGTCGCCAGCACCAGGGTGACGGGAACGGCGAGGAACGTGAGGGGATCGGCGGTACTGACCCCGAACAACATCGAGCCCATCAACCTGGCGAGGGCGAAGGCGCCGGCCAGGCCGACCGCGATTCCCATGCCCACCATCAGCGCCCCGTGGAGGAACACGGATCTCCGTATTTTCCCCGGGCTGGCCCCCATGGCCAGCCGGATCCCGAACTCCTGGGCGCGGCGGCTGACGTTGTAGGCCATGACGCCGTAGATGCCGACCACGGCGAGGGAGAGCGCCATGGCGGCGAAGAGCCCCAGGAGCAGGACGGCGAACTGCTCGCGTGCGATGGCGCCGGCCTTCACATCTCGCATCGATCGGACGTTGTGGACGACGAGCTCCGGATCGATGGCCGCCAACACCTGGCGGGTAGCGGCGACCAGATCCCTACGGGGTAGGGTCGTCGAGGCGACCTGGCTCAACGCCCAGCTACGGTCGTCCCCGAACTGCGTGTGCGAGAGGTAGACCATCGGATTCGCGTTCCCGCGGTGGTCGTGTGCCACATCCTCTGCCACACCCACGACGGTCCAGCGGCGGTCCGCCGCGATCAGCTGACCCAGAGGATCGCGGCCCTCGAAGAACAGCTCTGCCGCCCTCTCGTTGATGATCGCGACCTCCGTCGCACCGGCGACATCTGTGCTCTCGAATCGCCTGCCGCTCAGCAAACGGATGTCGAGCGCCTCGAAGTAGTCGCCCTCGATGATGCGAAAGTCGGCCCAGCCCTGGTGCCGGAGAACTTCGCCTTCCGGCGACATGTACGAAAACGACCACGTGTTGTAGACGTCGGAGACGGGCAGCTTCGAGACGGCGCCGACCGCCTCGTTCTCCGCGTCGGTGTAGCGCGTACCGCCGAGATGGACCTCGAAGGTCATCACGTTGTGCGAGCCGATCCCCAGGTCGACTCGCTGCAGATTGAGCAGGCTCCTCATCAAGAGTCCGGCGCCCACCAGCAACACCAGAGCCAGCGCGATCTGGCTGGTGACCAGTACATCGCGCATCCGCTTGCTCCGGGTACCACCCGTGCTGGTGCGCGGGTTCTCCCGGATGGCCTGGTCGAGGTTCGGGCTGGTGAACTGAAGCGCCGGTGCGAGTCCGAAGATCAGCACCGTGAACAGGCTGACGCCGAGCGCGAAGGCGAAGAGCGCCGCATCGAAGGAGACCTCATGCGCGCGGGGCAGTGCATCGGAACTCAGCGGCAGCAAGGCAGACATGCCCCAATAGGCCACGGCGAGGCCGGCGAGCCCACCGAACAGCCCGACGACCAGGCTCTCTGTGAGCAGCTGGCGGGTAAGCCGAAACTTGCCGGCGCCCAGCGCCGCCCTGAGCGCGATCTCGCGCTCGCGGACGATATTTCGCGCGATGAACAGGCTGGCCACGTTGACGCAAGCGATGAGCAGGACCAGGCCCGACGCACCGAGCAGAACGAAGAGCATCGTGCTCGTGTTTCCGACCAGGTCCCCATGCAGCGGATAGAATCGGGCCGTCCAGTCTTCGTGGCCGCGGTACATCTCGGCCTGACTTCGACTGAGCGCCTCCAGCTGCGCCTGCGCTTCCCCGAGCGAGACGTCGGGGCGGAGCCGCGCCACGACGCTCAGGTAGTGGTTCCCCCGGTTCTGAGTAGCGTTCTGGTCCTGGAGCTCCAGCGGGATCCAGAGATCGACGTCGCCGCCGACCACATCGACAAAGTCCTCGGGCATCACACCGACCACCTCGAAGGCATCACCGTCCAAGATCAGTCGCTGCTGGAGAATGCCCGCGTCGCCTCCCGAGAGCGCCGTCCACAAACGGTGGCTGATCACGGCGATCCGAGCGGAACCCCGCTCTTCCTCCCTGTAGAACCCACGGCCGATGACGGGATACGTGTGGTAGACCTGGAAGAAGTCGGAGCTGACCAGCATCATGCTGACGCGCCGCGGCGGCCCGAACCCCGTCAGCGTGAACCCGCGATCCCTGTAGTTGTAGATCGCCGCCGCGCTCTCCAGGCCGTCGAGCTGCTCACGGTAATCGAGGAACGCAGCGCCCGACACCCAGTTCTTCCCGTCAGGGTTCTCCAAGAACGCCTGATAGAGCCGCACCAGCTGCTGCGGTTGGTCATAGCCGAGCGGGGTGAGGATCACGTTGCGCAGGACGCTGAATAACGCCGTGTTCGCCCCGATCCCCAGCGCCAGAGTGAGGATCGCAACGGCGGCGAAGCCGGGGCTCCTCCGAACCTGCCGCAACGCGTAGCGCAGATCGATCAGCAAGTCCTCCAACGGCTTCACTCCCCGCTCCTCTCGCACCTCTTCCTTCACCTGCTCCACACCGCCGAATCGAACGCGAGCCACCCTGCGTGCCTCCTCGCGTGACATCCCCGCCCGAACATTCTTCTCGATCTCCATCTCGAGGTGAAAGCTCACCTCTTCGTTCAACTCCTTTTCCGTCTTCTTCCTACGGAACAGGGCGTTGAACGCCTCGGCCACATACGCTGCCCACTTCATATCAGCCTTCCTTCGATCCGCCAGAACTCAGAACGCTACACGCAGGATCCGCTCGACCGCCGATGACGAGCGCGCCCAGGCCTGCCTCTCTGCCTCAAGCTGCCTCCGCCCAGCCGCCGTCAACGCATAGTACTTGGCTCGCCGCTTGTTCTCCGTCACCCGCCACTCCGACGTGATCCAGCCCCGCCGCTTCAGCCGCTGCAGCGCCGGGTAGAGCGAGCCCTGGTTCACTTGAAATACGTCCTCCGACATCTGCTGGATTCGCTCCGAGATCCCCCAGCCGTGCAACGGCTCCAGCGAGAGGATCTTGAGGACCAGCATGTCGAGCGTGCCCTGGAGAAGGTCGGACTTCGACTTGGAAACCGGCATGTCCACTCCTGTAGATGATCTAGAGTAGAGTGGGGCCGTTCCTGTAGATTGTCAAGAGAAAGAACGGGCGGCGCCCGGACGGTCGCGGGAAGCCGCCCGGTCTATCATTCCTGCCGCAGAGCCGTTACGGGGTCGACGCGCAGGGCGCGGAGCGCCGGCAAGTAGCAGGAGATGAGCGCCGCGGCGGCGAGCAGGAACGCGACGACCACGTAGGTGATCGGATCTTGAGGCGCGATCCCGAACAGCAGGCTGGCCATGACGCGGGAGAGCGCGAGGGCTCCTGCCAGGCCGAGGACGATACCGACGATCGCCGGGCGCATACCCTGAGAGACGATCTGCTTGAGGACTCTATCGGGGCTGGCGCCGATGGCGACACGAATGCCGATCTCCGAGGTGCGCCGCGCGACCGAGTAGGACTGGACGCCGTAGATCCCGGCGAGCGCCAGCAGCAATGCAACGCCGGCGAAAATCGCCAGCAAGAGGACGTTGAAGCGTCTGGCGGCTATGGAGTCGCCGACGACCTCGTCGACGGTCCGAATGTTGGAGAGCGGCAAGCTCGGATCGAGCTCGGCGAGGATGGAACGCACGGCCGGAACGATGCTCGTGGGGTCGGACCCCGTGTGGAACACGAAATTGATGGGAGAGAAGCTGGATCCGTAGTACGGGAGGTAGACGGCGAGGGTCGGATCTACATCGAGCCCCCGCTCGCGCATGTTTCCGACCACGCCGATGACCTCGGCGGGGAGGTCACCCTGTCCGCTCCAGAGGATCACCTCACGTCCGAGCGGATCCTCTCCCGGGTACAAAAGCTCGCCCAGCCTCTGGCTGATGACGACGCGCAGCGGTCTGCTGAACGGATCGCCCCAGTCGATCTCATCCCGCTCGGTGAAGGTCCTGCCTCTGAGCAGCGGCAATCCGACCGTACGGAAATACTCGCCGGTAGCCAGTCGCCAGGTCGCCCACGGCACGTCCTGGTCGGGGTCCTCGGGCCGGCCCGCCGCCAGAATGCCGAGTCCGGTATTGCCTCCGACGATGAGCCTCGAGCTGACGGCGGCGGCGGACTGCACTTGTTGGATCGAGTGGGCCCGGGCCAGGAAGCTGACCATGAAGTCACGCGTGCGCAGTCCATCGTACGAGCCGGGCAGGTTCACGGCGGCGATCAAGCGATTCTCCGACTGGAACCC
>JBDHHZ010000371.1:0-3431 GCA_039589115.1 Gemmatimonadota bacterium | reverse complement strand
ATCCAGATCCAGCTGATCGACGCGCCGGCCTGGTCCGAGGACTTCGACGTCGGCTGGATCCCAGACCTCACCCGCAGGGCCGACGCCTGTGTGCTGGTCGCCGATCTATCGGACGAGCTCGCCGCGGAAGCGCTCGCCTTCATCGTCGAGGCGCTGACGGCCCGCGACGTCGTGCTGATCGGCGAAGTGCCCGATGAACGGGAGGGTTTCGAGGTCTGCATCCCAACGC
The DNA here is from genome assembly GCA_039589115.1 of Gemmatimonadota bacterium. Taxonomy (GTDB): domain Bacteria; phylum Gemmatimonadota; class Gemmatimonadetes; order Palauibacterales; family KS3-K002. The sequence goes on along the minus strand of JBDHHZ010000371.1, from coordinate 3,202 downwards.
TGCTGGTTGGTAACAAGGCCGAGGCACCAGGCGCGGCCACAGTGCTCCAGCAAGTCCAGGAGCGGTTCGGCGAACGGATGCCGATCTGCGCTATATCGGTGAACGAAGGCAAAGGGCTGGACGAGTTCAAGCGAGCGCTGTTCGATACCATGCGGATCACCAGAGTGTTTACCAAGATGCCGGGCAAGGAAGCGGACCTTCGCGAGCCCTTCGTCCTCCCCACCGGCAGCACGGTCCACGACCTCGCTCGCAAGATCCACAAGGAGATCCTCGAGAACTTCAAGTACGGACGGCTGTGGGGAAAATCGGGACGCTTTCAGGGACAGCGCGTCGGTGAGGAGCACGTTCTGGTGGACGGGGACGTCATCGAGCTGCATACACGGTAGTTGGTGGGAGGTAGGGAGGTCGGGAGCGCTGATTGAGTTGGGGAGCAATTGAGCAAGGGAGCCTGCGAGTTAGGAGGTAAACTCCAACCTCGAAGTCTCCCGCACTCCTCTGCTCCCTCACTCTACTAGCGCTCCCTACCTCCCTACCGAACTCCCATCAACCGCCCGATACAAAGCGGACGATGTCGCCCCGATCGCAGGAGAACTCGCTCGCCTTGCGGGCGATCGAGAATTTCTCCTGCACGCTGGTCACCTCCAGCCGCCCGAGCGTATCCTCGATCTGGCCCAGGTTGAGCCCGGTCTCGGGATCGACGAGCTCTTCGCCGACGCGCGACACCTCCAGGACATCGCCCATCTGCATCCCCGACTCGCTGCCGGCGTTGATGTAGACCTGGCCGTCGCGGACCGTCACCACACTGCCCTGCCAGGGTTGGTCGCCGAGCTCGGCTATTAGGTTAGCGACGACCTCTTCCACCGCTGCGCGAGTCGCTTCTCCCAGCGGCGTGTCGTTGAAGCCTTCGGTGCTGACGTCGAGGACCTCGCTGTCCAGGCCGATGTGTGACGAACTGCGCTCCACAGAGCCTTCGCCCTGAACCGAGTTGGTGATCTGAGACGTCTGCACATCGTAGATCCGGCTGTCGATGACCAATCGCGCCTCGACCTTCTTCTTGCCACCACCGATCCTTATGCCCCCGGCGACCGGGATGTCACTGGGCACCGTGACGGCAGCTTCACCGCCACGACCTTTCTCTCCGTAGCTGAACGTGGTGATCACGGGACGAATGAAGTACTGGGCGCCCACCACGCGCCCGGCCTGTACCGCCGTCTCCGGATTCACAGCACCGCTGTATTGCAGGTCCTGCTCGGCAAGCACGTCGGAGATCGCCTGCCGCTCGACCACGACGAAGCGACCGCTCTCCAGCAGCTCGGCGACCATCATCTCGGTCAGACCCTGGGCGTAGGACTCGAGGCTCGAGTTATAGGAGTAGCCGGCGGCACCGAAGACCCCAGTCGCCTCGAACATGCCCGGATCCCACATGGATTCCATGACGGCGACACGCATCTTGGGGCCCGGCCGCGCCGTTTCCTGCGCTTCGGCGATGTCCGGAGCTGCGGCGAGCGACAAGACTGCGAGCGACAGGAAAGCGATGGGACGCATGTTCACCTCCTGGATCCGGTGCGGCGCAACGGGCCGGTTATTCAGGGTCCACCTCACGAGCCAATCTAGGGCCGGCCAGAAGGCCCGACAACGCGCGGAGCGCGAGAGATTGACCGGCGTTCCGGTAGGTGTTTAGCTTGGCAGCATGGCGCAGCGCATCGGTCGCTACGAAGTGGTGGAGACGCTCGGGAAAGGCGGGATGGGCGTCGTATATCGAGCCCGGGACCCGGAGCTCGGCCGCGACGTGGCAATCAAGGTCGTGCTGGCCTGGGCGCAGTACGACCCCGACGCGATGGAGCGGTTCAATCGCGAAGCACGCGTCGTAGCGCAGCTCCAACATCCTCACATCGTCACCGTCTTCGACGCCGGTCGCACAGAGGACGACCTCCCCTATTTCGTGATGGAGTATCTGGAGGGCACCGACCTGGGAGAAGTGCTGGGCATGGCCGGCACTCTCGCTCCGTCGCGGGCCCTGCGCTACGCGCTTCAGGTCTGCGATGGCCTGAGCTATGCCCACGCCCGCGAGATCGTGCACCGCGACATCAAGCCGGCGAATCTGCTCATCACCCCGGACGATAGCCTCAAGATCGTCGACTTCGGGATCGCTAGACTCGCAGGCTCGCAGATCACGGGAACCGGCATGTCGCTCGGTACGCCGCTCTACATGGCGCCGGAGCAGGTGGCGGGCAAGCAGGTGGACCATCGCGCCGACGTCTTCGCCCTTGGCGGAGTGCTCTACACGCTGCTGGCCGGCGAGTCCCCATTCGAAGCTCCGACGCTGGGCGGAATCTGCCACAAGATCGAAACCCAAGCGCCACGGTCTCTCTCTGAGCGCGGCCTCGATATCCCGCGCAGGCTAGAGGCGATCATCCTGCGGGCCCTCGAGAAAGACCCGGCCGAACGCTACCAGAGCGCCGAGGCGCTCGCCGCCGATCTCCGCAGCGTGCAGGGCGATGTCGAAGCGGCGGCCACCGCGCCCACGGTGATCACGCCAAGCACGGCGCGCGTTTCTCCTACGACGCGAACGGAACGGATAGGTCCGCGAGACCGGAAGCCGGGCCGCGCCGTCGCCCTGGCAGCGCTCGCCATGATCGCCGCTGCCGCCGCGCTCTGGGCTTTTCCGGAACTGCGGCCCTGGACTAGCGAACAGGAGCCGCAAGGGCTCGGCGAAAGCGAAACGCCTATCGCGGAAGAAACCGACAGCTCGGCGATCGCCGCTACCGAACCAGACGACACAACTGCTGGTGCGGCCGAACGACAGGAGTCGGAGGTCGCTGCGGTGGCGTCGGATACCGAGTCGGAGACGACCACAGCATCTGGCGGCGAAACGGCCGTAGGCGCCGCCGCCGCGCAGGCGGCCCCAGCCACAGACGCACCGGCGACAGTTGAAGCGCCCGGCGCGGTCAGCGATGCGCCAGCAACCAGAGATGAGGATCCCCCGGCTATCAGCCCGGCCAGCGAGAGCGAGCGCCAACAGGTGAACCGAGTCGTCGCTGCGCTCATTCGTGCGATCGAAGCCAAGGACTCGGTCGCTATCGCAAGAGCGTACGGCGGCCGAATCCCCGATAGAGATCAGCGTTTCTACGGTCGCATGCTGCGGGGCCCGCGGATGCGGATCCGTTACGAGTTGGCTGGCGTGGGAGTTACCGACAATGGG
>JBDHHZ010000370.1:0-3432 GCA_039589115.1 Gemmatimonadota bacterium | reverse complement strand
CCGAAGATCTCCGGCTCCGGGTAGCCGATCGTGTGGAAGACAGTGCCCGGCTCCAGCGGGCAACCCTCCGGCAGGTCGACCACCATCTTCATCCCAACCGCCCACTCGCGCTGGTGGTGGTCTTCGGGGAGACCGAAGTGCTCATCGAGCCTGCGCCCCACCGGGCCCACCGGCCCGTCGCCCGCCACGGTAAGCGCCGCACGAACGTCCATCCCGGGCATGAAGCCGTCGGTCGGGTTACCCGAGAGGTCGGTCCCCTGATCGACGAGCCTCACGCCGACCACACCGTCGCCCTCGATCAGCGGCTCGATGACCGGCATACCGGGCCAGATCTGCACGAGTCCGGAGGACATGAGCAGCGACCCGACCCACTGGTTGAACTGGCCTATCGACAAGACCAGCCCCGGCTCCTTGCGCATGAAGTCGGGGATGTAGGGCAGCTCGACCGCGTGTGCCTTACCCCTGCCCATCAGCTTCAGGCTGGCCATGGCAGCATCGAGCCCCTTAACGCCTTTGGTACGCCGGCTCGCTCCGACCGGATCCTTCAGGTAGACGAGCTTCTCCTGCGTGACCTCGTGGGCCATGGGGATCTCGCCGGGCTCGAGATCGGGGAACGACGCTCCGATGCCGCGGGCGCGAGTCACGACCCCGGAGACACCGAAGCCAATGTCGTCGGCACGCTCGTAGCAGATGACCTGCAGCGGCATACCGGGCATCGCCTTGCTCATCAGGAAAGGCTGTGTCTCGGGATCCTGCATCGCCCGCGAGAGTGTCGTCATGAACCCGCCCGTCGCCGGACCGAATCCGACGCAGACGATATCGACCTCCATGCTCTGGCGCTCGACGTCAGTCATCTCATCTCGTTCGTGCGAGTCGCTAGGCTCGCTACTGCGGGTAATCGAGTGCCTCGGGGATCGTCACGACCGCTACCGCCTGGGCTGCGTTGTCCTTGGCCAGGCGCGATCCCGTCAGACAACCGTCCAGCTTGTTGCGTCGCAGGGTGAACGACTCGTAGCCATCGAAGCGAACGCAGGGACCTCGCTTGAGCGGAGTCGCCCCATCTTCATCAACGACATCGATCGCACAGGAACACAGCCCCGGCATCACGTTCTCCAGGGCAGCCACCTCTTCGGCGCTGTAGACACGATCGCTGTCCGAGGTCCAGGTGGGATGCTCGTTGTAGCCGAACACCAGACTCGAGCAGATGCGTCCGACTTCGCCGCCCGCGCTGGCGGCCTGAACGTGGCACAGGTCGCTGAAGAAGTTGACGAAGCCCGCCAGCCCCTCGGCCAGGCTCGGGTTCTCGGGGCCTCTCTGCTCGAGCTCCATCAGATCCATGATCTGGCAGCGCGATGCGAGCAGCCAACAGAGCGCATCGGCCATAGGGAAGGTCACGCCCTGCCGGTGGCTCTTGTAGAGCGGGCTGCCGTCGGCATCTTTCGCTTCCATCAGATGGCGAAGCGTCCAGTCCCAGAGCTCCATCGCCGAGGCGAGGGTGCAGGCGCCGGAGCCTGGCCGTGCAGCGGCGATCGCCCGCATCTCCTTGATCCACTCCTCGAACTGGGCGAGGAAGATCGCGCCGGCCATCGTGAAGCTGAGCTGCCGCCGCTGCACGGCTTCCGGGCCCTCGTATGTCGCTTCGAGCTGCGCGTCCATCCACTTCTGCGGCAGAAAGCCCGGGCAGTCCTCGGTGATGCCATAGCCGCCCATCAGGCTCACCGCTTCGCGCATCGTGTTCGCACCATGACCGGTGTTCCAGAGCTTGACCGCCGGACACAGCACGTTCGCCAGGGCGTCCTTCACGAGGTACTGGATCAGCTCGTTCGATTCGAGCTCCTGGAAACGAGCCTGGTCCCGTTCGCCCTCGGGCTTGGCGGCCAGGCGCACGTACTCCACCGCCCGGTCGGTCCATGCGGCCAGCGCGCGGATTCCCTTCCTGCCCTTGGGGATGTCGTGTTCCTTGAAGATCTCATCGCGCCGGTGATCGAGGGGATCGAGCTCGTCGAAGAGGCGCGCAGCGGTGAAGCCCAGCGAGGTGCCGGCCTCTCCAGTCGCCCAGATGTCCACCAGGCGGTGCAGCGTGTCTTCTTTTTGCTGCAGGCCCAGCTCGTGCCGCGGCGTTCCGGGGTTATCCGACTCGCCGCCGCGGAAGCGGCCGCGCTGGTAGCGGATGACCGGCTCGACCGCCGAGAGGAGCTTGGCTGCGGTCATCAGTCCCACCGTGACCCGGGTACGGCGAAAGACCGACTCGATGATCTCGCCGTGGTTGTAGTTGGGGACGATGACGCCGTCTTCCACGGTGTAGCCGCCGATGATGCGGCTCGCGGGGATATCCTGGCTGAAGACGGGATCGCTGGTCGCCGAAAGCTGGTGGACGAGCTTCTTGGTGGGAGTTCCCCGGTCGTAGGTGCCCGGATCGCCCTCCTCGAGGATCACCATGCAACTGCCTTTGATCCGATCGTCCCCCGAGTCGACGGCGGCCGAGACGAAGTTGGCGAACGCCATGTTCGTGATGAAGCGACCGCGCTTTTCGATGTGAAGGATCGGCTCTTCGCCCTCTTTCCATTCCTTGACCGTGGCCTTGCCGTTGAGCACACCGGTATCAACGCCGACGTAGGGTATCGGCTCCGTCAGCGCGAAGGCGCTGCGCTCTATCGTCCGATCCTCACCCGGCTGCGGCGGAGCGAAGCGGCGCATGTACTCCTCGCGCTGCTCCTGCGTCCCCTTCTCGTGGATCGGCGAGAGACCCAGATGCCCGGCCATCGCACCGGTGGCAGCGCCGCCGTCCACCCACGCCAGCTCCAACGCCGCCAACGCCAGCGCCAGGTTCTTGGGACCTTCGATGAATCCGCCGTACTCCGGCTCGAGAAAGACCGACGTTATGCCCGCCCCGTCGTATGCGTCGAGCAGCGTGTTCTTCTCCGCCGTCCACTCGTGGGTGTTGCGCGCGCCCTCGGCCACCAGACGGGCCACGGGCCCGCGGGCCACCGCCCGGGCGGACTGGACCAACATCTGGAGGTCGTAGCGATCGCTGAACCGCCACATGATCTGCCGGACATCGTCACCCGGAAGGGTGCTGAGGAGCGGCTTCTTCCCGGAATCGGCCTTGGCCGTGCTCATACAACTGTGCCCCTTTCTACAAGCTCGTCACTGGGCGTTTTGGGCTTAAGCCTAGGAATATAAAACTTCGACGATAAGCCCCAAGGGCGGCAGGCGACAAGGGGCCGGCAGGTTTGGGGGAAAAGACCGACAATCGACAGCCAGCAGCGGACAGCCGACTTCCGAGTACTGCCCGACGACCGACGTTCGACTACCGACGGCCAACGTTCATGGCTCGCCGAACGTCGAAAGTTGGGAGTCGGACGTCGTGTAGTACTCGAGTGTCGAATGTCGGGGTTCTTCCGCGCCCTGCTATCCCTCTTCCTCGGGAAG
>JBDHHZ010000369.1:3870-5614 GCA_039589115.1 Gemmatimonadota bacterium | reverse complement strand
TCCGCGTCCTGCTCGATGGCGCCCGACTCGCGCAGGTCCGAGAGCTGCGGCCGATGCTCGCCACGTTGCTCGGGAGCTCGCGACAGCTGGGAGAGCGCGATCACGGGCACATCCAGCTCCTTGGCCACCGCCTTGAGCGCGCCCGATATGGCGCTGATCTCCTGCACGCGGTTCTCTGATCGTGGCCCGCGCATGAGCTGAAGGTAATCCACGACGATCAACCCGAGATCAACTTCGGCGCGAAGTCGGCGCGCCTTGGCCCGCAACTCGAGAGCCGTAATCGCCGCGGTGTCATCGATCCAAATGGGTGCCGTGTTGAGGTGGCCCGCAGCCGTCGCCAGCTGCATGTATTCCTGTTCCGTGAGCCTGCCACGCCTGAGATTCGACGAGTTGACCTGCCCTTCCGCGCACAGGAAGCGCTGCACGATCGCTTCCTTGGACATCTCGAGCGAGAAGAAGGCTACGGAAGTGCCGTGCTCGATGGCGGCGTGCTGCATGATGTTCAGGACCAGCGACGTCTTCCCCATCGCGGGGCGACCCGCCACCACGGTCAGTTCGGACCTTTGGAAGCCGGCGGTGAGGTTGTCGAGATCCGGGTAACCGCTCGGCACGCCGGTGACGGCGCCCTTTGCCTGCTGCAGCTTCTCTATGTTCTCGAAGGCCGGCCAGAGGATCTCCTTGATCCAGACGAATCCCTTGCGTTGGCCCGCCTGCGAGACCTGGAAGATCCTTTGCTCCGCACGATCGATCGTGTCCTCAACGGAATCGCCGGATGCATCGAACGCATCACGGATCGTATCCGTCGACGCCTCGATCAGACGCCGCAGCAACGCTCTATCACGGATGATCTTGCCGTGATACTCGATGTTCGCCGCGGTGGGGACCGCTTCCATCAGCTCGGCGAGATAGGCAGGACCACCGACGGAATCGAGCTCTCCGCTGCCGCGCAACTCGTCCGTCAGCGTGACCGGATCGATCGCTTCCCCGCGCTCGAATAGTCGCCGCATCGCACGGTAGAGCCGGCGGTTCGCCTCGCGGTAGAACATGCTCTCGTCGACAAGCTCCACCGCCCTGGCCACGGCGTCGGCATCGATCAGCATGCCGCCCAGCACCGAGATCTCCGCCTCCGGTGACCACGGCGCCTTGCGATCCCCGAAGGCGTCGTACCGCCCGTCTCCGTCACCGGGGGGCCGTTCGCCCGGTAGTACCCGATCAGCCACGATCGCCTCCCGGAGTTCGACCACCCGCTGCGTCATAGATGCGACGTAGCAGCTTCAGGTCCTCCCACGCCGGTCTCTTCCACTGCTGGTTTCTCAGCAAGGCCGCTGGATGGTAGGTCACGATGACTGGGATCCCCATGAACTCATGCTCGGCGCCACGCAGGCGCGTCAGTGAGAGCTCGCTGGCCAGCAGCGTCTGAGCGGCGAAGCGCCCAAAGGCGCAGATCGCCTTCGGTGCCACGAGCTCCACCTGCTTGCGAAGATAAGGCTTGCAGGCGGCAACTTCATCTACTACCGGATCGCGGTTGTTCGGCGGCCGGCACTTCAGCACGTTGCAAATGAATACTTCGTCGCGCTGGAACCCGATGGCAGCCAACATCTTGTCCAGCAGTTTGCCTGCCGGGCCCACGAAAGGCCGGCCCGAGCGGTCCTCTTCGTAACCCGGCGCCTCGCCCACCACCAGCAAGTCGGCCCGCGAATCGCCTTCTCCGAAGACCACCGTTGTGCGGCCTTCCGCCAGCCGG
>JBDHHZ010000369.1:0-3861 GCA_039589115.1 Gemmatimonadota bacterium | reverse complement strand
GCAGCCGAGCACCTCTGCGCGCAACGCGCTGAAGGCGTCGCCGCTCTGGACATCGCCCGCCGAGGCCTCCCGAACAGTCGGCACGCTCGTCGCCGGGGCCGGAGCCGCAGCGCCTGACACCGATGTCGCCAGCCGCTCGAACAACTGGTCGGCCGTCGATTCCTCTAGGTACAGCTCCCGCTGGCCCAACTCGGTCCGCTGCTTCAGGTAGCGAACGAAGAGGTCGCGCCGCGTTGGCATCTCACTCACCTGGCAGGAAGCTCTCAGCTCGATCGAGAATCGCGTCGGCTACATCCGTCTTCAGCATCAGAGGCAGCGTATCCGCTGCTCCAGATGCATCGATAATCGTCACCCGGTTGGTGTCCACCTCGAATCCAGCGCCCGGCTCGCTCGGATCGTTCAGGACTATAAGATGAGCCTGCTTCTCAGCCAGCTTGCGCTTGGCGGACTCGATGCCATCCTCGCCGATCTCGACCGCGAACGCTACCCGCACGCAATCGTCCGGCGCCTTCTTGCCGGTCGTCGCCAGCAAGTCGGGACACGCCTCGACCGGTATAGAGATCATGCCGGATGAGCGGCGAATCTTGTCCTCCCTGGCCGAGCTCGGCCGGAAGTCGGCGACGGCGGCGGCCATGAACAGCGCCGCGGCATCCCCCAGCGCTTCGCCCATCGCGTCAGCCATCTGCTCAGCGGTCTCGACCAGGTGAACGTTGTCTATCTCGGGTGGTGCGGGCACATGCGAGGGCCCAGTTACCAGAACCACATCAGCCCCGCGCCGCCAGGCGGCGGCAGCGATTGCATGGCCCATGCGGCCGGATGAGCGATTGCCCAGAAAGCGGACAGCGTCCAGGGGCTCCCAGGTCGGGCCAGAAGTGACTACAATGCGCTGGTCACGCCAGCGGCCCTGCGTCTCGAGCGCACGGCCCACGTGCGCCAGGATCACCTCCGGCTCGACCATGCGACCCCAACCTTCCTCTCCCTCGGCCAGTTCGCCGAATGCAGGTCCCACGATCGCGTGGCCATGCTCGCGCAACGCATCCAGATTGCGCTGCGTGGCGGGGTGATCGAACATGCGAGTGTTCATGGCCGGAGCGAGAACGGCGCGCTGCGGCGCCGCCAGCAGAGTGGTGGTGAGAAGGTCATCGGCGATACCCACCGCCAGCTTCGCCAACAGGTTGGCGGTGGCCGGAGCGACAACGATCCCGTCGGCCCAGCGCCCCAACTCGATGTGTTGAAGCGCGCCCTCCCAGAGCGACTGATGTACAGGCCTACCCGTCAGACCTTCGAACGTCGTCGGTCCGACGAACCGCGCTCCGCTGCTTGTCAGAATGACCTGGACCTCTGAGCCGGCCTGAACGAGCCGGCGCACGAGCTCTGCCGTCTTATAGGCGGCGATCCCACCGGATACGCCGACCAGCACCCGCTTACCGTCGAACGGGCGCATCAGACTGGCCTACGACGCCGAGCGGCGCCGCTTCACCAAACGAAACTCGATCTGTCCGGAGGTCAGCTCTTCCAGGGCCTGGGTCGTCAGCTTCTTCGGCCCATAGGGAGATGCGCCGAGGCGAAGGGCGTTGATCTCACGGGCATATCGCGCCGACACCAGCACACCCAGGTACTTGTTGCCGGCCGCAGTTTCGGCGACTTCAAAAGGAGTGAAAACCTTCATTCGTCTCGATTATCTAGCAGGTTAGGGTTCCAGCGAACGGTCAAAGGTACACGATGGGCCCGCCGCGTGGAAGGGCTGGCTCAGGCGCTCTCGTCCTCGAGCCTCTGCAGGAGGTGTTTGACCAGCTCGTCTACCTCCGCAGCGCTACGGATCAGGCTTTGTCCCTCCGCCGTGATTATCGCCCGGATCCGTTGCACGGCGTCCTCGAGCCTATCGTTTATCACCACGAACTTGAACTCGTCGACGCAAGCGAGCTCCGTCTTCGCCGTCTCCAGGCGGCGACGCAGGCGGCCGGGGTCCTCGCTGGCACGCAGCTGCAGTCGCTCCATCAGCACGTCGAAGGAAGGCGGCAGCAAGAAGATCGTCACGGTTTCGGGCAGAGCCTCGGCCACCTGGCGAGCGCCTTGAACGTCGATATCGAGGATCAGCACGGCGCCCTGATTCTGAGCTTCGTCCAGATTGGCACGCGGCGTGCCATAGAAGTCGCCGTGAACCTCCGCCCACTCGACGAGCCTGCCATCCTGGATCAAAGACTCGAACTCGTCATCGCTGACGAAGTGGTAATCGCACCCCGGCCGCTCACCCGGCCGAGCGGGACGCGTAGTGGCTGAGACCGAGAAGACCAGATCGTCGCTCGCCTCGACCAGAGCTCGGGCAACGGTCGTCTTGCCGGCTCCCGATGGCGCGCAGATCGCGACTGCAAGAGCCTTCACTCGACGTTCTCTACTTGCTCGCGCAGCTTCTCTATTGCGGTCTTGATCTCGACCGCGAAGCTCGCGATCTCCGAGTCGTTGGCTTTCGACCCAATCGTGTTCGCCTCCCGGTGCATCTCCTGTACCCAAAAGCCCAGTCGCTTGCCTGCCGGCTCAGCTCCGTCCGCATCCAGCAGCCGACGGAACTGTTCGATATGTGAGGCCAGTCGTACCACTTCCTCGTTGATGTCCCAGCGCTCCGCCAGGTAGGCGATCTCCCGGGCCAGCCTCTCTTCATCCACATCCACTTTCGGATCGGCTATCAGCTCGACCACAGCCGCCCGCAGACGGTCGCGCTCTTCCACCAACCTCCGAGGCGCACGAGCCTCTATGGCCCGGATGGCGACTTCCATCGCGGCGAGTGACTCGCGCAAGTCGGCCGCCAGCGCTTCCCCTTCCCTCTCGCGCAAATCCACGGCCATCACCAGTGCCGCCCGCGTTGCTTCCGCTACCTCCTCAAGGGGCAGCAACTCGAGCTCATCGGGCGGTGTCTGGAAGACATCGCCGAAGCGCGTCATGAGCCCGATATCCACTTCTCCGGCGAGCCCGTGTTGCTGCATGATCTCTCTAAGCGCCGCCAGATACGCGCTCAGACGTTCATGGTCCACCTGCACCGGGTGCAGCACACCAGGCCCGGCCTGGAAGCTCATTCGATAGTGAACGGAACCTCTCGAGATGCTCTCGCGCAGGACTTGCGTCAGTTCGGCCTCCCAACGCTCGGCACCCACCGGCAGGCGAAAATGCGTGTGGAAGTGGCGATGGTTGACCGTGCGAACTTGGACGCTCACGAGCCCCACCTCGGTCTCTCGCTGCACTTCGCCGAACCCCGTCATGCTCCGAATCATCAGCCCCCCTTCGTCACCTCAGCTCGCTTGCCATACGATGTGCGTGCTTACTATCAAGGCCCACGCGCCGGGTGTCAAATGCGAACGAACCCGGGTATGTCAACCGGGCCGGTCGCCGCATTGAAGTACTCGTAAGAGTAGAAGAAGTGGAAGTCCTTGATCCTCACGATTATTTCGGCGCGGAACCAGTTCTCATCCGCCGTGTTGATCACGCCTTCCGGCACGTCGGGATCCGGCACCCTAGTAGTACCTCGAGTGCCTCCCATCCCTTTCACCCACACATCCAACTGGTCCCTCAACGCCCGCACATGATACTGCCCCTCCGCTTGCCACGACGTCTGCGGCCAATAATAGAACAAGCCCGCTTCGCGCCAGCGGAACCAGCCCCCAGCCTCCAGCATCCCGCCAAACAGCTCGGCAAGAGGGCCTCTGGCCCATGATTCCCCAACCGTCACCGTTCCACCGGGTAGCGAGACCGCGCTGTCCGCCGGCGGACCCAGCGCCGGCGAGGGATCGGTGCGCCAGCGGCCGCCGCGCCCCCCCACCGTCCAACTCCACAGCTTGATCTCGCCGCCAGCCGTCCAGCGAGTGAATT
>JBDHHZ010000368.1:0-3446 GCA_039589115.1 Gemmatimonadota bacterium | reverse complement strand
ACGCAGCGACCTTGTTGCGCGCGGTCGTTCCCGCAGGTGAAGAAGAGACTCTGACGTTGCGCGCTCGGGTGCGTGCGGCCAACGCCGGCGAACTGCAGATGACCAGCCCGCTCCTCGCTCACATCAAGAAGCACGCGCCGCCGCCGGCGCCGGACGATCCGGGTGAGCCCGAGCCGGCCGGCGATCCGGGTGCGGCTAGCAGGGCGGGCTGGACCGACTTCTTCGACTCCGCCCCCGAGCTTGCCTGCTCCAATCCCTTCATCGAGCGCTACTGGCACTACCGCTTGTACGGACTGCGGCTCTGTGGGCACGAAGGCGGCATCGGCAATCACAACTACCCGGGCTGCTGCGAGGGCACCGGCTACTTCCACCTGCCGATCGCGTACAGCGCTCAGTGCCACGCCCGCGAGCTGCGCTGGCTGCCTGACCCGGCCCGCGCCCGCGGCGTCATCCTCAACCTCCTGGCCCATCAGAAGGAGAGCGGCCAGCTGCACGGTCGCATCTATGTGAACCACCTGGGCCACACCGACTTCTACTTCGCCGACTGGGGCAGTGCCGCCCTAGCCGTAGATGCGGTGCATCCCGACGACGGATTCCTGCGCGCCGTTTACAAGCCGCTGGCTCTCTATGCCAAGTGGTTGGCTAGCGAGCGGGACGAAGACGATACGGGCCTGATCGATGTGGTCGATCACTACGAGACCGGCCAGGAGTACATGGGCCGCTACATGGCGGTGAGTGACGAGGCCGACAGCGAGACCTGGGGCAGGCGGATCCGCCTGAAGGGTGTCGACGCCACGGTCTATGCCTACCAGCTACATCGCTCGCTGGCGACCATGGCGGAGCGGCTGGACGATGGCGACGGCGCCGGTCGCTGGGCCGCCGCTGCCGACCGCATCGGCGATGCGATCATGGGCTCGATGTGGGACGGCGAGAACATGATGTTCTCCGATGTCGACCCGCACACCGGGCAGCGCACGGGCGCCAAGGCGGCCGTCTGCTTCTATCCCTTCTTCACCGACCTGGTGGGAGCGGAGCAGGTGGAGGGACTGCGCTGGCACCTGCTGAACCCGGACGAGTTCTGGACGATCCACCCCGTCCCCTCCAGCAGCGTCGACGACCCGTACTACAGCCCCGACGCTGAATGGAAGGGGAAGCGGCACAACTGTCCTTGGAATGGCCGGGTCTGGCCGATGGCGAACTCGCACGTGGTCGAGGCGCTGGCCCGCGTCGCCATCGAGCACGATCCTGGGCTGCGCGAGCGGGCGGTGGAGCTGATCCGCAAGTTCATCCACATGATGTTCCACGACGGCGACCCGGCACGGCCCAACTGCTACGAGCACTACAACCCGGAGACCGGCGAGCCGTCGCTCTACCGCGGCTTCGACGACTATCAGCACTCCTGGGTGAACGATCTGATCGTAAAGTACGTGGCCGGCGTCCGGCCGAGCGGCGGCGACTCGTTCGTCGTCGATCCGTTCCCTTTCGAGCTCGATACGCTTCACCTGGCGCGGCTGCCGTTCCGGTCACATCAGGTGGGCATCCAGCTCAAGGGCGATGCGTTCAGGGTCTATGTCGATACGAAGCTTCGCGCCGAATCGCGGGTCGGCGAACCGGTGGAGGTAGAACTGTGAGCGAGACCGAACGCTGATGAGAGTCAGGCGGTTCCTCGCCGAGCTGAAGCAGCGTCGCGTCGCGCGCGTCGCGGTCGTCTACGCGGCGGCGAGCTTCGCGGTCCTGCAGACGGCTGACATCATCCAGCCGGCACTGGGGCTTCCGGTCTGGACTCTGACCCTACTGGTCGTTCTGACGCTGCTCGGCTTCCCGATCGCGCTTATCCTCGCCTGGGCGTTCGAGGTCACGCCGGAGGGAGTGAAGAGAGACACGGCGGCCTTCGTTTCGGAGGCCGCTTCCGAACCGGACGCTCCGGGCCATCGCCTGCACCTGTCGAAGCGCGCCGCCCTCGCCACCGCCGCCCTGCTGCTCATCGCGGTTCTAACCGTGGTCGGCTCCGTCTGGTGGGTCACGCGCTCGACGGCCGGCGAGATCCGCGCCCTCGCCGTGCTGCCGCTCGCCAACCTGACGGGCGATCCGGAGCAAGAGTACTTTGTCGATGGCTTGCACGACATCCTGATCGGCGAGCTGGCCGGGATCACCGAGCTGACGGTCATTTCACGGACATCGGTTCATCGCTACCGGGACAGCGATAAATCGATCGGCGAGATCGCTGGCGAGCTGGGGGTAGACGCGCTCATCGAGGGAAGCGTCTTTCGTGCCGGCGACACAGTGCGGATCAACGTTCAGCTCGTCCGCGGATCCCCGGAGGACCATCTTTGGAATGATCGGTACGAGGGCCGGCTGAGCGAAGCGCTCGACCTTCAGACGCGCGTCGCCGAGGCGATCGCCCGGGAGGTCCGACTGGCCCTGTCACCGCGGGAGGCAGAGCGGCTGGCCAGGCGGAGGGAGGTCGACCCGGCGGCCCAGGAGGCGTACTACCGAGGTCGCGGGCTGTGGTGGACGCGGGCGCCGGACGCGCTGGGTCGCGCCGTCGGCTATCTGGAAGAGGCGGTCAGTCTGGACCCCGAGTTCGCATTGGCATGGTCCGGCCTGGCCGACGTGTACACGATGAGCAGCATCTACGGTGGGCTGGACGTCGGTTCGGGTGAGGCCTACCGGCGCGCGGAGCAGTATGCGAACCGGGCGCTCGAGCTGGATCCGAACCTGGCCGAGGCCCACGCCGCCCTGGCCGGCGCACATCTCTATGGAGCCTGGGACATGGGAGCGGCCGAGCGGGGTATGCGCCACGCACTCGAGCTCAACCCCAACTTCGCCCAAGCCCACAATTGGCTCGGGGACGTACTCGTCGCGCACGGGAGTCTCGAGGAAGCGCTCGCGTCGTATACGCTGGCCCGGGACCTCGATCCCTTCTCCCCGCTAATGAACCGCGATGTCGCCCGGGTTCAGATGTACCTCGGCCGCTGCGAGGCAGCTATCGAAGCAGCGCAGGCGGCCAGCGACCTGGATCCAAGTCACGGTGAGGCGTACAGGGTCCTTCGGGAATGTCACCGTTCCGCGGGCCGCCTGGACGAGGCCGCCGATGCGGCCGCCAGACATGTGCAGGAGTCCGGAAACGCGGACGCCGCCACAGGCCTGCGTGCCGCCTACGATTCGGCCGGTTGGGAGGGCCTGCTGGAGGTGGAGGCGGAGTACTACCTGAGCGTTCCATCGCACTACCAGGCGGCGCTCAAGTTCGCAGAGCTGGGATGGGTGGATGAGACGTTCGACGCGCTGTTCACCGCAGTCGAGCTTCGGGAAGGGAGAGCGTTACTGCTCAAGGCCGAGCCGATCTTTGTGCAACTACATTCGGATCCGCGATGGGAGGAGCTGCTACGCCGGGCGGGTTACTGATGGATGTTACGATCGTGGTCAGCCACTGTTTACCCTCCGTC
>JBDHHZ010000367.1:0-3463 GCA_039589115.1 Gemmatimonadota bacterium | reverse complement strand
ACGCCGGCACGCATGGCCAAGGGCGCGGTGCAGGCCTTGCGCGATCAAGGGATCAAGGTCGGGCTCTTCCGGCCCATCACCCTCTGGCCGTTCCCCATCGAGGCCCTCAAGCCCTTGATGAAGACCGCGCGCGGCTTGGTCGTGGTAGAAGCCGGTAGCGGCCAGCTCGAGGACGAGTTGCGCCTGGCCATCAGCCACGCCGGAATCAACGACGCACCGGCTATCGACCGGCTCCAGCACTTCGGTGGCGTGCTGCCGCAGCAGCAGGAGATCATAGACACGATCAGCCGACTGGCGGGGGAGTAGCATGAGCGTCTTCTACGAACGATTCGAGCGGCACGCTCACGGCAAGGGGCTGAAGGGCCACTCCACCCACTATTGCCCCGGCTGCGGCCACGGCCTGATCCACAAGTACATGGCCGAGTCGATCGAGGAACTCGGCATCCAGGATCGGACCATCGCCGTTTCGCCGGTCGGCTGCTCCGTCTTCATGTACTACTACCTGGACGTTGGCAACACGCAGGCGGCACACGGGCGGGCCCCGGCCGTAGCGCTCGGCCACAAGACGGCCAACCCCGAAGCAATCGTGATCAGCTACCAGGGTGACGGCGATCTCGCCGCCATCGGCCTGGCGGAGATCATGCAGGCGACCCAGATGGGGCTGCCCATGACGTTCATCTTCGTCAACAACGCCATCTACGGGATGACCGGTGGCCAGCTGGCGCCGACGACGCTGATGGAGCAGCGCACCACAACCTCGCCGACCGGTCGCAACCGCTTCATGGGCGAGCCCATCAAAATGGCGGAGACCATCGGCCAGTTGGACGGACCGGTCTACGTCGAGCGCTGCGCCCTCTTCGACAACAAGCAGCGGACCAGAGCCAGGAAGGCGATAAAGAAAGCGCTGCAGCTCCAGATCGAGAACAGGGGCCTCTCGTTCGTCGAGATACTCTCCGAGTGCCCGACTCACTGGAAGGTGACGCCGACCGAGGCGGAGACCTGGGTGAAAGAGAACATGCTCCCGGTCTTCCCGCTGGGCGTCAAGAAGGACGTGGAGACTGAGCCGTGGTTCGATCCGGGTACGCCGAGATTCGATCCCGAAGGAGTGGTTGAGGTGATCGGCGGCTCGGCCGAGCCGGCCGAGCGATTCGGCGAATCCTTCCCGGCCCACATCGACGAGAAGGATGTCGCGATCAAGTTCGCCGGCGCGGGCGGCGACGGCGCGCAGACCATCGCGATGCTGACGACGCGAACCGCAATAAACGAAGGATTCGATTCCACCCACATCCCCAGCTACGGACCCGAGTCGCGCGGCGGTACCTCGTACGCCGATGTTCACGTCGCCACGCAAGAGGTCCTGTCACCGGCATCGCCACAACCACACATCCTGGTCGCGTTCAACCCTCCCAGCCTGGAGAAGTTCGGTCCCGACGTCCGGACCGGCGGCATAGTCATCTTCGATAGTTCGGTCATCCCGAGCCCGCCACAGCTCGACTCCAGCCTGACGATGGCGGGGGTGCCGTGCACGCAGATCGCGACCGAACTCGGCAAGGTGATGGTCAAGAACGTGGTGGCGCTTGGCGCCCTGCAGGCGGCCACGAACCTGTTCCCCAAGGCCAGCTTTCTGGCCACGATGCGCCAGGCGCTCCAACACAATTGCGCGTTGCTCGAGCTCAACGAACAGGCCTTCGCCTGGGGCGAGAAAGCATACCAGGAAGCGGTTGGGAGTTAAGGAGCGCTAGTAGAGTGAGGGAGCAGTGGAGTGCGGGAGACTGCGAGCTAGGAGTGGCTCTTTAACTCGCAGTCTCCCTTGCTGAATTGCTCCCCAACTCAACCAGCGCTCCCTAGCTCCCAGACAAACGGCAGAATGGAGGCAGAAAAAGCGATGTTTATCGGCGTGCCGCGAGAGACCCATCGCCTGGAACACCGGGTGGGGCTCTCGCCATATGCGGTGTCGCGCCTTAGCCACTACGGGCACACCGTGATAGTGGAGAAAGAAGCCGGGCTAACCGCCAGGTTCAGCGACAGCGAGTACGAGGCCGTTGGCGCCCAGATCGTCTTCAGCAGTGAAGAGGCGTACAAGCGAGCTGACTTGATCTGCCGGGTAGGCGTCCTCTCGAAGGAGGAGCTCGACCTCCTGAAGCCCGGGCTCATCATCTGCGCCTTCCACCACCTAGCCGTGACGCCGCGGGAAGATGTGGAGCGGCTGAGCGAACTCGAGACGACGATCATCGGCTACGAGATCATCGAGGACCAGCAGGGCGGTCATCCGATCTTGGCGCCGATGAGCGAGATGGCCGGACAGATGGCGGTCCATGTCGCCGCCCACTACCTGCAGAACAGCGCGGGAGGCCGCGGCATTCTGCTGGGCAACGTGCCGGGGGTCGCGCCACCCACCGTTCTGATACTGGGGGCGGGGTCCGTAGGCTACACCGCGGCGCGGCATGCACTGGCGAGCGGTGCTCACGTGATCGTGGTGGACGAAGACCTAACGAAACTGCGGACCCTGAGCAGGGATTTCGCCGGCCAGGTAGTCACCGCCGTGGCGGGGATGAAGCAGCTCGGCAGGCTCACCTCGATCGCCGACGTGGTCATCGGAGCGATCCTGGTCCCGGGAGCGCACGCACCGGTCCTGGTCACCGAGGAGATGGTCAAGGCGATGAAGGTGGGCAGCGTCATCCTCGACCTCTCCATCGACCAGGGAGGCTGCGTCGAGACCAGCAGACCGACGACACTCGACGACCCGACCTTCATCGTCCACGACGTGATCCACTATTGCGTACCCAATATGACCGCCAATGTCGCGCGCACCGCCTCGAGGGCGCTCGCCAACGCCGTGCTGCCGACCCTGAAGAACGTGATGCGCAACGGGCTGGGCGGTGCGCTGGCCGATGATGCGGGCCTGGCAGCGGGAGTCTACATGTACAAGGGGAAGATGGTCAACGAGAAAGTGGGGGCGATCCTGGGAGTGCCCACGACGCCGCTGGCGGATCTCGTCGACGAGGGGTGAGGGAAGATGAACTGGCTAGATGACTATAGATCGAAGCTCCAGAGCCTGGGCGATGCCGTTCAGAAGATCGACAGCGGCGACCGGGTCTACTACGCCGGCAACGCCGCCATCCCGCAGGCGCTCGTACGCGCCCTGGCCGAGCGGAAGGACGAGCTGGAGAACGTGCAGCTCAACCACGTGCTCCTGATAGGCCAGGACCCGCTCTCGCAGCCTGGCATGGCGTCGAGCTTCAGACACAACTCTCTGTTCGTGGGGCCCGCCGATCGCAAGGCGGTGAACGAAGGGCGAGGCGATTACGTACCGATCTTTCTGCACCAGATCCCGCGACTTTTCAGGGAGGGCATCGTCCCTCTCGACGTTGCCATGGTACAGTGCTCGCCGCCCGACGAGCACGGTTTCATGAGCATGGGCGTGGAGACGCTGGCGTCGATCGCGGCATGCCAGACGGCAAAG
>JBDHHZ010000366.1:0-3475 GCA_039589115.1 Gemmatimonadota bacterium | reverse complement strand
CGGAAACGGGACTGCATCGCTCTTACCAGCTACCGAACCCAACGAGTCTCAGCGAGCGCCGTGGTTTCGATAACCCGTTCTGGATTGCCAACGAAATCCTGAACCAGACGGACGTCAGCCGGACGTTCGGCAACGTGCGGTTGGACTGGCAGGCGCTCGACTGGCTGAACGCGTCGTGGATCGCCGGTGCCGACTACGCGAACGACGACCGCTTCGCGCTGTTCCCGAAGAGCTCGGCGACGGCCTCGCTGGGCCGCGTGTACCGGACGAACTGGCGCACGTTCAACTTGGACAACACGATCCTGTTCTCGGGTGAACACACGATAAGCGAGAACCTGAGTGGGAGCCTGTCGCTGGGCTGGAACATCCGGCAGCAGGAGCAGGTTCTGAACCGGAACCAGGGCGACAACGTGATCTTCGGGACCGAACAACTCGACTTCTCGGTCGACCGGATCCCGAACGAGTACTATCAGAATATCCGCTCGGACGGCTACTTCGCCGACCTGGGCGTCGACCTGTACAACCAGCTGTTCGTGAGCGCGCGTATCCGTAACGAGGGTTGGTCGACCTTCGGGCCGGAGACGAGCGACCGCTTCACGTTCGGGAGCCTGGCCGGATCGTGGACATTCACGAAGTTCATGAACCTCGATGCCGACCATTGGCTCACGTTCGGTAAGTTCCGCATGGGCTACGGCACAGCGGGCAAAGCGCCGAACCCGTACATGAACCTGACGGGGTTCACGACTCCGACGTACGGCGACGGCTGGCTGGACGTCGGTCTCGAGACGATTTACTTGGGTGTCGAGGGCGTGGCGCGCCAGGGTCAGGGTGCGAACGAGGTCATCGAGCCGGAGAAGACCACAGAGTTCGAGGCGGGCCTCGAGATGGCGTTCCTGAACTCGCGGGTGTCGTTCACCGGCACGTACTACCACGATTTGACCACCGATGCCATCCTCGGCGTTCCGGTGCCGCCGAGCACGGGCTTCACCTCGCAGCCGCTGAACGGCGCCGAGTTCGAGAACAAGGGATTTGAGGTGTCCCTCGACGTGATCCCGTTCCAGCGCGACAACTTTGCCTGGGAGATCGGCGCCCTTTGGTCGAAGAATGACAGCAAGGTGCTGGATCTCATCGGCGCCGAGTGGGTCAGTCTGGGCGGCTTCACGAGCAACAGAAACGTGATTGCGGATGACATCTGCGGGTTCAATGCTAATGAGCCCTGCCCGTTCGGCGTGATGCTGGGCCGCGACTTCGTTCGCTTCGGCCGCGGCACGCTCGTCGCCGGCGACAGCATCGATGCGCTGTACCCGGATGCGGCGCCTGGCGCGCTCTACATCGACACAGACGGTTTCCCGATTGCGGATCCGCAGCTGCGCGTCACAGGCGACCCGAACCCCGACTGGATGGCGAGCCTGCGCAATACGTTCCGCATTTACAGGAACCTGCGGGTCTCCTTCATGCTCGACTTCAAGAAGGGCGGAGACACGTGGAACGGCACGAAGGGCGCGCTGTTCAGCTACGGCACGCACATTGATACCGAGGCGGGCCACGTCGACGGCATCGATCAGGTATTCGAGGGCGACGGTCCCGGTGCGGGCACGGAAGTCAATCTCAACTGGGATAGCTGGTACGTTAACGGAATCGGCGGCGGCTTCAACGGCCCGTCCAGCCAGTTCATCGAGGATTCCGGCTACACGAAGCTGCGTGATGTGTCCGTTACGTACGCGTTCGACCAGTCTTGGGTAAACCGCGTCGGCTTCAACACCATCGAGGTGACGCTGAGCGGTCGTAACCTGAAGACTTGGACGGACTATGGGGGCATCGACCCAGAGACGAATTTGAGGGGTCAGACCAACGGCCGCGGAATGGATTACTTCAACCATCCGCAGGTCCGGTCGTTTATTGTGACCTTCAACTTCATACGCTAGAGAGGACCGGTGGGAAGAGGGTGCGCCGCCGAGCGCGCCCTCTCCCGGTCGAATAGGAGATGCGCAATATGAGTAACACAAGATGGGTACGCTGCGCGGTCGCCGCCGGCCTCCTGGCGGGGTGGACGGCCGCCTGCGACTTCGTCAAGCCGACGGAGGTCGACCCGAACGCGATTCCCTCTGCGACGATCGACCAGCTCTTCGTTGGGAACCAGGTCGTGGTTTACTTCACCAACGGGGGGCAGCTGTCGCGAATCTCGTCGGTGTGGATGCAGCAGATGTCCGGTACCGACCGGCAGTTCACCGACTACGACACCTACAACGCCATAATCGAGGACCAGGCTGATAACGAGTGGAACCGCGTATATCGTGCGGGCGGTCTCCTCGATTTGCGCCTGGCCCGAGATCTGGCAGTGGAGCGCGAGGACCGCCTTTATGAAGGCATCCTCAAAGTCCACGAGGCTTACAACATCGGCACGATCGCTAGTATTTGGGGCGACGTGATCTACAGCGAGGCGCTGCTGCCCGAGAAATCCGCCTGCCAGTCAGAGGACGGGAGCGACTGCCCAGCTCTGGACGAGCAGGCAGCCGTCTACGCCGCCCTCCAGACACTGCTGGATGGCGCGATCGCCGACATCACAAGCGGCCAGGGAGCAGGGCCCTTAGGGAACGACTTCAACTTCGATGGCGACGCGACCTGTTGGGAAGAGGTAGCCTATTCGCTGAAGGCGCGGTTCTACATGCACTGGGCCGAGAGTAGCGCTGCCAACTACGGCAGCGCGCTGACCGCAGCCGGGAGCGGGATCGATGACGCGTCGTGCAACTGGACGCAGATCCACAGCACCGCCGTCCAGAACAGCAACCTGTGGTCCCAGTTCCAGTCTGATCGCTCGACCTACATCCGAAGTAACGCGTACCTGGTCGAGTTGCTCGATGTCGATGGGGACAGTGTGTATACGCCGGGCACTGACGATCCACGTCTACCCATCTACTTCGCGCCTGGGGCTGGCGGTCTGTATTTCGGCTCGCAGGTGGGCGCCAGCACGCAGACTGCCTCCGACCTCAACGTGTTCCAAGAAGCCGACTTCGGCCAGCCGATCATCACGTGCTGGGAGAACTACCTGATCATCGCCGAAGCTGAGATGGTGACGGGTACAGCGGCTAACGCCTCGACGGCGATGCAGAACGCGCTTGATTGTCAGGAGGACTACTGGGATAGCCTCGGCTTCACGATCGATCTCGGGACCGCACCTGACGCGGCCACCATCGATCTCGATGCGATCATGATGGAGAAGTACAAGGCCCAGTTCCTCAACCAGGACGTCTGGAGTGACTACAAGCGCACCTGCATCCCAGCGCTCACGCCGGCTGCAGGTAACACGGAGATTCCGGCGCGTCTGTATTACTCGTTGGGGGAGAGGCAGACAAACCCGAATGTTCCGCCCCCCGACGTGCAGGGCCCGATCCCGGGTACGCGCAACGACAACGACCCGAACGGCTGCTAGGGCGCTGCTAGGAGACATGATTTGAACTTGAAGCCCCATGTATTA
>JBDHHZ010000365.1:0-3803 GCA_039589115.1 Gemmatimonadota bacterium | reverse complement strand
CGGGCGAGGGATAATAGCAGCGATGAAAGAGCGGACTGAGCAGTCCAAGAGATTCGCGGGCGACCGAAAGGGATTCGTCCTCCCGGCGATCGTGTTCGGGCTGATGCTGATGAGCACGATGGCGGTGTTGGTGATGATGACGGCGGGGGACGAGCAGCTGTCGTCGCGTGCGATGCGTGAGGCGGGCGCGGCGTTCTATGCGGCGGAGGCGGGCCTCCAGCAGACGTACTCGCAGTGGGACACCTACCAGGCGAAGGTAGACTCGCTGGAGCCGGGGGACAGCCTGGATCTGGGCTGGCAGGACCTGGCCGGTGGCCATGCAGTGGGACAACGAAGGCGGCGCCCAGACGCTTTACGGTATCACGGTACGGGGCCGCGGCCCGGGCCAGGTCACGGGTCACAAGAGGCTGAGCCTGACGATCACGGTGGGGTCGGGCGGGCCGGGCGAAGACTACAGGCTCGGCGCGTGCTGCGAGGCAGCGGTGACGGTGCGTGGCCACGTGCAGCTGCAGGACGATACCGGACTGGATGGCCACGACGCGAACCCGCCGGGCTGGGGTGATGCGTGCACCAACGCGCTGCACGACAAGCCCGGAGTGATGATGCAGGACACGACGCTGTTCGAGATGGTGGATGCTTCGTGGATGGACGGCGTACCGCCGCTGGCGCAGAACGCCGACATGAGCGATGCGACGTGGGACTCGCTGGGCGATCTGGCCTGGGCGGACCTGGAGAGCATGGCGGCGAAGACGTTCCATGACGGGAGGTTCAGTCCGAACCCATCGACGAAGGTCGTGGACGGCGAAACGGTCTGTAACACGGACGACCCGAATAACCTGGGCTCGCCCGATCCCAGCCACCCCTGCTTCAACTACTTCCCCATCGTCAGCATCAGCGACGACGTGACGTTCGACAACGGCTACGCCCAGGGCATCTTCGTCCTCAGGTGGGATGAGCCCACCCAGCAGGGAAGCGAGTTCGATCTCGAGATGAACCTGACGGTGAACGGCGTCATCCTGGGCAAAGGCTGCGTGGAGCCGGAAGAGGACTCCCGCTTCTACGGAGCGATCTTCGTGGATGCGAACTATCGCAACCTGAGCCTCTGCAACAGCGACAAGGACTACGACATGAACGACGGCGATGCGACGGTGAGGTACAGCACCTGCGCCGTCGATCGTGCCATCCTGGGCAGCGGCCTGGACGAGTGGGCCGAGCCGGAGGTCGCCGGTGCCGGCGGCGGCGCCGAGATGCTGATAAGCCGTACGTTCTCGGAGCTGTTCCAGTAAGCCGACCCGGAATCCGAGCCAGCTAGATAGGGCCTGCTCTCGAGCAGGCCTTCTTCTTTCCCGGGCTTGCCAGCCGGCGAGCCTGGCCGCATAATGGTTATCCCTACATAGCAACGACTGAGCCGACTCCCCCAGGCGAAGCACAAGGCACAACGCCGCCATTGAGCCTATGTCCCTCTTGGAGGCAACTCGACCGTGAGAGAGCCACTGGGCGATACACGTATGAGGATCGCGGGCCGATCGGGCTTCGTGCTCCCGATCGTGGTCATGGTCCTCGTCCTGATGGCCGCCATGGCGATCACGTTGGTGGGGATCGGCCAGGAAGAGGGGAAGTCGGCGCGGGCGATGCGCGAGTCGGCCCTCGCCTTCTATGCCGCGGAGGCGGGCGTCAACCAGGTGCGGGCGACGCTGCCCGACAGCGTGCTGCGAGGCCTGGAACCGGGCGACAGCGTCGACCTGGGCTGGGGCACCCTGGCCGGCGGCGCCAGCTATCACGCCAAGGTCATGCGCTTCGACAACGCCGGTGGTGGCCAGGCTCTGTACGGTCTGATAGTGGACGGCCGCGCACCCGGTCCGCAGGGTGGCCGGCGGACGGTGAGCGTGATGATCACCTCGAGCCCCGGCAGCCGCTACCGCCTGGGCCTATGCTGCGACGCGGCGTTGACCATCAGGGGCGAGGTCAGTCTCTCGGGTGGGGCGCTCGTGGATGGGACCGACGAGGTCCCGGACGGTTGGTCGGAGACCTGCCCCGATTCCGGCCAGGACGTACCAGGGATCATAATGGCGGATACGACCGCGATCTCCATCGGTAACGCGACTGTGACCGGCGATCCGCCGCTGGTCGAGGACTCCGACCTCGCCGACTCGAGCTTCGACCAGTTCGGGGAGCTCTCCTACGATTCCATCAGGATCATGCGCGACCACGTCATCAGGGGCGAACCGACCGAGTTGGTGCTGGACGGCAGGGACGGTAACCCGATCATCCAGTCCAGCCATGTTTGGGACCCGGATATCGGGAAGTGGGTCTGCGACACCAGCGATCCCTACAACTGGGGCTCGAACGACCCGTTCGACCCCTGCTTCAACTACTTCCCCATCATCCTGATCCAAGGCGAGGTGGAGGTCCACGACGGATACGGCCAGGCGGTCGTCATCATCGATTGGGACGACAGAAAGCCGGCCGGCGAAAAAGGCGGCGAGTTCGAGCTAGAGACCGATTTCACCTTCAACGGCCTGATCCTCGGGAAGGGCTGTGTCGAGATCCAGAAGGGCGCCGACTTCCACGGCGCCGTCTTCGTCGACGCCAACTACCGCAACGAGGACCTCTGCGGCGGCGACTCCGACTATGACATGAACGACGACCAGCCCGTGATTCAATGGAGCCAGTGCGCCGTCAACAGATCCATCGAGGCCACCGGCCTCTACGAGTACGCCGAGACGGACAGCGAACCGGCGGCCCCTCTGGGCTCCCGCGCCTTCCTCGATCTGATCCATTAAGTGCGGGCCGGCAGCGGGCCGGCCGTGCGAGTATGCCTATCCGGGGCAGAAAGTCCCGCGCCAGCCCGGATCATCTATCTGCGGGGGCCCTCCGACAATCGCCTTCCGAACGAGAAGTCGTTGAGCGTGGCGGGCTTCGCCGCCTTCGCGGAGGCCCGGCCCGCTTGACCTTGACGGGCACGGAACCTGCTTCGACATTTCCGGCCAGTTCTACCAGAGCAGCCGCGGTCGACGACCGAGCTCCTGGACCCCGGGAGTCAGTGCCTATGAGCGATGAATTGCCGGCCGCCAGCATGCCCACTCCGGAAGAGCGCGACCGGGTGACGGCTGAGCTCTGCGATCATTTCGCAGCCGGCCATATCGAGCTCGACGTGCTGGAGCAGCGGCTGGCGGAGGTGGATACGGCGGAGAGCCAGGGCCAGCTGGTGAAGCTGGTCGGCGATCTGCCGGCGCTGGCGGCGCTGCCGGCGGCTCCGGTGGGAGCAGCGGTTCAGGTCGCCGAGCCGGTGGCGCGGCGCGGGTGGGCGCTGGCGCTGCTGGGCGGCAACTCGCGCAAGGGAGTGTGGTCGCCGCCGCGCAAGCTGAACGCTGTGGCGGTGATGGGTGGGGTCGAGCTGGATTTCCGTGATGCACGGCTGCCGCCGGGCGAGACGCACGTGATTGCGGTGGCGGTGATGGGCGGAATCGAGATAGTCGTGCCGCCCGGGTTGCCGGTGACCGTGCGGGGCCTGGGGATCCTGGGAGGAGTCGACCAGGAGGAGCATGCGCCCGGCGAGATGAGCCCGAACACCCCACACTTGAAAGTGACGGCGCTGGCCTGCATGGGTGGAATAGCGATCAAGGTGCGTGCGAGCCAGAGAGCCGAGAGGATCGGATCCAAGCCAACGAGATGAGAAGATGAAACTGGGAGTCCCGAAGGAAATCGCAGACGGGGAGCGCCGGGTAGCCCTGGTGCCGAAGGAAGTGGCGAAGCTGGTCGATGCCGGGTTCGAGGTTCAGGTGGAGACCGGCGCCGGCGCG
>JBDHHZ010000364.1:0-4509 GCA_039589115.1 Gemmatimonadota bacterium | reverse complement strand
GAATCGACTTCGAGAACTCCCGTTTCCTCAACGGCTCTCGCCTGCCATAACCGCTTCGATTTCCGCGACCGTCTTGGGGGCACCTGCCGACAGCACCTCGTGGCCTTCCTCGGTGACCAGCACATCGTCCTCGATACGAACGCCCAGGTTCTCTGCCGGGATGTAGATGCCGGGCTCGACGGTCAGGACCATGCCCGGCTCGAAGGGCCTGTTGTAGCTCCCCACGTCGTGGACGTTCATGCCCAGCCAGTGGCCGACCCCGTGCGGTAGGTACCGGTCACAGGTCGCGTCGCCGCAGAGGTCCTTCGAGTTGTCGCGCAGGTAGCGCCGTGCGATCCCGTTCATATCCCGAGCCGACCTCCCCGGGCGAATCGAGTCGATGATCGCAAGCTGGGTGGCGAGCACCAGCTCATAGATCTCCCGCTGGCGTTTCGTGAACTTACCGCTCACGGGGAAGGTGCGGGTGACGTCTGCCGTGTAGTAGCCGTACTCCGCGCCTGCATCGATCACGACGAGATCGTTCTCCTCGGTGCGACGCCGGTTCTTGTCGTAGTGGAGTATCACGCTGTTCGGACCGGATCCGACGATCGTGGGAAAACCGACCCGCTCGGCACCGTTCGATCTAAAGACGAACTCGACGATCGCCTCGAGCTCGTACTCGTGCATGCCCGGGCGAGCCCCCTCCATGGCGGCGCGCTGTGCTTTCGCCGTGATGGCAGCAGCGCGCCGCAGGCGCGCCACCTCCACCGAGTCCTTGACCAGCCGCAGCTCCGCCAGCTGCCCTCCCAGGTCGGTGATCGTGCGCCGCGCTTCGAGCGCCTGATCGATGAACTCGCGCATGTGGCCTGAACTCTCGCCCAGCGGTACATACATACGAGGATACTCTCTGAACGCTCCAGGATAGCGGAGCCGATCCAGCACGTCCGCCTCGAACTGTGAGGCGGCATGCACCTCCTGGACCCCGGTCCTGCGCACGGCTTCCTCTCCCGGCCCCAGCTTCGCGCCGGTCCACGACTCCTTGCGCTCCGGGATATAGAGGACAGCCTTGCCCGGACCGCTCTCCGGCTTGAACATCACCAGCCAGGAGCCGGGCGTCTCCAGGCCGGTCAGGTAGTAGAAGTCGTTGTCCTGGCGGAAATCCGAGTCCTGAGGATGCTCGCTGAAATGTCTCGGCTCCGCACTGCGCAGCAGCGCGATTCCGGGCTCCAGCAACTCCAGCAGGGCCGAACGCCGCTGCTCCAGCACCTTCGCCGGTATGAAACCGCTGTCGGGCGTCGCGCCGGCAGCCGGGAAGTCGGCCGCGGAAAGCGAGGCCGGCGATGACACGGCGATGAACAGCGGAACGATCCAACGTGTAGTTCTTCTGCGGCTCGGCATAGGTACTCCTGATCTCTGTTCTTGTAGAGTCCGAATTCCGTGGCTACCACTCTATCCATTGCCCTCGGCGCGGACAAGCGCGCCGGCGGCAGGCGGCGATGCACGGGACCCAGGTCGCAGCTTACGGCGGCCAGGTGCACCACCGCCCGGCCTTGTAAGCAGGGGCTCAAAAGTCTATTTATTATAAGCAGGTTCGGTCGCCAGAGGACCGATCTTCGCGGGACCGGCCGACGCGTCGAGACGGTCGTTCCCCTCACCGATGAGAACCCGAAGGTAGCGCATGGGCGACGTAAGACTTCCCGCCGGGGGACTGATCGAGTTACGGCGGGCTATAGAGGAAACCGCGGCGCAGGACGCGGTGCGCGTACTCCGAGAGGCGGGGCGGCGTCTGGCGGGTGATGCGGAGACGGCTATCGCTGAGCATGGCGGTGGCCCGCTGCCCGTGCTGTCTCTGGCGACGTTTTGGTCGGAGCTGGCCCGCTACTTCGAGGAATCCGGCTGGGGCCGTATCCGGCACCAGCAGGTGAATCCTGGAATCGGGGAGCTGGTGGCGAGCGATTGGGCGGAGGCTGATCCGATGGAGGAGCGCGGCGGCCCGGGCTGCCACATCTCGACGGGCCTCCTTGCGGAGCTGCTGACACGAGCGGTCGGCCAGCCTGTGGCGGTGATGGAGGTCGGCTGCCGGTCACAGGGCGAGGGTGCGTGCCGGTTCTTGTTCGGCTCTCCGGTCACCCTGCTTCACGTCCACAAGAAGCTGGCCCAGGCCGGGAATCTGGAAGACGCGCTCGCCGCTCTGTAGCAACCGTGGCGCCCGGGTCTTCGCCGCGGCGACCGAGCCCGGTGACGCGCGGGCACGAGCTCGAAGATGAGCAGGGTCCTCGGACTGGACTACGGAGAGCGGCGGATCGGCGTGGCGGTCAGCGATCCCACCCGCACTATCGCACAACCCCTTGAAACCATCATCCGACGACGTGGCAAGCGGCCGCCGTACGCGAAGATCATCGAGGTGATCGAGGAGTGGGAGGTCGCGTCGATCGTCGTGGGCCTGCCAGTGGAAACCAGCGGTGATGAGGGCCCGCCGGCGGAGACGGCGCGTGATTTCGGAGAGGGTCTGGCGCGGCGGGCCGGCGTGGCGGTGGAGTACTGGGATGAACGTTTCACATCGGTCCGCGCGCAGCGCGAGCTTCGCCGACTCGACCTGCCAGCCGCGGCGCGGCGCGAGAAGGAGCGTGTGGATGCGATGGCGGCGACACTGATACTGCAATCTTATCTCGATGCTCAACCGGGCTCCTAGACGCGTGTTGCGATTCGCGACGCTCTCGAGCTTCGTGCTCCTGGCGACGGCGTGTGGCGGTGAGGACGGCGCGCTGCAGCGCTTCGTGATCCCCGAAGGCGCGTCGGTACGGGCGGTGGCCGACACGCTGGCTGGCCACGACGTGATCCGCTGGCCCAGACTGTTCAGGCTTTACGTTCGCATGAAGGGCGCCGAGACCGACATCAAGGCCGGCACCTACGATCTGCCGCAGGGGAGCAAATGGTCGCAGGCTCTCGACGCGTTGGTAGCAGGACGTGTGGTCACGTTGCCGCTCACCATCCCGGAAGGCTTCGCCATTCGACAGATCGGCGAGCGAATCGCGCCGATCAGCGGAGCAGCTGCGGATTCCGTCGTCGCCCGGCTGGTGCGTCCCGAGCTGGCCGACTCGCTCGGCGCACCGGGCCCTAACCTCGAGGGCTATCTCTTCCCGGAGACCTACCGGTTCGCCCAGGGCGTGGCGGTGGAGTCCATCGCCGCCGAGCTGCTGGACCGCTACCGGTCGGTCTGGACGCCGGAGCGCCGGGCGGCGCTCGACTCGATCGGCATGAGCGAGAGAGAGCTCGTGACGCTGGCAAGCATCGTACAGGCGGAAGCTCGCTGGGAAGAGGAGATGCCGCTCATCTCCGCCGTATTCCACAACCGCTTACGTCGGAGGATGCGGCTGCAGGCCGACCCGACCGTGCAGTACGCTCTCGAGTCGCGCCAGAGCCGGCTGCTCTACAGCCATATCGATTCGGTAGCCGACCACCCGTACAACACCTACACGCACGGCGGCCTACCGCCCGGACCCATCGGGTCGCCAGGCCTTGCGGCGATCGACGCCGCCCTGAGACCGGCGGCGGTCACCTACCTGTACTTCGTGGCGCGGGCTGATGGGCACCATGAATTCTCGCGCACGCTCACGGAACACAACCGGAAGACCCAGGAGATCCGCAGATCGGGCGGTTGACACCATGAGCCCTGAGACTGACGCCGGCCTGCGCGG
This sequence comes from Gemmatimonadota bacterium, assembly GCA_039589115.1. GTDB lineage: Bacteria > Gemmatimonadota > Gemmatimonadetes > Palauibacterales > KS3-K002. The sequence continues at coordinate 832 of JBDHHZ010000364.1, read as the reverse complement.
TGCGCTGCGGATGATGGTCATCACGGATCGCACGCTCGCCGTTGACCGCGATATGCTCACGGTCGTCGAAGCGGCGCTCGAGGCTGGCGCGACCTCGGTCCAACTGCGCGACAAGCACTCCACCAGCCGCGAGCTGCTCGAGGTGGCGACGGCGCTTCGCCCGCTGATCGAACGCCATGGAGCGCTATTCCTGGTCAACGATCGTTTCGACATCGCGCTGGCAGCAGGCGCCGATGGCGTGCACCTGGGCGATGACGACATACCGGTCGCGGAAGTGCGGCGCGTCGTGCCCCGCGACTTCCTGGTCGGCCGCTCCGCCGATACGGAGGTGGCCGCCCGGGCCGCCGAAGCGCAGGGCGCAGACTACCTGGGCGTCGGCTCGGTGTTCGGTACGCGGACCAAGAAAGAGGTGATCGGCGAGGTCATCGGAACCGAGCAGCTGGGCCGGGTGGCGCGCGCCGTAGCGATCCCGGTCGTCGCTATCGGCGGGGTGACGGCCACGAACGCCGGCGCCTGTGTCGCGGCAGGCGCCGCGGGCGTCGCCGTGGTGTCGGCGGTGATGGCTTCTGACGACCCGGGCGCGGCAGTGAGAGGGTTGTTGGCTGGCATCGGGGGATAACAAACTCGACATTCGACAGCCGTTAGGGGACAGTCGACGTTCGAGTACTGCCCGACTAGCGACGTTCGACGTCCGACTTTCGACGTGCGCCGAGCGTTAGGCGTCGGGCGTCGAGGCTCGATCGTCGAGTAGTACTCGTGTGTTGGCTGTCGAGTGTCGACTGTTGGCTGTGGACTAAGATGTGGGAAGCGCCGCGCGTTGAGCGCGGCGCTT
>JBDHHZ010000363.1:0-3491 GCA_039589115.1 Gemmatimonadota bacterium | reverse complement strand
GGCCTCGCTGATCAATACTACCTTCGATCTCGACGAGATCTTCAGGACGGCGATCGACAAGATCCAGCGCGTGCTGGAGTTCAGGCGCGCCAGCGTCGTTCTCGTCGCCTACGATCGCGAGTCTTACTACCTGCACACGCTCTACGACGCCGCACAGGGCGGGTTCATCAAGGAAGAGGGCAGCTTCCCCGTCGGCAAGGGCCTTACCGGTCAGGCGATAACGACGGGCGAAGCGATCCGCGTCAATGAGTTCGGTGGCACGGAAGGGATCCGAACCGGGAGTGAGCGGAACGTCTCGGTCCTCATCGTCCCACTCCGCGTCGGCGATGACGTGATCGGCACGCTCAATTTCGGGGCGTACGAATCGACAACCTACGCGGACGAAGATCTCGAGCTCGCCGTCCTGCTGGGGCGCCAGATCGCCACTTCGCTCTACTACTCCCGGTTGCTGGCCACCATCCAGGCGCAGCGCGAAGCGCTGGGTCGCGAACACGCACGAGTCCAGTCGGAGCGGTCGCGACTGGAAGCGCTGATCGATGCCAGCGATGCGGCCATCCTGATGGTGGCCGACGATCGCGTCGCCTACGCCAACCGTGCGATGGCGGACCTGCTCGGCCTGCCGCAGGAAGTGATCATCGGCGGCTCGCTGGAGGAGACGAATCGGGTGCTCGCCCGCGCGTTTGCAGACCCGGCGGCTCTGGCGGCCCAAACCGAGGCGCTGGGTAGCGGGAGCGCTGCGTTGCGCGACCGGGTCGAGTTCGTCTTCCCGCGGAGGGCAGTCTGCCAGCGGACGGTGGCGACGGTCCGTGGCGAGGAGGGTGAGGTGCTGGGCCAGCTGATCGTCTACCGCGACGTGACGGTGGAAGCGGAGGCGGAGGCGGCCAAGAGCGAGTTCGTCTCGCTGGTGAGCCACGAGCTGCGCACGCCGCTGACTTCGGTCAAGACCTCGCTCGATCTGCTGGGACGCGGCGCCGCGGGAGAGATCTCGGAGGGCACCCGCGACCTGCTCGAGATCGCGTTGCGCAATCTCGATCGACTGATCCGGCTGGTGGATGATCTGCTGGACCTGTCGCGGATCGAGAGCGGCCGGGTCGTCACCAAGCTGGAGCCGATCTCCGTCGACGAGGCGGCGGCGCGGGCGATCGATGCGGTCGATGCGTTCGCCCAGGAGCAGGGCGTCTCGATCAAGCTCGGCGAAACGGACCCCGACACGCTGGTCCACGCGGACGCCGATCGCCTGCAGCAGGTGATCGTCAATCTGTTGTCCAACGCGGTGAAGTTCTCTCCGGAGGGTTCGAGCGTCGAGTTGGACTGGTGGAAGCAGAGCGAACAGGTCGTGTTGAGGATAACCGACGAGGGTCCCGGGATTCCGCCGGACCAGCTGGAGGGGATCTTCGAGAAATTCCGGCAACTGGAGCGCACGGCGACGCGCAAGTACGGCGGTGCCGGTCTCGGCCTCGCCATCTGCCGGGCCATCGTCGAGCAGTTTGGCGGCGACATGTGGGCGGAGAGCGAAGACGGCCAGGGCTCGAAGTTCTTCGTGCGCCTGCGGCTCGCCTACGGCGCGCCGAGAGCCGAGGAGGTCGCAGCCGGCGCGGCCCCGGGCCCGAGAACGGTGCTGCTCGTGCAGAAGGATCCCGATCTGCAGCGTCTGCTGCGGGCGCGATTCGAGGGGGAGGGCTGGCAGGTCCTCCTGACGCCACGTGGTGCGGAGGCGTTGGAGAGAGTGGAGCTATGCGATGTGGACCTCATCGTGGCGAGCCTCGAGATGGCGGATATGCACGGGCTGGAGTTCCTGCAGCGACTGAGAAGCTCGCCGGACAACGTCGACGTGCCCGCCCTGCTCACGGGGCCGGGCGGCGACACGACGCAGGCCGTGAGCTACGGCGCCGACGGCTGGGTGGTGGGTGACGCCGACGTGCTTGTCGCAGAGGCGGACAGGCTGGCCTCGACGCCGCACCGCCGAGTCGTGTTGCTGATCGAGGACGACCCGGCGGTGCGGTCCGTGGTGGCCCGCGGCCTGCGCCGGGCGGGCTTCGCCTGTCTGGAGGCCGCGAGCGGGGAGGTGGGCCTCGATTTCGCGCGTCAGCGCGCGCCCGACCTGCTGCTCACCGACATCGAGATCCCGGGTAAGGACGGTCTGGCCGTACTAAGAGAATTCCGCGAGGATCACAAGCTGACAGACGTACCGGCGATCATCATAACGGGGCATCCTCCGGCGGATACAGCGGAGACGATCGGCGCGCTGCGAGCCCACATCCTTGCCAAGCCGTTCAGCGCCGCTGCGGTGGTGCGTGAAGTCGAGCGGCTCATCGGCAAGACTACCCAATCGCGTTAAGTTACCCCCAAGCCACGAATACAAGAGACATCTGCTCGGATACAGAGGGGTCAGCATGGAGCGAATAGTCGAGTGCGTACCCAATTTCTCTGAGGGGAGAGACGACGCGGTCATCAAAGAGATCGCCGACGTCATCGAAGGGGTCGCCGGCGTTCGGCTGCTGGATGTAGATCCCGGTCGAGACACCAATCGAACCGTAGTCACGTTCGTCGGCGCGCCGGACGCCGTCGCCGAGGCGGCGTTCCAGGCCGTCAGGCGAGCCTCCGAGGTGATCGACATGCGCCAGCATCAGGGTGCACACCCGCGCTTCGGCGCTACCGATGTGTGCCCCTTCGTCCCGGTCTCCGGTGTGACGATGGAGGATTGCGTCGAGATCGCCCGGCAGGTCGGGCGACGTATCGGAGAGGAGCTGGGCATACCGACCTACCTCTATGAGCACGCGGCGAACCAGCCGGAGCGCATCAACCTGGCGAAGGTGAGGGCCGGTGAGTACGAAGGCCTGACTGAGAAGCTGAAGGATCCGGAGTGGAAGCCCGATTTCGGGCCTAGCGCTTTCAACGCCACGGCCGGCGCCACGGCCGTCGGCGCCCGTGAGTTCCTCATCGCTTACAACATCGATCTCAACACCACCGACCGGCGGTATGCCAACGAGATCGCCTACGCGTTGCGCGAGCGTGGCCGCTGGAAGCGCACGGGCAATACCGAGCCTTTCTACTATAAAGGCGAGATCGTCCGTTTCCCGGAGGACGGCACGTACCCGTGTGGGCCGTGTGACTTCGTTGGCGACTCGTTCGAGACGTTGGCCGAGCATTACAGAGAAGTCCATGGCGGCGACCTGCGGAAGCGCTACGAGGACCTGGGCATCGATCCTGACAGTCCGAGCGGCCCCGTCTTCACCGATGGGCAGTTCACCGACGTGAAGGCTATCGGTTGGGTGATCGACGACTACAAGAAGGCGCAGATCAGCATGAACCTCACCAACTACAAGGTGAGTCCGCCGCATGAGGTGCTCGAGGCGGCTCGGGAGGAGGCGCGTCGCAGAGGGATCGGCATCACCGGCTCGGAGATCGTGGGTGTCGTGCCGTACGAGGCGATGCGCGAGTCGGCGCGCTTCTATTTGAAGCGCATGGGCAAGTCCACCGGTCTGCCGGTT
>JBDHHZ010000362.1:0-3511 GCA_039589115.1 Gemmatimonadota bacterium | reverse complement strand
CGTCGCTGCCCTCGAGCGCAACGATTGGCACATCACCAACACGGCGAAAGAGCTCGGCCTCGCCGACCACGCCAGCCTGCTCAAGATCATGCGCCGGCACAGCATCAAGCGCGACTGATCCACGTGTCCGGGCGGACACACGGCGCAGTCGAGGCCGTGTCCAACTGTACACGACCTCCCCGTTCTTCCTATTGGTCCCCGCCAGTATCACAGACATAAGAGACGTAATCACAACGATTTAGCAGGCAGGTGCCCCTTCCGCCGAATCCTGGCCCTGGGTCTGCCTTATGGGCTGGCGACGGCTGCGTCCAGCGTTGGCGCCGGGGGGCGCCTGAACCGGAAGGAGGCACACCATGTTGAAGCTCAAGGGAGTCAGGATTCACGGGTGGGGTATCGCCATCGGTACCACGCTGGTCCTGGCCGCAGCCGTGCCGCTAGCTGTTGTGGCGTGCGGAGGAGCCGACCAGCCCGAAGCGAGCGCCGAGAGATCGGTCCGCGAAACAGTGCATGAAGCGCAGCTTCCGCCGCCGCTGCCGAAGATCGAGACGACTCTGGCCGCAGCGGAGCCGCCGGAGGTGGCCGCGCCCGAGCCCCCGAAGGAGGTCACATACGAAGATGCCGAGTCGGCGTTTCTCGAGCGGCGCTACGACGAGGCGGTCGAGCTGTTCGTCCTCTACAGCGAGCGGCGTCCCGAGAACCCGTGGGGCTATTACATGCTCGGGCTGTCGGCATCGAAGGCGAACGAGCATGAGCGAGCCGAGGAAGCGTTCGAGCGTGCGCTGGAGCTGGAGCCGATGCACGTGAAGAGTTGGCTCAACCTGGGTCGAGTGCTGCTCGCCGCGAGCCGTTCGGAGGAAGCGCTGCTGAAGATCGAGGAGGGACTGGTCCTCGATCCCGAGTCGAATTCCGGCCTGCGACTACAGGGTCGCGCCTTTCACCAGCTCGGCCGGCCGGAGGATGCGATCGACTCGTATCGTCAGGCGATCCTGATCGATGATGAGGACGCATGGTCGATGAACAACATGGGTCTGATCTTGATCGGGGAGAGCCGATTCGAGGAGGCGCTGCCACCGCTGGCGCGCGCCGTCGAGCTGAGAGATGACATCGCGATCTTTCAGAACAACCTGGGTATCGCACTGGAGCGAACCGGCAACGTTAGAACGGCGGAGGAGTCCTACAAGTCGGCGCTCGCCCTCGACGGAACGCACGAGAAGGCCCGCGTGAACCTGATGCGGGTGGAGCTACTGGAAGAGGATCTCGACTTGATGCCCGTCGCCCTGGCCGAGCTGGCCCAGGCTTTCATCGACGAGATTGAGGGCTGGCGCGAGGCCGTTGCCCACAACGTCGAGATCTGGCCTGATTGGGCCGAGCTGGAGCCCGTCATGGAGACCATCACTGTGACGGAGCCGGACACGGTGAGCAGCGAGGCTCTGAACCGTGGTGGGAGCTAGGAGCGCTGGTTGAGTGAGGGAGCAATGGAGCAAGGGAGACTGCGATGTTAGGAGTGACTCTTATCTCGAAGTCTCCCACACTCCACTGCTCCCTGACTCAGTTAACGCTCCCTAGCTCCCAACCGAGACGTGGCCGCACCCCATTGTTTGCACGGCGATACAGAGATCCCCATCTTGCAGATAGCCGGACGTCCTCGACCGATACCCCGATAGAATCCGCCGGTGGGTGGCCCCTGGGCCCGCGCCGGTGGCGGGAGCCATCGAGGTCGAATGCGACGTCTTCTCACACCTCTTCTGTTCTTCCTATCGCTCTTCGCCGCCATCTATCCTCTGAGCGCCCAAGATGTGCTCGAGCCGCTGAGAACCGATACGCCGCCAGTCATCGATGGTGTGCTGGATGACCCCGTCTGGCAGGACGCGCCTCACGTCACCGGGTTCAAGACGTTCACTCCCGATTTCGGCCGTGACATGGTCGGCGAAACCCGGGTCTACATGGCCTACGACAGTGAGAACCTCTACTTCGCCTTCCGGGCCGTCGACGGCGAGCCGGAGAAGATCAAGACGTCCATCACCTCGCGCGACAACCTGTGGCGCGACGACTGGATCTGCATCAACCTGGACTCCTTCAACGACCAGCAGTCGCTCTATGCGCTCTACGTAAACCCGATGGGTATCCAGGGCGACAGCCGCTTCGCGGCCGGGAACGAGGATCGCAGCTTCGATCTGGTCTGGTTCAGCGAGGGCCGGATCGACGATGAAGGGTATACCGTCGAGGTCAAGCTGCCGCTCAAGAGCATCCGCTTCGCCGACACCGAGCCGGTGACCATGGGGGTCATCTTCGAGCGGCGCGTCAGTCGCCGGTCGGAGCAGGGGACATATCCGCCGCTGGATCCCGCGCGCGGCGACGCGTGGCTGACCCAGATGAAGCCCATGGTCTACCACGATCTCAGCCAGTCCCGACTCTTCGAGCTCCTCCCCGCAGTGACGTACAGTCACAGGCGCGCGCAGAGTGAGGGCAGGCTGGTGACCGCCGAAGATCGTGGGGACCTCAGCCTGACGACCAAGTACGGGCTCACCACGGACCTGGTCTTCGATGCAACCTACAACCCCGACTTCAGCCAGATCGAGGCCGACGCCGGGCAGGTGGACATCAACCTGCGGTACGATCTCTTCTTCCCCGAGAAGCGGCCCTTCTTCCTGGAGGGGAGGGAGAACTTCACGATCGCCTCCACCGGCGCGTCGGAGCGTGACCCCGTTCGCTCCATCGTTTATACCCGGACCATCGCCGATCCCATCATCGGCGCCAAGCTGACCGGCAAGCTGGGCGCGAAGAATACGCTGGCTTCGATCTATGCCGTAGACGAGCTGCCGGACCTGGAGCCCGTGCTGACCGCCGATTATGCACACGTGCCAATCGTGCGCTACAAGCGAACGCTCAGCGAAGACAGCTACGTCGGTGGCATCTATGCCGGCAGGGAGGTGAGACAGCACTACAACCGGCTTGCGGGACTGGACGGCCAGATCCGCACCAGCGAATCCAGCCTGCTGGGATTCCACGCTCTGTTGTCCCGAGCGAAACAAGACATCACGACCGCCGAGACCGCTGGCCACGCTGTCGGCCTGAACTTCGCCAACGGGACCCGCGATCTCGATTACAGCCTGGTAGCCCTCGATGTATCGGAGGAGTTCCGCGCCGAGATGGGCTACATCACGCGTACCGGGATCCTTCAGTTCAGCGGGCTGTTGAGACCGAAGTTCTATCCCGACTCGGACGTACTGCGGCGCGTCGATCTGGAGTTGTTCTCGGCGCAGACGAAGGACCATTTCTACGACCTCTGGGAAACCTTCAACCATATCTCCATCCAGGACTACCTGTGGGGAAGCCTGACGCTGAAGCTGAAGTACTCCTACTCGACCGAGATATTCCTGGGCGAACGGTTCCGTACCGGCGGCTTTCACGTCTTCGGTGGGGGTCAGTTCACTAACCAGCTCTACTTCAGCGTCCTCTACAGGAATGTCGATGCCATCTTCTACTCCGCGGAACCGTATCAGGGTAGGAG
>JBDHHZ010000361.1:0-3523 GCA_039589115.1 Gemmatimonadota bacterium | reverse complement strand
ACAGCTGAGGTAGTCTTTTAATCAGACTTTGGAAGCAGAACTCCCGAACGAGCCTCCGGATGATATCGAGCCCTATGGGCTCTTTCCAGGGTCAAGTCGAGGGCAAACATAGGGTGGGGCTATCATGTAGTCGGTCATGTGGCGATCATGCTGCGGGCACACCCTATCACGTACCCTATCATGTAACGTGATTCGGGCATTCTGGCCGGGTTTTGTTGTCGCTTGCCCTACTTTTTCCTTCCAATCTTAACTCCTCTACAACTTCGGCCTGGGCGCTGGCGCCCAGGGTGGGGGGGTTGGAGGCTCGTCCGCAGTGTTCGTCGCTCCCTTGCGGGTGCAAAAATGGGCAGAGGAGGTAGTCCCCAAAGCTACCGGGGACCCGGGAGGGCGAGCGCGCGGACGAGCCTCCAATTGGGGGAATACTGCTGTATCAAACACCTTCACTGAATACTGCCAAAGAGACTTCGTCCAAGTCCTCTCGTCCGAATCGGCTGCCCAACCGGACGCTGAACTATAAGAGAGGCGGATCATGTAGCGGTCAGGCTGGCTATCAGGCGGGGCCGGGGAAGGATCATGTGATCGGTCATGTGGGGTCGGCGGAGAATCAGAATCAGATCCTCGCCCCGCCATCTTGTCGATTGCCGCGCGGAGAGACAGTTTGCAGGCGGGCAGGTCGTCAGATACGGCAGCACGTGGGACCCAGTCATGATAGAGATCAGGACACTAGGGCGGACGGAGATATCCGTCGACGGAGAGACGCTGACCGGCGAGGCCGCGTGGCCGCGGTCGGTGGCGTTGATCGTGTATATGGCGCGGGAGCCGGGCCCGGACCGGCGCGAGGAGATCCTCGGCGTGTTGTGGCCGGACCGGGACGAGAAGCGGGCGCGGCGGGCGTTGAACCAGCTGTTGTACACCCTCCGGAAGGTCACCCCTCAGCTTGATTTGGAGAGCGTCGAGGACGCGGTCGATTTCGGACGCGACGTGTGGCTGGACGTGGAGGAATTCGAGCGTCTAATCCAGGCGGGCGACCTGAACGGTGCCGTGGAGATGTACGACGGTCCGTTCCTCATCGACCTGGCGTTTGGGGAGCCAGAGTTCGACCACTGGGCGGACCGGCAGCGGGCCGGGCTGCGGCGCGAGTTTCGGAAGGCGGCGCTAAAGCTGGCGATGGACTCGAAAACCGCCGGCGACCACGACGCGGCGGTGGGGTACTGCCGTCGCCTGATCGAGGCGGACTCGCTGGACGACGAGGCGCAGCACCTGCTGATCGAGTGCCTCTACTTGAAGGGCGACCGGCTGGCGGCGTTGCGGCAGTACGACGTGTACCGTCTGCTGTTGGAGAACGAGCTGGAGGTCGAGCCCCTGGAGCACACGCGTGAGCTGGTGGCGCGGATCAGGGCCGAACCGGTGGCGGGCGTCCAGGTGAGCGAGCCGGAGCTGGAGCTGGACGAGGAGGAGGTTGAACTGAGACCGCGGCCCGCTGCGGCGCAGCCGGCGCCGGCAAAGGCGGAGGCCGGATCCAGCGGCCTGAGTCTCGGGCTGGGCCGGCGCGGCTGGACCATCGCCGCGGCCGCGTTGGTCGTGGTGACGATGCTGGCGGTCTGGAAGTGGCCGACAAGTGGGCCGGCGGAGGATGCGGGCGTCGCTGCAAGCTCAACGGTCCCGGTCATCGGCATGCGGGTGGCGGTGCTGCCGTTCCAGCCGCATGGCGTCGGTGCCGACTCCGAGGGCCTGCCCGAGGGCGTGGCCCAGCTACTCTCCGTCGACCTGGAAGGTCGGGGCTCGATCACGACCGTGGGTCACGTGCAGGTGCTGCAGGCGATGGAGGGGCACGATGCAAGCTCCACCATGCAGGACGCCACATCGATGAGAGCGCTGGCCGGCGATCTGGGTGCCAGTGCCTTCGTCGTCGGCGACATCCATCGCAGCGGTGATGAGATCCGACTGGTCGCCGAGTTGGTCGACGCGCAGACGGGCGCCGAGCTGGCGCGCGCCGATGCCCGGGGCCAGCGCGATGGACTGTTCGATCTGATCGAGCAGCTGATCGCCGACCTGGTGCAGGGTCTGCCGGACGCCGAGCCGGCTCAAGCCCAGCAGTAGACTTCCTTTACTTCTTCTTCCAGGGCGGCGGCGGCGGATCGTCGGGGTCGCCGGCCTGATACGATTCCTCGAGCCCCACCTTCTCGTGCGCTCGCTGGGCGATCTTCAAAAACTCCGCTTCGTACTCGTGACACTCTAGGCCAGGGTTGCAGGCTAGGAAGTCGCGCTGGTCCTCAAGTGCGATGATGTCGCGTCGTACGCGCTTACCCCACTTCTCCAGTTCTTGCCCCCACGCGTACATGTCATTCGACATCTTCTTCCAGACGTCTGGATCGTGGTCACCCGTTGGCGGATCTCTGGGGTCCCATTTTCTGGGCATCGCTAGGTCTCCTTTATTGGGAAGGGGTCGGTTTGGACTCGAGCCGTCCGCTCACTGCTCCAGGGTCGCGATCAGGTCGACTCGCCCCAGGCTGGTGAGCCGGTCTCGAGATCGCTGTTCCAGCCGCGTGTCTCCGAGCGCGCGGGCCGCGCGTGCCCGAATCACCAGGCTGGTTGGCAAGTAGATGAGATCGTAGGCCGGGCGGGCGGAAGCATCGAGGGTGCTCGCAACTCCGGCGGCGGCGGCGTAGTCACCGATCGCGTACAGAAGTTCGGCAAGCAGCATCTTCTCCGCGGCAAGTGTTTCCCAGGGGTACCACAGTTCGCTGCCTGCTTTGGTAGGAGCCAGGTCGCTCAGTAGTTCGATGGCCGCCGCCGTGTCACCCTCGGCAAGGACGGCCCGGGCTTCGATGATGTCTCGGAACATCCGGTCGAGTCTGGCACCGCTCGATGCGGCGCGCGCCGCCAACGTGTCGGCGATCAGGCGTACCCACTCGGCGCGGCCCTGATTGAATTCCCAAACGCCGAGCATCCAGAGCTCGTAGTCGTATACGCTCCCCATCGGTAGGTCCGATCGAATCCGGTCGGCCCATTCGGCGGCCTGCACCTCGACGGGGGCGCCGGCGTTGGCGTCCATCAGGTAGAAATCGCCGGAGAAGTTGGCAAATTCCTCCGACCACAGCTGCCCGAGCTCGTCGAAGCGGCCCTCGGCCACGAGCAAGCTCTGAAGATATCCCAGTGCACCGAAGCGGTAGTTCAGATACTCGTCGCCCGGCAGACTCAGCAGAGCGCTCCAGGCGGCGCGGGCGCATCCGGTGTGAGCGCCGGCCTTGGCGAGCGCCTGGCCGGTGGCGTGAACTACCGCGGGGCTGTTCTCCACTTCCGCCCGCCAATCGATCACCTGCGGCGACTGCTCGACGCACTCGAGCTTGAGCTTGTTTCGGGCGAGGAAGCTCGAGTCGGGTTCGGTCCGCCGGAAGTCTTCAAAGTAGACCCTGGCGCTGTCCGTCTCTCCGTCTCGAATCGCGATCTCCGTCAGGTGGTAGAGAACGGCGCGGAATTCCGGTTCCAGTCGGCGGACCGTGGCGAAGGAGGCCTTGGCGAG
>JBDHHZ010000360.1:0-3526 GCA_039589115.1 Gemmatimonadota bacterium | reverse complement strand
TCTGGCTGAGCGAGAATGCGCTGTTCGTGCCGGCGTGTACCGGAGAAGAATGGTCCAAGCTGTATAGCGAGGCGCAGCAGTACGACCTGGAGGATGTCTTCGTGCTCGGAACGGAGATCACCGCGGAGGAACGTGAGAGGTATGCGGAAGAGGCCGCTCTTCCACCTCTCGGTATGTGCAGCGAGGACGACCTGCAGAAGATGACGTATGCGCCGTTCATAGTGTTTGTGCTCATTTCGGCGGCGGACGGTGAGATAGATCAAGAAGAGCTCGACGCTTTCGTCGGCGCGCTCGTAGAGCGGCAGGAGGGTCTCTTGGGCGAACTGCTGCTTCATGTACCGGCGTCTCCGCAGGACATGATGAAAGAGATAGTAGGCGACCCGGATTCCGCCTTGGTCCGGCTGAAGGAGATCGGCGAGCTGATAGATGCGAAGCTCCTGCCACAACATGCGATTAGCCTCAAGTTGGATCTATGGGCGATAGGCAAAAGCGTTGCGGAAGCATCCGGTGAAAGGCTCGGCCTGGCGGGCCAGGTGAGCGACGAAGAGAAAGCTGCCCTCAGCGCCCTGGCCGTCATCCTCGGGCTTCATAATCTCTGACTCTGCAAGGCCTCGACCCGGCCGGGTCGAGGTCGGTTTATCTCGGCCAAGCCTCTGGCGCAACCTCTCCGACCCTGTTAATTGAGAAGTATGAGGCTGCTCCATCTCTTTCGGTCGCCCGGGCTCTCCGGCGCGGCGCGGAGCACGCTGCTCCAGATGGCACGGCAGCGCGTCTCCCCCGACATCCATGCGATCGACACCGAGTACTGCTTCAACATCGACGCTGCAGATGAGCTGACGGCGGGCGAATTCCGCTCCCTCGGCTGGCTGCTAGCCGAGACCTTCGAGCCGGACCAGTTCGGCGGGATCAGCTACCTGGATCCCGGGGCCGGGGTGGGGGCCGGGGTGCTGCTGGAGGTGGGCCCGCGGATGAACTTCAGCACCGCCTGGTCCACCAACGCGGTCTCGATCTGTCACGCGTGTGGGCTGACGAAGATCAGGCGGATCGAGCGCTCGCGGCGTTACTTGCTGAAGGGCGTCTCGAAGCTGAGCGATGAGCAGGCCTGGGCCTTCCTGTCCGAGGTCCATGATCGTATGACGGAGACGCCGTACCCGGAGCCCCTGAGAAACTTCGAGACGGGGATCGAGCCGGAGCCGATCGTGGAGATCCCGGTGATGGAGGAGGGGCGGGCGGCTCTGGAGCGGGTGAACCGTGAGATGGGCCTGGCCTTCGACGACTGGGACCTGGACTACTATACGGACCTGTTCCGGAAGACGATCGGCCGCGACCCCACGAACGTAGAATGCTTCGACATCGCCCAGTCGAACAGCGAGCACTCGCGTCACTGGTTCTTCAAGGGTCGCCTGGTCATCGACGGCGAGGAGATCGAGGCCAAGCACCTCATCGCGCTGATCCAGGAACCGCTGCAGGCGAATCCGAACAACAGCGTCATCGCCTTCAACGACAACTCGAGCGCCATCCGCGGCTACCCGATCCGAACGATCATCCCGTCGCGGCCCGGCGAGTCGACGCCTTTCCTGGCTACGGACCTCGACTATCACATCATCTTCACGGCGGAGACCCACAACTTCCCGAGCGGCGTGGCGCCGTTCCCGGGCGCCGAGACGGGGACGGGTGGCCGGATCCGCGACGTGCACGCGGCCGGGAGGGGCTCGCTATATGTCGCGGGCACTGCCGCCTACTGCGTGGGCAACCTGCGCATCCCCGGCTACGAGCTCCCGTGGGAGAGCGGCGACTTCGCCTATCCCGGCAACCTGGCGTCGCCGCTGGAGATCGAGATTGATGCCAGCAACGGCGCCTCCGACTACGGCAACAAGTTCGGCGAGCCGGTCATCCAGGGTTACACGCGCTCCTTTGGCATGCGGCTGCCGAACGGCGAGCGCCGCGAGTGGCTGAAGCCGATCATGTTCACCGGCGGCATCGGCCAGATCGACGCGCGGCACACGGAGAAGGAAAGCCCCGAGCGAGAGATGCTGGTGGTGAAGATCGGCGGGCCGGCCTACCGGATCGGCATGGGCGGCGGCGCCGCCTCCAGCATGGTGCAAGGCGAGAATGTCGAGGAGCTGGACTTCAACGCCGTACAGCGCGGCGATGCCGAGATGGAGCAGAAGGTCAACCGGGTGATCCGCGCCTGCGTCGAGCTGGGCGACGAGAATCCCATCGTCAGCATCCACGACCAGGGCGCCGGCGGCAACTGCAACGTGCTGAAGGAGATCGTCGAGCCGGCGGGAGCGAAGATCGCGATCCGTGATATCCCGCTGGGCGACGAGACGCTCTCGGTGCTGGAGATTTGGGGCGCCGAGTACCAGGAGAACGATGCGCTGCTGCTCCGCCCGCAGCACGCCGACATGTTCCGTGAGCTGTGTGAGCGAGAGAAGGTGACGTTCGCTTTCGTCGGGCGGGTCACCGGCGACGGTAGGGTCGTGGTCTACGACGAGACGGACGGTTCGACGCCGGTGAACCTCGAGCTGGAAGACGTACTTGGCGACATGCCTCAGAAGACTTTCCAGCTCGAGCGCACGCCAACGAAGCTCGAACCGTTGAAGTTGCCGCGTGGACTGACCGTCGGGGATGCGCTCGACCGGGTGCTGCGGCTCCTGTCCGTCGGTTCCAAGCGCTTCCTCACCACCAAGGTCGATCGCAGCGTCACCGGTTTGATCGCGCGGCAGCAGTGCGCGGGACCGCTCCAGGTGACAGTGGCGGATGTGGCGGTCATCGCGCAGAGCCATTTCGGAGTCAGCGGCGGCGCCACGGCCATCGGCGAGCAGCCGATCAAGGGCCTGGTCGACATGGGCGCCATGGCGCGAATGAGCGTCGGCGAGTCGCTGACCAACCTCGTGTGGGCGCAGGTGAGCGCATTGGAGGACGTTCGGTGTTCCGGCAACTGGATGTGGGCGGCGAAGCTGCCCGGCGAAGGTGCGGCGCTCCACGACGCGGCGGTGGCGATGAAAGACATGATGCTGGAGCTGGGCATCGCCGTTGATGGCGGCAAGGACAGCATCTCCATGGCTGCCCGGGCGCCGGGTGCGGATGGTGAGGACGAAACGGTCAAGGCGCCGGGCTCGCTGGTCATCTCGGCCTACGTCACCTGTCCCGACATCACGAAGACGGTCACACCGGACCTCCAGCTGCCTGGCGATGGCCGGCTGCTCTACGTCGATCTCGGCGGTGGGAAGCACCGGCTGGGCGGCTCGGCTCTGGCGCAAGTCTACGAGCAGGTCGGAGATGAGTCGCCGGACGTCGAAGACGCCGGCACTCTGAAGCGCGCCTTCAATGCGGTTCAGGAATTGATCGGCGAAGGGTTGGTCAGCGCGGGACACGACCGCAGCGATGGCGGTTTGGTCACGACGCTTCTCGAGATGGCGTTCGCCGGCAACTGCGGCATCGCGGTCGAGCTCGATGGCGACGACTCCGTCGATCCCATCGCCTTCCTGTTCTCGGAGGAGCTGGGGCTCGTGCTCGAGGT
>JBDHHZ010000359.1:0-6467 GCA_039589115.1 Gemmatimonadota bacterium | reverse complement strand
CCGGGTCGCTAACACCAGCTCCGCTCGGCGGTCCCCCGGTTCCTCCCTGGCCAGATCGAGAGGGCATCGAGGTGGTCAACCGGTTCCTCCCAAGCCAGATCGAGAGGGCGCGGGACGGTCCCCCCGGTTCCTCTTAAGTCAGATTGAGAGGCGTGGGGGCGGGTCGTTGAGCGGAGCTGGGGTTAGCGACCCCGCGGTCACGGCGCAGCCGTGAGCGCGGGGGAGGCCGGAGCGAGACGACCCGCCCCCCGCCGCGTGCCCGTGAGCGCGGGGGAGGCCGGAGGGAGACGACACGCCCCGACGCTAATGGCTACACGGCCGCCTCGATCGGCAAGTTGAGCTCCCCTTCGGTCTTCGCCACCCAAATGGCGCAGACGGTGTCTCCCGTGACGTTGACCGCCGTTCGCGACATATCGAGTATCCGCTCAACGCCCACGACCAGCGCGATCCCTTCCAGCGGTATCCCGAGCTGGGTGAGCACGATCGTCAGGGTCACCATGCCGATCCCTGGAACGCCGGCGGCGCCGATCGAAGCCAGCGTGGCAGTAAGCACGATCGTCAGCAGGTCACTGGCCACCAGGTCGATTCCGAACACCTGGGCGATGAAGATGGTGCTGACGCCCTGGTAGATCGCCGTACCGTTCATGTTCACGGTAGCGCCGAGCGGCAGCACGAAAGAAGCGACCTCGTTGGACACGCCCAGGTCTTCCTCCGACACCTGCAGGTTGACCGGCAGGGTCGCGTTGCTGGACGAAGTCGAGAAGGCGAACAGAAACACCTCGTAGTATTTCTTGAAGAAGAACGTCGGCGACATGCCCGACATTCGCAGTACGATCGGATAGAAGGTCACGGTGAATATGGCCATCGTACCTATGGTGACCACGACATACTTGAGCAGAGTCAGCAGGACACCGTAGCCGAACTGCGCGGCGACCGCAGCGATGAGAGCGAACACGCCGTAGGGCGCTACTTTCATCACCATCTTCACCAGCACGATCATCGCGTCGTTTACCCCGCTCAGGAAGTCCAGGACGGGTTTTCGACGCTCCTCCGGCAGCAATGTCAGCGAGATACCGAAGA
Source organism: Gemmatimonadota bacterium (assembly GCA_039589115.1). Lineage (GTDB taxonomy): Bacteria > Gemmatimonadota > Gemmatimonadetes > Palauibacterales > KS3-K002. The sequence goes on along the minus strand of JBDHHZ010000359.1, from coordinate 5,387 downwards.
GGATCGCGAAGAAGATGATCTGGAGGAAGTTCGTCTCCACCATCGCCGTGAATGGGTTCCTCGGGATGATCCTTACCAGGAGGTCCGTCACCGATGGCCTCTCCGAGACCCGTTCGAGCTGCTCGGCCGTTACCCCGGCGTAGTCGGTCATCATCCGGACTTTGACTTCCTCGTCCAGTCCGAGACCCGGGTTGGCCGTCTTTGCGGCGGCCAGTCCGAGGGCAACGGCTATCGCCGTCGCGACCAGATAGAATCCGACCGTCTTGAGCCCAATGCGACCCAGCTTGCGAAGGTCACCCAGGCTGGCTGTCCCCACGATCAGCGACGCCATCACCAGCGGCACGACGATCATCACCAGCAGGTTGATGAACGCATCGCCGATCGGCTTGATCGCGATTGCGAAGTCGCCGAGTACGGGTCCGAGGATAGCCCCGAGGATCAGACCGAGAAGGATCTGGGTGTGCAGCTTGATGCCCCGGATCTTGTCGATCACGACCCGGTAGAGCGGTTTTCTGTTCGGATTCACTTGAGGGTCCTTTCCGTTCACGGCCAACCGAACGCCGCATAATAGGAAAGCCTCGTGAGCCCGCAAGCGGGCGCGTCTGCCGGGGCGGACCGAACATTCGACAGCCGACACCCGAGTACAACTCGACGGTCGACGCACTACGCTCGACTTCCGCCGTACGGACCCGGAGTCGAAGGTCGAGGGTCGGGCATCGGACGTTGGCAGTCGAGCAGTACTCGGAAGTCGGCTGTCGAATGTCGGCTGTCGGCTGTCGCTCTCCTAGAATCCCTGAATCCCTACCCTCGGCCTTCCCCTGCGGCTAGCTTTCGGGCATGAGAGTACGAGCGTTCATCGCCATCGCCACACTGCTCTGCGCCGGCTGCCGGCCAGAGACTGCGAGCGACGCGCCCGGCGGCGAGTCGGAGGATCCCGGCGGCGGTCTTTCCGACGCCCCCTCCGTCACGGTGACCGAGTACGGCACGAGCCTTCAGTTCCTGCCGCTGGAGGGCACGGCGACGCGGGCGGTCAACATGCAGTTCGCGAACCTGGCCACATCGAGCGGGGCCAACCGACACTACCTGGGTTGGGAACTGATCCGCTCGGGTTGGCGCAGCATCCTGGACGAGGAGTACGGTGACGTACCGACGCGGGCGCCCTGGCGGCTCTTCCCGGCCGAGTCACTTCGCGTCACCGTCACTGCCGACGGCGACCCGAACGCCATCATCCTGCGCTCGCGCGCAGCCGACTACACGCTCGACCTGGGTAACCACCTGGATGGCTGGGAAGATCGGGCAGGAACCCGGCACGAGATACGCGAGGCCTGGTGGACGCGGCGCGGTGAGCGGGTCCGCGGAGTCGCGGTGCAGCATCGCTTCGCGATACCGGAGCCCGAGCGGCCAGCACGATTCGGCGCCTACGAGCGGGTGATGTTGAGATCGGAGGACGGCGCGACGATCGTCTTCTTCCACACGACGAGCCCGGACACGTACGGCAACCCGTTCGCCTGGATGTACGCCGATGGACTGACGCGCCGCTGGACGGCTCTGGAGACCCGGACCGTCGAGGTCGCAAACTCGACGCAACTGAGACGAAACGTACCCATCCGTCTGTGGTTCCGCATACCGGAACCCGACATCAAGTGCGAGCTCACCGCGGCCGACCGGCAGTTCAACGAACTGACCACCGAGACGGGGCCAAAACCCTACCATGCGCTCTACTGGGTGAGAGGTTGGATAGAGTTCGCGGGAGAGCGTCGTAACGTAGAGGGCTTCGTCGAACGCGGCGAAGTCTGAGCGCCAGCCTAGGCCTCGAAAGCCTCGATCCGCTTCAGAGCTATCCTCAGCGGGATGACTGTCGCCGCCGCGCAGAGCGCCAGCGCTGCCAGGCCGCCAGCCACCGAGACCATCATGGCATCAGGTGTTATGTCGGTGCCTTGCCATTGACTGCGGACAACCGTCAGCACCGGCCAGGACTCGAAGATCAGCACGCCGGCGAGCAGGGCGATCGACGACATCATGAAGAGCAGCCCACCGATGCTCGTAGGGATCTGCGCCATGTTCTCCGTCTCGAACTGTGGGAACACGGTCCCGAAAGCGAGAGCTAGTGCGGAGAGCGCCAGGCTTATCGCGGCGATCGTCACCACCGACAACACCATCATCGCGGGTCCGACTTTGAGGATCAGGTTGGTGCCGACGGTGAGGATAACGGCCATGATCAGCAACGGCGCCGTACCTACCCAGTACTTGCTCCAGAGCAGATCGCGCGCCTGGAGCGGGCTCGAACGCAGCAGCCAGAGCGTCGGCCCTTCCATGCTGATGCCGGGCAACACGAAGCGAGCCGCGATCGACGACAACACGAAGCCGGCCAGGCCGACGTTGCCGCGATCGACGACAACACGAAGCCGGCCAGGCCGACGTTCACGAAGGAGATGATGTGGGCCAGGAAGAAGCTCACACCTTCCGAGTAGAGAGGCAGCGCGCTGATATTGTATATGTACACCACTATCAGCACGGCGAGCAGAATCAACTGGGACCACTGCGTGGTGTCGCGGAAGAAGACGCGTATGTCTTTGAGCATCAGCTCGGCGCGAACGCTGCCGAGGCGCCCCAGGAGGATGCGCATCGACCCGCCGAAGCGGCGGCCCGCGGTGTGTTTCTGCGCGCCTTCCTGCGAGCGAGTGAACGCGGAGGGGTAGTACCGGTGGTGAAATACGGCCCCCAGGACCACCACCGCCAGCGCCGTGCTCCAGAGCAGCAATAGCGTGAACGGATCGAACCTCCCCTGCAGGACCCCCATCAGCGCATCGGTCGTCCACTCGCTGGGCAGCCAGGGCGAAGTGGGCCCCCTCAGCACGGCCATGAACTCGCCGAGGTTCCGGAACCCCTCGGGCCTGGCCAGGCTCTCCGGGCGAAGCAGCCGGATGAGTAGCACCACGCCACCGGCGGCCGCCACGGTGATGACCCCAAAGATGTCCTTCGCCCGCCGCGCGGGGAAAAGCTTGACGAGTATCAGGGTGATGACCGAGCCCACCGCCGCGATGGTGACGAAGAACGGGACGAGCGAGGCCAGCGATACCAGGAACAAGACGAGGCCGTGGCCGTAGACGCGGCCATATGCGACCACGATTGGCACGCAGATCAGCGCGACCATCCAGCTCGAGTGGATGGTCGTCTCGGTCAACTTCGTCAGGTAGACCTGCTCCCACTCCGAAGGGGACGACATGAGCAGTTCGAGGTCCCGGGAGAGGAAGAACGTGGAGAGTGCGGTGATGATGTTCGAGAGCAGGAGGACGCCCAGAAACGTCAAGAGGATCAACCCGAGCAACTTTGCCGCCAGCAGGTCGCCGATGTCCTCGACGCTCTGGAAGTACATGAGTATGCGATAGATGATGCCGTAAGCGGCCAACCAGAAGATCGCGCCCACCACCAAGAGAGTCACGCTCTTGCCGGCACCGGAGCCCTGGGTCCTCAGCCGCCTGAGCGCGGTGATCCGCTTGGGGCTCAGGATGTGCCAGTAACCGCCCGGCGTCGAGCTCACGAGCCCAGCACCTCCAGTAGTTCCTGCACTTCGTGGTCGCCGGTCAACTTGAGGAAGATCTCCTCCAGGCCGGCATCCCCGGTACGCGCCTCGCGCTGTAGGTCGTCCATCGTCCCCTCCGCCCGGATCTTGCCGCCTTGAATGATGGCGATGCGATCGCAGAGCGCCTCGGCGACTTCCAGCGTATGGGTCGACATGAGGATCGTACCGCCACGCTCCACGAATCCCCGGAAGATGTCCTTCAGTAGGCGCGCCGCCTTCGGGTCGAGTCCGACCAGCGGCTCGTCGACCACGATGACTTCCGGTCTGTGGATGAGGGCAGACGAAATGATCAGCTTTTGCTTCATCCCGTGGCTGTAGGCCTCGAGAAGCTCGTCGCGCCAGACGCTGAGCTCCCAGACGTCGAGCAACTCGTCGATTCGCCGCTCCACCTCGGCACCGTTCTGGCCGTAGAGACCGGCGACGAACCTCAGGAACTCGCCCCCAGTCAGCTTCTCGTATATGAATGGGCGATCGGGTATGAACCCGAGCCGGCTCTTCGCGCGCTCCGGATCCTTCTGGACGTCGAAGCCGCCCACCGTCACCGTGCCCGCCGTCGGTTCGAGAATGCCAGCGATGATTCTCAATGCCGTGGTCTTGCCGGCGCCGTTCGGCCCCAGCAGGCCATAGAGGACTCCACGCGGTACCGTCAGGCTCAGGTCCGTAAGGGCCGCGAAGTCGCCGTATTTCTTGGTCAGTTCTTGAAGTTGTATCACCGTTCCTCCACAGACACTACATCGAGTTCGAGTAGCCCAATCAAGCGCACCAGCTCGACCTGTCGGGCCAGTCCGCCGGTCACGAAGCGCAGGTGCGATGCGTCGGCCGGGAATTGGCCGAGCGTTGGATCGACGGGGACCCAGCGGCCGAGCCACACCTCCGGCCAGGCGTGGTAATAGAAGCGATCGCGTACATAGACGAGGCCAGCAGCCGTACGAGCCGGCAGCCCGGCGGCTCGAGCCAGCGCTACATACAGCACGGTGTGCTCGTTGCAGTCACCGCGGCGCTGGTCCAGCACCTGTCTCGCACTCGGCACGCTGAGCGTGATCTCCTTGTCCAGGTTGTCGTAGACCCAGTGTACGAGTCGCTCGGCGGCGCGCGCCGGGTCGTTTTCACTGCCGATCACCTGCTCCGCCGTTCGCCGGATCTCCGGATCGCCAGTCTGAACCAGCGGCGTCGCCGCCAGTTCCTTGCCCCAGTCATCGGCGCCCGCGGGCAACCGGTAGTCCACGCTAGCCGGCAACGGCTCGGTCTTCACGTACAGCGTGTCCCCGCTCAGCCGCTGGCGCTCCCCCTGCAAGTCGAAACCCTCGAGGTCGACATTCCCCAGGCGGACCGTCAGGCCGGCGAGGCGCTCGCCGCTGGGCAGCTCGACGCCTACGGAGATAGCTGTCTGCTCTATGATGTCGGGGGCGCCGAGCGCCACAGGCACCTCCCCGTCGCGTTCCAACGCGAGATAGGCGTCCCAGGCGATCTCGAAAGCCGTTCGCTCGATTGTGTAGCCGAGCGCGCTCTGTGCCTTCACGACCTGGCCGTCCGGGTCGAGCCACGACTCCAGCTCAATACCGGCCAGACTCTGGCGCACGTGCCAGGTCTCGACGGTATCGAACGTCACAGTCACCAGTTCGTTCGTGGCTTCATCCAACACTACGCTGTCGGGGTAGACCAGAGTTTCCTGGCCGAGCACCTCGATCGTCACGCGCTGGCGCTCCATGATGCTGGGATCGAAGACCTCGTAGGTGAAGGTCGCACCGGGCCGTGGCTGCCCAGCCAACGCGAAATGGATCGGCATGACCTGTGGCAGCACCAC
>JBDHHZ010000358.1:0-3541 GCA_039589115.1 Gemmatimonadota bacterium | reverse complement strand
GGGCTCGAGCTGTTCATGAACCGCGCGCGTACCGCCTGCCACGGTGGCATGAACGTCGGCGGGACTGGCTACTTCCCGTTCGGCGTAGTGGAGAGACCGGGTGCCGACATCCTGCCACCGGAAGACAAGGGCCGATTCGCCGTCACCGAGACCGCCAGCGATGAGTACGTGTTCAAGGCGCCCTCACTGCGCAACGTCCAGCTGACCCCGCCTTACTTCCATTCCGGCCGGGTGTGGGATCTGGAGCAGGCGGTGGGGGTCATGGGCTCCGCCCAGTTGGGGCAGCAGCTCGGCGGCGACGAAACGCAGGCCATCTCCGCGTTTCTGCGTACCCTGACCGGCAAGCAGCCGACCATAGTCTATCCTGTCCTTCCGCCCCACACGGCTGAGACTCCGCTGCCCGATGTGAGCGTCGGAGCGGCCGGCGAAGGACACTAGCGCTGGCGCGCGCCTGGTGGGAGCCTCCGCGCTCTCACCGGGCGCTGCTGCGCCCGCGCGCTATTGGCATCGAGCCCGAATCCGTCTTAGCTTCACTAGCGGAAGTTGCTTGAGAACGCCAGGAGGCTGACAATGGCAGAGCCGCTGATTACGGTCGATCGCCATATCGTCGAGATGGGCAGGCGCTACCCGGAGGCGACCGGCGCCTTCTCGCTGATCCTTCATGACATCGTCATTGCGGCCAAGATCATCAGCAGGGAGGTCAACCGGGCGGGCCTTGTCGACATCGTCGGCAGCGCCGGCAAGTTCAACGTCCACGGCGAAGACGTTCGAAAACTGGACGAGTTCGCCGACGAGGTCATGTTCAACGCGCTGGATCACACAGGCAACCTGTGCGTCATGGCCTCCGAAGAAGTCGAAGAGCCCATCCCGATCCCCGACAAGTTCCCCTGCGGCAACTACGCGCTGCTTCACGATCCGCTCGATGGCTCGTCGAACATCGAAGCCAACGTCTCGTTGGGCACGATATTCTCCATCCACCGCAAGATCTCGAAAGGTGAACGCGGCGGGATGGAAGATCTGCTGCAGCCCGGCCACAGGCAGGTCGCCGCCGGCTACGTCGTCTATGGCTCGTCGACTATGCTGGTCTACACCACCGGGGCGGGAGTGCACGGCTTCACCCTCGAGCCATCGATCGGCGAGTTCTTGCTGTCGCACCAGGACATGAAGATCCCCGAGCCCGGCAAGAAGATCTACAGCGTCAACGAGGCCTACTACAAGCGCTGGTCTCCCGGCCAGCAGAAGGCCGTCGATGTGCTCAAGGACGACGACTTCAGCCTTCGCTACATCGGCTCGCTGGTCGCCGACTTCCACCGCACGCTGCTCTATGGCGGCATCTTCATGTACCCGGCCGACTCGAAGAGCTCCGACGGGAAGCTTCGCCTGCTCTACGAGGCGGCGCCGCTGGCTATGATAATGGAAGAGGCGGGCGGTGCGTCCTCCGACGGGAAGCAGACGATCCTGGACGTCCACCCGACGGAGCTTCACCAGCGCGTGCCGCTCTACCTGGGCGCCAAGGGCCTGATAGAGATGACCGAGGCGGCGCTCAAGGCCGAAGGCTAGCTGCGGGCCTTGGCTTCACTCCGGCGGTAAGGGCAAGTCGAACCCGCGCGCCATCCAGACGGCGGCGAGCGCTCGCGGCGGTTCCTCATCGGGACAGAATCTGTTCGTTATACTCACACACGGAACCATGATGCCGTATTCCACCGCCGCCTCCGCCCACTTCGTCCGCCAGTCGTCTATGTCCATATCGCTCAGGAAGCCCTGCGGCGGATCCGGCTCCCACTCGACGCCGTTCCGCGCCCTCAGCATGAACACGGCCATCTCCGCCTTGGTCACCAGGTCGAACGGGCAGAACGCCAGCTCGTCCAAAGAACAACCGGCAGTGAACCCGTCCTCGTACAACTGATGGGCCCACTTGGCGTACCACTCTTCGGGGTCGACATCCGTGAAGAGGCGCTGTTCGGGTTGCTCCGGCTCGTCGAACTCGGGTTCCTGCAAGGCGTGCCTGTGGTAACCGCGCACGATCAGGACGGCCAACTCCGCTCGAGTCAGCTGATCGAAGGGGCAGAACAGGAAGGGGTCGTTGCTACAGCCGACGACGAAGCCGTGTGCGTAGAGGCTCGTGATGTGCGGGCTGAACCAATCCTCGTCCGGTAGCACATCGAAGAATACGGACACGTTCTTGGTGGCCCTGTGGTTATCGCCGCTGCATAGAGTGGTCGATGTCGGCGTGTTTCCTACGGCCGTCCACATGGGGCTCGGCTTTCGAGATGCCGAGTTGTCCTCTTTCGATTCGAAGTCGCCCTCCTGTCCTGCGTTTTCGTCCCAGCCCTTGAACGACATGTGAAGGTGGTCCGACCAGTCGCCGCCCGTCGAACCGAGGGTCCCTATCTGTGTAGTGGTGAAGACGATGTCGCCGGAGTCAACCAGAATATCACCCAAATGGGCGTAGCCGCTCAGGAACGGTGGCTCGCCAGGATGTACGACCTGTACCAGGTTGCCGTAGCCGCCCCCGCTGTCTTTCGCGTAGGTCACCCTGCCCGGCGCGATAGGATAGAGCGGTTCCCCGCCATCGTCGAAGTTGCAGCAGTTCCAGTCGGTGGCGTAGAAGTCGTCGTTGTCGTCTGTATGCAGGTATTCGCCGTAGAAGCTTCCGTTCCCACCGACGGTCCAGACCGACCCCTCCTCGAACGGGAGAACGAGACCGAGCGGTGCGTCGCGCGCCGCTCGGTCGGCGCCACAGTCCTTGTCGGTACCGCCTCCGTCTACCGAGGTCGTGCCGCTCTCGCAACCAGAGACGGACAGGACCGAGAACGAAAGCAGCAGTGCGGCCGCTCCGTGGAGACGCGAGCTTCCCCAGTGAGGTACACGGGTCATGTCTGTGACTCGACGGGCTGGTCGGGGTGGGGCTGATCGCAAATCCACGATACCTTTTTGTCCTAATCCGGGCAACTCGACACAACGAATCGGGACCTTGTGGCTTGTGCGGGGTTAAGTATAAGCTGTAAAGACAGTCCACGAATCGGCTCGACACGTGAAACGGATTTCATGAAGAGTATTGTACGTCTACTACCACTGCTCCTGGTGCTAATACAGGCCCGGGCGGTCCCCGTCGCCTCGGCGCTGGCGCAGGGTCCAGTCGTTCGTGCGGTGCTCTTCTACTCGCCGACCTGCTCTCACTGTCACGAGGTTCTCAACGATCATCTGCCACCCATCTTCGACCGATACGGCGGTCGCCCTAGCCTCACTTTCGACCCGAGCGTACCTAGAGACGAAGTGGCCTTCTACCTCGTCTCCAACGGCCAGCTCGAGATTCTGCTGATCGACGCATCGCGTCCCGTCGGGCAAGAGCTCTATCAGTCCTCGACGCGTAGCTACCGGGTCCCGACTAATCGGCAGGGTGTCCCTCGACTGATCATCGAGCAGACCGTGCTCGTAGGCTCGTTCGAGATCCCCAACATACTTCCCGAGGTGATCGATCGGGGGCTGGCGGGCGATGGGATCGATTGGCCCGAGATCGACGGGCTGAGTGAAGCCGTCG
>JBDHHZ010000357.1:0-3544 GCA_039589115.1 Gemmatimonadota bacterium | reverse complement strand
CGGGATACTGGGACACGGTAGAGTTGGACGGCCGGTTGTTCACGCGGCGTTGGGAAGTGGTGCAAGGCCCTGCCGGAACGCGGCAGGTGACGGTGAGGACACAGCCGCTGGATCCGCCGGCGGCGGGGAAGGCCGAACTTTGGACGCATATTCTGCATGAATAATGTGAGCGGACGTATCGTCGGTCGCGAGAGCGGATTCAGCACCTTGGGGATGATCGTTTCCCTGATGTTGCTGGGCTTGCTCATGTCGCCGATGCTCGGCACGATCGTGAGCGCGCAGCGCGGGTTTGTGTCGAACCGCGACCGGGCCCGTGCCGCAGGCAGCGTCCGCTATGCGCACCTGTCCCTCACGCGCTTCATGCGCCTCGCCGGCAGCAGTCCCGTCGGTCTCCCGCTCCCGGGCATCGATCCGGACCCCGATGGCGACGGCAACTTCAACGACGTCCGCCTGCGCTCCGACTACAACCCGCCCGACGGGGACATCGACGATCCTGGCGAGGACATGATCTTCTTCCTGCGCGCCGATACGATGTTCGTCCAGGCAGGTGCCGGCGCGACCGAAGAGCCGTACTTGATCGGCGTCGACTCGTTGCTGTTCGAGTACTTCGATCGGGACGGCGTTACGATCACCGATCCGGATCGCGTTCCCAGCCGCGCCATCTCGGCCGGCGTCACGATCCACGCGCGCGGCGAGAGCTACGCGAAACCGATCGAGCGTGTTCTAACCGGGCGCGTTCGCCTGCGTAACGGGAAGTGAGGAAGACGATGCGCCGCATTCGTGCCAACGAGTCGGGCATGGCCCTGGTGACGGTGCTGCTGGCCCTGGGGCTGCTGACGGCAATCGGCGCGGCCCTGACCGCGATTGGGATCGTCGAGTTCCGCGCCTCGCTCAACCATCGTTCCGCGTCGCGCGCTTTGATGCTCGCTGACGCCGGGGCGACCCACGCGGTCGCTCTGCTGCGTGGTCCTGTGAATGCGTACAGCTATACGGACGTGCTGCTCGGAGCCGACGGACTGGAGGACACGGACGATGATGGGCTGTTCGTCGGCTTCGAGCTGACCGGTTCCGATGTGTTGCCCGACACGGGGATCGTGCTGGGTGGCGGTCGCTACTACGTGAAGATGGTGAACGACGACGAGGATCCCAGCGGGAATCCTCATAGCGATTCGAACCATCGGTTCGTGGCGCTTTGCCGCGGCGAAACGCCGGACGGCGGTGTTGCGGAGGTCAGGGTCATGCTGGCCGCGCCGACTTATCCGGCTATCGCCACCAACGGCACTCTGTTCCTGCCCGGTACGCCCGATGTCGTAGGCGCTTGCGGTGGTGTGCACGCCAACAAGGTCGTATCGATCAGCGGGCACCCAATCGTCAGCGGCGATGTCACCTTCTCTGATACAGTGATCATGAGCGGGACGATCACCAATCCCTTCGGCGATATTGTGGTCCCGCACTATGCGCCGCCGGTGGACGTCCCCGACTATGACCCGACGGACTTCTGCGACGGTGCCGACTACCGGCTCGTCGATGGGAAGCTGATCGATGCTCCTCCGCGCGAGAGTCAGCATTTTCTCGGCAAGGTATTGGGCTGGCAGTATGATGCTTTGACGGGTACTTACCAGCTGAATGCGAACGATGCCGTCGAGGGCAAGGTCTGTGTCAACGGCAATGTGAAGATCATCGGGAACCTAGGAGACCCGGGCGACCCGTTCGAGATCACGATCATCGCTACTGGATCCGTGCAGGTCGGCGGTATTCCGATAATCGAGCCGGTCGATGACGACGACATCCTCATACTCGCCGGCGGTGACGTGACTATCGGTGGTACGACGACGGGCAGCCGGTCGCCTTATTACGCCGGATTGATCTATGCCCGCAGCCAGTGTCAGATCAACGGCACACCGTATGTGGATGGCCATGTCCTCTGCTACGATGGCCCGGATCCGGCCGGCGCGATCAACGTCACCGATGACAATAAGATCAACGGTACTCCCACGATCTCTTATGACTGCTCCGGTGATCGGCGACGGACATTAGTAGCGGCGTGGTGGGAATCGCGGACTTCATAGACTCTTTCGAATAGAACGGGATTTGCGGGGGCGGGCCTGAGCTTCACCCCTATCGATGGCTCGTGAAGGGAAGGGAAGGGGAGGGGAGGACCATCGTGTACCGTGCAGCGAGCAGTCAGTCGGGCATCGCTCTCTTGACGGTGCTGCTGGCGATGGCGCTGCTTATGGCGATCGGCGCGGCACTCACCGCGATAGGGATCGTCGAGTTCCGCACTTCCTTGAACCACCGCTCTGCTACCCGTGCCCTGCTGCTGGCCGATGCCGGTGCGAACCACGCTCTGGCGCTGATGCGGGGGCAGCTCAGCGTCTACACCTACAACGACGTCCTTCACGGTGACGACGGTATTCCCGGCACCGCGGATGATGGGATCATGGCCGGCTTCGGCCTCAGCGATCTCGACGCTGTGCACGATACCGGGGTGATCCTGGGCGCGGGCCGCTATTACGTCACTTTGGTGAACGACGCAGCCGATCCCAGCAGCGACCCGCAATCCGATTCCAACGACCGTGTCGTCGCGGTCTGTCGGGGTGAGACCCTGGACGGCGGCGTCGCCGAGGTCAGGGCCATGCTGGCCGCGCCGACCTTTCCGGCCATCGTAAGCAACGGCGACCTCCTTCTGCCGGGGAATCCCGATATCCTGGGGCCCTGCGCCGGGGTGCACGCCAACGGTGTGCTGACCATCAACGGTTCGCCGGTCGTCGACGGCGAGGTGACTTCGTCGGAGACGGTGGTTCTCAGCGGGACGGTCCGTAACCTGCTCGGCGAGGTGGTCGTCCCGCGCTACGAGCCACCGGTGGAAGTGCCGGACCACGATCCTGAGGACTTCTGCGACGAGGCCGACCATATCCTGCGCGATGGCTGGGTGATCAGCGTGGGACCGCCACGCGTTGAGGTGGAGGCGAAGGGCAGTGGAGTGAAAGGCTGGAAGTGGCAGTCTACGTCGAACACCTACTCGCTAGCCGGCGCCAAGGCGGAGGATGGTACGTACTGCGTCTACGGTAATGTGGAGGTCACGGGCAACGCGGGCAGCGCCTCGGATCCCCTGACGATCACGATCCTGGCGACGGGATCTGTGAAGGTGACGGGAAACCCGGTGCTCGAGGCACACCATCCCGACGGCGTTTTGATCGTCGCCGAGGGCGATGTGGAGTTTGGCGGAACAGCAGCGGGAGCCACACCGGCCTATTCCGGACTCATATACGCCGGTAGCCAGTGCCAGATGCACGGCACCCCGGGCGTCGGTGGCCACATCCTGTGCTACGACGCACCGGACCCGGCCGGCGCATCGAATATCGTATCGCAGAACAAATTCAACGGGGATCCCACGGTGACCTATGACTGCACGGGCGTGCGCCGGCGCACGCTCATTGCGTCCTGGTGGGAGTCCCGGGCTCGGTAAGACCCCGCCAGGTTCAGACTCGATTCGATCACCTCAAACCAATGGCGAGCACCGTAAGTCGATGCTCGCCATTCT
>JBDHHZ010000356.1:0-4446 GCA_039589115.1 Gemmatimonadota bacterium | reverse complement strand
TCGGCGTGCCGCGGCCCGAGCTGAGCGAAGCGCTGGACCGGGTCGAGACCGTGATCCGCTCGGTGGGCGGCTAGGCGAGCTACGCCGCCACAAAGAAACGGGGCCTGTCCCGCGCGTCTCGCGAGACAGGCCCTTCTGATATGTTCTTTGTGCGTCGCCTTATCAGTGTGTGGAGATCCAGCACGCCTGCTTCTTGCCCTGGCGAACGAAGACGACCTCCGCCTCGCGCTTGTGCTTCAGCGATTCGCCGGCCAGCCGCCTGAATTCGGACACCGAGGTCACCAGGTTCTCGTTCACCGCCAACACGACATCGCCCTGGCGCAGCCCGGCGGCATGCGCCGGCGTGCCTTCCACCACCGTGACTATGAGCAGGCCACCGGTCACACCGTCGATGTCTGCGACCAGCGGGCTCTCCTCATCGAGCTCTTCGAACCGCGCACCCGCCACCACGTCGCTGTAGTGCCCACGTTCCCTGTAGACGGTGCCCGCGCGTTCGTCCTCCGCCGGTACGACTTCAGAATACGCCGGCGGCGGCATGGCAGCGTCGGGCGCCGGCACGATCATCGTCCGCACCGCCAGCGAGTCGGCGTACAGCCGTATCCGCGCCTGCGACTCCAGCAGCTTATCGTTGATCGAGTCGATCTGCGTGCGTAGCCGCACCACATAGCGCTGCCGCTCTTCGCTCGGCCTTTCCTCCAACTCGGCTTCGGTCCTCCGCAACACGATCTCCGCCCTCTGCATGGCATACATCAGTTTGACGTGCCCCTCGTAGAGCACGCTCATCTGAATGCGCAGAGAGTCGAGATCGCCGGGGGGCTCCACCCACACGACCACGTCTTCGCCGAATGCTTCTTCCTTGCTCGTTGGCACCATCGTCAACGACAGCTCCGCCTCACCGCGGATATCCAGCCCGTTGACCCCGACGATCAGGTCGCCGGCCCGCATCCCGGCCGCGTACGCCGGTCCCGTCTCGTATACCATGTTGACTTCCGGCGGCGTTGCGCACCACCAAACCTTGACGTCGCCTTCCGCGCTCTCCTTACCTCTGCAGTTCGAATCGTCGAAGTTTATGCCGATCCAGCCATGCTGCTCCTGCGCCTGCAGGGCCGCGCTCGATCCCAGCATAGCGAGCAACGCCACAAGCAGCGGCCGGCTTATCATCCTCAGTCTATTACTGCGCATCGATACCTCTTTGAACATCATCAATCCAAAACCATCGCCTGTCGCGCTCAGCGCCACAGGACGTCAGAGCTCGTGCCCTGCGCTGCCGTCAACTGGCGCATCATCGCGTCCCGCTCCTCGATCGCGGCGAACAGGTACGAGTTGAGCGTCGGGTCCGTCGGGTCCGCCGCCAACGCCGTGCGCGACGCTTCCACCAGCGCCTCCAGGCTCGCCAGCCGCTGCTGCGACAGCGTGGGCACCGTCGCACCCTGCTGCTCGGCCGCGCGCTCCAAGTTCCTCAGCGCCAGATCGTACTCCGACCCGAGACGCCGCACGTCCGCCATCGCGTCCGCCAGCGAGGCGGGCGGCGGCTGGTCGGCTACCACCAGCCCAGCCACCGGCTGGCTGGTACCGTTCTCCGACGCGCCGGGCAGGATCAACCGTCCCAGACCCAGGCCGATGACGAAGACAGCCGCTACCGCTGCCGCACGCAGCGCCACCGGCCTCGACCAACTCAGCCGCCCACCACGCGCCTGGGCGATCGGCAGCCGCGCCTCGATCTGCTCCCACTGTCCCGCCGGCGGGTCCAGCGGCGGCAGCTCGCGCAGCTCCGCTCGCAGATTCCTCAGCCGCTCCATCTCGCCCTGACAGTCCGGGCAGGCCGCGATATGCTCTCCGGCACCCGCAGCGGGGCCACCATCGAGCAGCTCGCAGAGCGTCTCAATACTAGGATGTACCATGATCGACTACCTCAGCTCTCGACTTCGTAACCAGGACCCGTAGTCGCGCCCTGGCCTTCGACAATTGTGACTTCGATGTCCCGACCGCGATTCCCAGCCGGACACCGATCTCCTCGTGTGTGTACCCTTCCACGTCATGTAACCACAGCACCGAACGGTATCCGTCCGGAAGTTCATCCAATGCTCGCTGCACCGTCACCCGCTCCGCCGCCGCCGACGCCGGCCAGCGGTCCGGGTTCCCCAACATCGAGCTGCCATCGAAGGTCTGCTCGAGGTCCCGACGCCGCGACCTCTGTCGCAGCTGTGTCAGCGCCGTGTTCACCGCTATCCTGTGTACCCACGTCCCAAACGCCGCCTCACCTCGGAAGTCCTTGATCTTCTGAAACGCGTTGCACCACGCGTCCTGAGCCAGATCGGCCGCCAGGTCGTCGTCGCCGGCTAGTCGGCGCACCACGGTATACACCCGCGACGCATGCAACTCGTACAGCTGCCGCATGGCCTCGAGCTCACCGGACCGGGCCCGACGGACCAAGTTGGCTTCACTCAGCTCGACCAATACCCTCTTCCCTCCTCGACTCCCAATAGCTTAGACGGCCGGCGACCCCGGGGAGTTGCCCACCGGCGCCGCGGGCCCGGACCCTGAGAACCGCTCCAGAAACCCGCGCAGATAAAGAGCGATCGCGAACAATATGACACCCGCCAGGACCCCGCTGGTAGCGTCCATCCCGTAGTGGAACCGGCCATACACCGTGCCAATTGTAAGGCCGATCACAAGTGGCGCCATCACCGCGAACACGACCCGGTCGTGCCGCCACGTCACCAGGAGTATGGCTACCGCCACCGCCACGTGCGAGCTGGGGAACGCCGCCCCCTTGCTGCCACCGTCCGCCAGCACCCAGTGCACCATCTTGTAGAAGAACCCGTCTGCCAGGGGGCCGCTGATCACCGGGAACTCGTAGTGCGGGCCCTGGACCGGGAAGAAGATGAAGGCCAGGTAGCATCCGAAGAAGACGATGGTCTCCACGTAGACCAGCTCGCGGAACCCCTCGGCCTTCCCGCGGAAGTAGAGCGCGAACAGCGCCATCGGGAGCAGTATCCAGTAGAGCGCGTAGAAGGAATGCATGAGCTCGCTGAGCCAGAGGTAGGGCAGCCGCTGGCTGAAGGTCATCGCCAGTTGCTCGCCGAAGATCACCTCTTCCAGCCTCAGGATCAGCGGGTCGTTGTAGCCGGAGCCGAACAGCAGGGCTAGGTAGCGCAGCTCCCAGTACAGGAAGACGACGAGTAGGATGGGGTAGGCGTCGCGAACGAAGCCGGCCAGCGAGGGATAGCGCAGCGGCTGGCCTGCGAGCCAGAGGCCGAGCGCTACCATCGCGATGTGGGCGAGCGTGAGCCCGATCCAAATTCCGGGAGAGAATTTCCAGCCGAACGCCGCGAACAGCACACCGCTGAAGGTTACGTAGGCCAGGAATACGATGTCCGTCGCCTGGGCCGCCGCCAGCCGAGTTTTCAACCAGTTCAAAGCCACCCCTCCTCACGATACCACTCCGCCGTATCGCGGAGCCCACGTTCGCAATCGAACTCCGGCGTCCAGCCGAGGTCCTCCATCGTCGCATCGACCCTGCAGGCCCAGGAGCGCCGCGTGATGTCCCGGGCGCGCCGCCGATCCAGCTGTCCCGCTCGCCGGCCGCCACCCAGCAGCTGCGCGATCGCGCCCGCCGCCTGGATGAGCAGCGCCGGGACATGCAGCGCCATCGTCTTTCGCCCCAGCGCGCGTCCCATGGTCTTCGCCAGCTCGCGCCAGGTGAACACCTCGGGATGCACGACGAAATAGGTGTGCCCGATCGCCGCCGGCCTCTCCAGCGCCAGGCGCAGCGCCCGCGCCACATCCCGCACGTGGACCATCTGTACCAGACGCGTCAGCAGACCAGGGACCACCACGATCCCCCGCCCCGCCATCTTGAAGAAGGGGAGCGTGTCCTCGTCACGCGGCCCGTACACCGCTCCCGGCCGCAGCACCACTGTCTGCAGCTCGTCGGCACGCTTCAAGACCTCCAGTTCGCCCGCTAGCTTGCTGCGGCCGTAGTCGCTGTTCGGTGCCGGCGGCTCATCCAGTTCGCGGGGGCCCCAGAAGGAGCCCGGCCCGGCGGCCGCCAGGCTGCTGCAGTAGACGAAGCGGATCTTCCGGCCCGTCTCCAGGCACGCGTCTAGCAGCGCGCGGGTACCGTCGCGGTTAGCCGCGTAGAGCGCTTTACGCGACCCGCGGGTCAGGCCGGCGCAGTGGATCACCGCATCGACGCCGGCCACAGCGCCCGCCAGGCCCGCCCCATCGAGATCCGCCTCCACCAGCTCGGCCGGCTTACCCTCCAGCCAGCGCCGATCGCTGCTCGCCCGCACCGTGCAGCGCACACGGTAGCCGGCCTCGAGGAGCACATCGACGACGTGGCTCCCGACGAAGCCGGTTCCTCCGGTCACCAGTACCGTGCGATCAGCCGCCATTCAGCTCTTCATCCGAAGTTCGTACATGGAGGGGTTGGCGTCGGGGCGG
>JBDHHZ010000355.1:0-3565 GCA_039589115.1 Gemmatimonadota bacterium | reverse complement strand
CCGCCGCATCGGCGGGGCTGAACTTCCAGATCAACGTCGTGCCGTCCCGATCGTGCGAGTTCGACGTGGTCACCCGGCCTGGCATGTTCAAGCGGAAGATGATCTCCGTGTTGATCGCCATGTCGACGCCGGGCAACTTCTGCTCGATGAATTCCCCGAGCGGCTCCTCGTTATTCCATAGCTCCCAGAACACGTCCTCGAAGTACTCGTCATCGGCCTCGGGGTAGCTCTCGTGCACTATCTGCGCCGCCTGAGGCGCCATGCGGCGAACGAACGCCGATGCCAGGCGCTCCTCTTTCTCGTCGTCGGCATCGAGGACGCCCTGGTCCACGGCCGACCACAGACCGCCCCTCACCAGGCCCAGCAGCTCGCCGCGCTGCTGCCCTGCCAGATCGGGGAAACTCGCGTCTATCGTACGAGTGAAGAACTGCACGTAAGACTCGACCAGGATATCGAGTAGGTTCTCCCAATAGAAGCTCTCTCGATACGTGAATGACGTGTATTCGCCGACCTGCCCGGTTTCCACGCTGACCTTATTGCGGAATTGAACGTCGCCCAGCGCGAGACGACCTACTTCCGTGCCCGCCTCGGCGCTGGCGGCGCCGGCGATACGAACGTCGTCGCTTAGATCATTCCAGGAAGTGAAGTCCTCGAGCTGTGTCCGGCGCTGGAGCACGTGGACCGAGTCCTCGTCCCGCACTTCTATCCTATACGACCAGCGGTACTGCTCGGACACGCGCATGACGTATGCGAAGTCCGAGTAGCTCACGTCGGCTCCAGCGTCCTCGCCTTCGTCGACGATCATCTCTTCCTGACGCTCGCCGCTGCCGTCGGCGTTCAGCGTCGTCTCGATCGTGTATTCCACGCACCCGCCCAGCCAGAAGAGCGAAGCTATGGCCACCACAACGTCCAATCGTTTATGTGTGCTCATCCGCTTCATGATATTCACCTCTCGACTTACGAAAGCCGGTTATGAGCGACCCGTGCCCCTGAGGAGCTCACTTATCCGAGCCGTCGGTATGGCCCTGTCCTTATCGACGTCCAGCGATTCCAACAGCTGCAAAAGCTCGCCGGCCTGGATACCATCGTCGATACGAGTCTCCGCCAGCGCAGCCTTCCAGGCCCCGGACCGCAGGTAAGGGACCCTTCCGACCAGCCGCTCGGCCTCGGTGGCTGTGAGAATCGTGGTGCGCGCCGGCAAGCCCTCCACGAGGGCGTTCAGATCCGAGACGCTCACGCTCTCCATACGAGAGAGCATCCGCTGCCAGCTCCTGCTACCGGCCAAAGCAGCAGTCCGCGCCGCGGCGCTGGGCGCGCTGCGCAGATCCAGCTCCGCCAGCCAGCGCTCCTGCTCGGCGATCTGCTGGACGAGCACGCTCTCGCGCTGGCGAACCTGTCGCAGCTCCTTGAACAGGAAGCCGCTGCCGATGAACAGGAGCAGGGTCGCGGCGGCCATGGCCGGAACGAGCCAGCCCCATCCCTGCCATCCCCTCGACTCGCGCAAGCGCATCGACTCGTGCGTCGCGACGTCGGCCTGGACTCGCGGCCAGACCGACGCGACTAGCTCGTCGGGGACAGCCGCTTCCAGGTCGCCGAGCGGATAGGCCAGCAGGTGCTCGTGCAGCTTCAGCAGCATGCCGCAGTCCGGACAGGAGCGGGCGTGCAGCTGCAGCTGTTGCAGGCCGTCGTCCGGCAGCGCTCGAGCCTGGAGCGCATCCAGCTGATCCTGGAAGACGTCGCAGTCAATCTTCTTCGTCACCGTGTTTCCTCCATCTTCCGCAGTGTGGCGGCCAGGCGCTTACGCGCGAAATGCAGTGTGGCCCTCAGTGTCGTGTCCTTGATCCCCAACGCCCGAGCGACTTCCTTCTGATCGCAATCCTCCAGATGCACTCGAACGAATACCTGGCGCTGGCTCTCACTCAGCTCGCCCATCGCCACGAGCAGCTGCTGGTGGAACTCGCAACGCTCGAGATCCTCGAGCGGGTCGGCGGTGGAGACCGCGTGCAGCCCGTGGATCACTTCGTCACCGGGCACCGTCTCGTGCCTCACCCAGGCGCGGCGCAGGTGGCTCAGGCAGCCGTTCCGGTGGACCGTTAGGACCCAGGCGCGGAACGATCGGGCGGGATCGTAGCGCCGGATCCGGTCGTGAACCTTGACCCAGGTCTCCTGCGTCAGGTCGCGGGCCCATTCCCAGTCGCCGGTGTAGCGGTAGGCCATGGCGATCAGGGTCCGGGTCATGGCATCGACCAGACTCCTGAACGCATCCGCGTCACCACCCTGGATGGCCACCGCCAGCGCTGTTAGCTCCCTCTCCTCCACGCGACTCCGCCGGTTCGTGTCCGCGTTTCGCCGGGCCTCTGACGATGATACGCAGCCCGGCTCCGATCTGTTTATGGGAATCTGCAGCTTTGGGAGAGATGCGAAATACTAGGTGTTCGGTGGCAGCGCCAGCACTCGTCTTCGTAGTCGTCGCGTCATCGCCCGCGCCCGCGCCCGCGCCCGCGATGAACGAACGCGGCGCCCGACCTATCGGTGCGGGCGCCGCGTCTCCTTTTCGTCCAGCGTCTCGCGCTGGATGACCTACTTCGAGTCCTGCCGCTCGATGATGATATGCCGGCCGCTCCCGGAACGCTCCGGTATCACCCCAGTCACACTCATCTCGCGCTGCTTCCGCATGATCCGCAGCGAGATCTCCTCATCGGCGTCGTAGGAGCGCAGGATCCTCATCGCGTGGCTCGGGCTACGCACCTGGCGGCCGTCGACCTGCAGGATCACGTCGCCCGCTTTGAGATCGAGCTCGTTCTCCTCCGGGACGCTGACCACCAGCACACCCTCCTCGGTCCCGAAATACTCGCCGAGGTCGGGGTTGAGCTCGGTGAGCTCGAGTCCGGGCAGCGTCGCGCCGAGGCTCAGCGCGAACGACTGCGGCGCTCTGACGCTGATCTCGGGCAGCTCGCGCAAGCGATCGAACGAGCGAGTGAAGGCCTCCATTTCAGGAACCCTGCCGCTCCACGAATAGGCCAGGCCGTCGAACTCGCCGACGACGAGGTCGGTCGTCATCGTGTCGCCGTCGCGCCGGTACTCGACCGATATGGTGTCGCCGATCTCGAGCTCACGGGACCGCTCGATCAGACGCATGCCGGGCACCGACTCGTCCTCGTCGTACTCCTCGTCGCCGCGCGTCAGGCTCTCGCCGTTCAGCTTGGTGATGATGTCGCCCTCCTGAATACCTGCCTTGTCCGCCGGGCCGCCGTCCGTCACGCCGCTGATCAGCGCCCCGTAGCGGTCGGTGTCTTCGTTGGCCTGGCGATTCACGTACACCCCGAGTCGCGCGCGCTGGTTGACCCAAAAGACGTCCGTCAGATCACGCGTCCCAGCGTACGGTGTGACCCACCGGCCGCTGGGTGTCGCGATGCAAACGCAGTCCTCGCGATCTACGGTATCGGCGCGCTCCTCCTGGGCTCGCGCCGGTGCGACGGCCCCGCTGACGAGCAACGCAGCCCCCAGAATCAAAGTCGACCACCTCATCGTATCTCCTCCGTTCCGTTCATGTATCACGTGCGTC
>JBDHHZ010000354.1:0-3568 GCA_039589115.1 Gemmatimonadota bacterium | reverse complement strand
CCCTACAACAGCCGAGCAGCCTTCAGGATGACTTCCAGACTCGCCGGGTCCGGCAGCAGCACGAAGTGGCCCGCCATGCTCGACTCGCCGGGTTCGAACCGGAAGCGTGTATCGAGGACGATGACCTTGCTCTTGGTCTGTCCGAAATCGAGATAGGCCGTGGAGAGGATCGCGGCGCCGAGATCGATGGCCAGGCTGGGGACCGAGGGGATCAGCATCAGTCCGAGCATATCGGACAGACCATTGAGATAGGCTCCAGTCAGAATATTCGCGGTCTCCTTGAGGGACGACTGTTCCAGTTCCGCGAAGACTTTCGTACTGCCGGCCTCTCTGTTGAGCAGCATGTCAGCTAGGTTGAGGGCGCAGTCCTTCTCGAACATCAACAGACTGCGGCCGGTCAAGTCGCCTAGTACTTGCATGAGGACAGCGGCCACTACACCTACGCCGTTTCCCACCGACTCGGCTGCTTCCTCGATGCTGCAGATCTTCACGTTCGGCACGTCGATCATGGTTCGGCGATTCGTCAATTGGCTGAGCGCCGTCGCCGCATGACCGGCACCGATATTCGCCACCTCTTTAAGAGCATCAAGCTCTTTCTCCCGCAGCTCTCGCTTATCGCTCATTCACTTAACCAGTAAAGGTGAAGCTGCCGGTTCATGACAGGTTGCCTGCGTCGAGCACCAACGCCGGTCGACCGTCCGGTCGCACGGTTGCGCCTGAAAAGACCTGGACCGCGCCGAGCGGCGGATCGAACGGTTTGATCACGATTTCTTCTTCGCCTCGAAACTCGTCCACCGAGATCGCCACACGCGCGCCCCCGAACTCGAGGGCAACGACGTTAACGAACCGGTCACCGGCGCCGGCGGAACCACTGCCATTATCATCTTCAGCGTGAAACAGAGCTCTGAGGCTGGTGAGTGGGATGCGTTCACCGCGCCAGTCGATCCACTCGCGCCCGTGGGTCCGCTCGATGGCACTCTGCTCCATCTCGAAGCTCTCGCGCGTGAACGTGGCCGGCAGCGCGTAGATCTGGTCCGCAACTTCCACAATCAGAGCGCGCTGGATGACCAGTGTGAGCGGCAGCTCGAGGCGGAAAGCGGTCCCGGTCCCCTTCTCCGAGTTGAAACCTACCGAGCCACCCATGGCTCGTATCGAGTTCTCGACCACATCGAGGCCAACCCCGCGACCTGAGAGAGTCGTGATCTTGCTGGCCGTCGAGAAGCCAGGCCGGGCCATGATCCGGAAGAGCTCCTGGTCAGTCGGTTCCTTGCCCTCGGCCAGCAGGCCGACGCGCCGACCTTTCTCGATCACGCTGTTACGATCGATGCCGCAGCCGTCGTCACGCACGTCGATCACCACGCGAGAGCGCTCGCGCCGAGCGGAAAGCTCGATCTTCCCAGCACGAGGCTTTCCAATCTTCTCCCGCTCATCTGGCGGCTCGATCCCATGGTCGACCGCATTGCGCAGGAGGTGAACGAGCGGGTCACTGATGGCGTCGAGAAGTGACCGATCGAGCTCGAGATTCTTGCCGGTGATCTTCAGGTCGATTTCCTTCCCGGATGCACGAGCAGCATCCCGAACCAGGCGAGGAAACCGATCCAGGATCTGCCAAACCGGCACCATCCGGCTCTCGACCACATGCCCCTGTATCTCGTAGATGAATCGGCCGGCTCGCTCGACGGAGTCCTGCAGCGCTTCCGAATCCAGCGATTCAGCGAGCACGCTCAGCTGACCGCGCACTATCGCCAGCTCGCCCAGAAGATTCATCAGGGCGTCGAGCCGGCTGATGTCGACGCGCAGGCGGCTCCCATCGGACAGGCTGGCAGCCGTTGGCGCGGCGCGGCGCTGCGGCGCGCTCGCCGTTTCCGCTGGCCTCTCTGCATCGACAGGCGCAGGGGCGGTCTCGGCCTCGGCATCAGCGAACCTCCACAACACCAAGCGTTCGATGAGGATGGCCGGGTCCGGTGGCTCTTTGCCGGCAACGGTCGCCTCAACAGCCACTTCGAGCATGTCGGCGCTTTCCAGCAAGAGGTCGATCACATCGGAGTTGACCTGTCGCCGACCCGACCTCATCTCATCGAGCGCCGATTCTATGTTGTGCGATAGGCGAGTCGGTACGTCGTAGCCCATTGCGGCGGCCATACCTTTGATCGTATGGACCGACCGGAAGACGGCGTCCAGCGAACCCTGGTCACCGGGCTCCTGCTCGAGTTCGAGCAGCGCCCGGCCCACCTCTGCCAGATGCTCGCGCGCCTCAGCGGCGAATAGCTCGGCGTACTTCTCGGGTTGGCTCATCCCAACAAGCGCTGGACGGCCTCGAGCACGCGGGACGGCTGGAACGGCTTCACGACGAAATCGCGGGCTCCGGCCTGGATCGCTTCCACGACCAGACCCTGCTGGCCCATAGCGCTGCACATCAGGATTCGCGCCTCGGGATCGGTCTTTACGATCTCCTTGACCGCATCGATCCCGCCCATGTCGGGCATCACGATGTCCATAGTGACCAGGTCGGGCTTCAACTCCTTGTACTTCTCAATCGCCTCCACTCCGGAGGAAGCCTCACCGACCACCTCGAAGCCCGCACTCTTGAGGATGTCAGCGATCATCGTGCGCATGAAGATCGCATCGTCTACGATCAGTACCGTGCGGCTCATTGTTGATCCTGTCCTCCTGTCGATCCGGTTTGAATCAACCGATCTGGTTCACCAGTCTGTTCAAGAACACGTGCGAAGAGAGCCGGCACGTCGAGCTGGAAGTACGGTCGCAGCCCGAATCGTCCGACTCCGGCCACAACCTCCCGAGCACCAAGCGCATCGAGAAGGTCGCTCTCGACGTCCAGCCCGGTCGTCGAGTATGGCGCTATCCCCACCACTCGATCGACCTCCAGCGCGATCCGTCGATTCCCCTCCGCAAACACGACCAGAGCGGCTTCATCGCCTCCCTGCAAGCTCAGCCCTAGAACGGTGCCAAGTTCACCAGCTACTATGACCTTGCCGCGCCGATTGATGAGTCCCAGCACGCCAGGAACGGCGCCGGGCACCGGCGTCGCAACGGTCGGCTCCATGACCTCGCGTACGTCTCGGGCGTCGGCCGCGAAAAGGATCTCGCCGACCTCGACGAGAATCTGGCGCCTGGCGGAATCGGACACCGATTTCAACCCTCAATCGAGCGGTTGGAAATGGGGGAGGGATCGCGGTGCGGTCACACGCGGAAGTATAAGTATAATAACGACTAACGCCCCGGTCAACTTGTCCGACGCGCCCATTCGGCAGCCTCCGCCAGGTCCGGCGGTAAGGGAGCCGTAAAGGCCAGAGAGCGACCCGAAATCGGGTGGTCGAAAGCCAGTTCTGTGGCATGGAGAAACTGCCGGAGCACCCGCGCCGCCAGTTCCCTAGGCCATTTGCCTTCCAGACCCCGCTCCCAGGCGTCGCCGTACTGGCGGTCGCCGACCACGGGATGGCCGATATGTCGCAGATGGACACGGATCTGGTGGGTCCGCCCGGTGTGTAGCCGGACCTTGAGGAAGTCGGCGGCCTTCCAGCGCTCCAGGCGCTCGACCTCGGTGATC
>JBDHHZ010000353.1:0-3576 GCA_039589115.1 Gemmatimonadota bacterium | reverse complement strand
GGTCGTCAGCTTCTCGATCGCCTCGCGCCCACCGACGGCCTCGACGTACCGCTCGAGGACTTCCTCCAGAGCGGGGAGCGTATCCTGCTCCACGTCCCACCCCGGAGCCGGTACGATGATCCCCAGGCACTGGATCGTCAGCACTGCAAGCCATGTAGCCATGAGTTCCCTCTCTCCCGTTGCAGACGTCTCACTGACCACCTCCCTGTTCCACCGTCTCCCATCCAAGGGCAGGTCGCGGGCCAGACGGGTCGATGGATCGGGCGGATCGAGCAACCTGTTTCGTTACAATCAGTTACGGGACCGAGGTAGCGACGAACAGTCAAGACGCCGGGATCGATTGTGTGCGGGCGGACACGCCGGGAGATAGCTCAGGTGTCCGCCTGGACACATCTCCACCCCATGATCGCTCCAAGGCTTGTCTGTCGTTGCTCCGAGATGACCGAGATCCCATCTTGCAGCGACTTCCGCAGCACGAGGAGAAGAACATGCATGGTCGACCCGGTGACAGCTCTGCGCAGCGAGTGATGGAGGGCCTGATCCGGGGTAACGACGCCTCTGAAACGTCTCACGGCCTAATGCGTCATGTTAGATGGAACGACCACCTAGTGCGTCGGTGCGAAGCTACAAAGGGTAGGCGATGACCGGGAAGCGCGTCTTGCTCTGCGGTTTGCTGCTGCTGTTTGGAATCTCAGGCTGTAGCGAGGAATCGCTGCCTGGTTTCCTTCGCGGCTACACGCCACACGAGCGGTACGAAGCGGTCCTGCTCAATGCAGGGCTCGATCAGACGGCGCTGGGCCGCGACTGGATCGCGGCGGCCAACGAGGCTCTGGATGATGCCATCACGGTCGAGTCTCCGTATCGCGAGGAGAGCTATCTCGATCCGAAGGAGGCGATGGCGACGGCATACCGGGTATCCCTGCGGCGCGGCCAGCACATTGAGGCGGTCTTCGAGAGCGAGCCGGACAGCAGCTACCAGGTCTTCATCGATCTCTTCCTGATTCGCGGGCCCGGCTCCCCACCCAGGCGCCTGGTAAGCGCCGACAGCCTAGAACGCAAGCTGGACTATCTGGTGCGGCGCGACGGCGACTATGTGGTCCGCATCCAGCCGGAGTTGCTGCGCGGCGGCAGATACTCGATCAACATCGTGGTCAGGCCATCGCTCCGGTTTCCGGTCAGCGGTTCCGACAGGACGGCGATCGGCAGCTGGTATGGTGACGCCCGCGACGGTGGGCGCCGCAGGCACGAGGGGCTCGATATCTTCGCTCGAAGAGGGACACCCGTTGTCGCCGCCGCGGATGGTACCGTGCGCAGCACTCGGCGTAACAACCTCGGCGGCAACGTAGTCTGGCTGCGCGACGAATTCGGCCGTTCGCACTACTACGCCCATCTCGACAGGCAGGCGGTCCGTCGCGGTCAGCGTGTGCAGGCCGGCGACACCATCGGATTCGTCGGAAACTCTGGCAACGCCCGGACTACTCCACCCCACCTGCATTTCGGCATATACTCGCGCGGCTCGTTCGACCCGTACCCGGCTCTGCAACAGCTCCCGACGACGCCCCCGAGCTTCACAGGCGACACAGCGTTGATCGGCAGTTTGGTTCGTGTCAGCCGCGCCGAGATTCGCGTCCGTAGTCTGCCGACTACGAGATCGAGCATCCTGGCTGAGCTGCCACTCCACACTCCGCTGCGAGTGGAAGCGGGAGCCGGCACCTGGTATCGGGTGGCCACTCCCGACGGCAACAGCGGGTTTGTGGCAGCGAGGCTCACGGAGCCAGTGGACGGCCCCGTCCGGCACGAGGTGGTGGCCAACGGAGCCATACTGCTGACCGAACCGACGTCCACGGCGGTGGCCGTGGACAGCGTTGCCGCCGGCGCGGAGGTTCCTGTGCTGGGCGCGTTCGGAGAGTTCCTCTTCGTGGAGGGACCGAGCGGCAGGGCGGGTTGGCTGCCAACGTATTAGTCAGCTTCCATCTTTGACGGAGAGTCACGCATGGTTTACTCACGTACGAATCGCCGCACGATCTTGACGCTCGTCGTCTTCACGCTTCTGGGCCTCTCCGTTGGAGGCGTCCAGCGTGCAACAGCCCAGGGCACGCGCCTGCTGCGCGATCCCGACGTCGGCTCGGACCACATCGTCTTCGTCCACGCGAACGATATCTGGTTGGTGGATCGAGATGGCGGGGACGCCCTGCGCCTCACCAGCGGCGAGGGGGCGGAGACCGACCCGGCCTTCTCTCCCGACGGCCGTTGGATCGCGTTCACCGGCGAGTACGGCGGCAACATGGATGTCTTCGTAGTCCCGGCGACCGGCGGCGAACCCCGTCGTTTAACCTGGCACCCGGGAGGAGACGCCGCACAGGGTTGGACCCCCGACGGCGAGGTCCTCTTCCGGTCGGGCCGCGAAGGCCAGCCGACGCGCCTCTGGCGCTTCTACACCGTGGGGCTGAACGGCGGCCTCCCCAAGCCTCTGGCGTTGCCGCAGGCCTACCAGGGCGAGCTGAGCGGTGACGCTGGCTGGCTGGCCTACCAGGAGATCGGCTACTGGGACCCCGAGTGGCGAAACTACCGGGGTGGGCAGGCGCAGCCCGTGAGCGTGGCCTCCACGGCAAACTGGGATCGAGTCACGCCGTCGTGGGAAGGCGAGCGGCAGATGGCCCCGGTCTGGATGGACGGGGCGGTCTACTACATGTCGGAACGGGACTGGGCCAGCAACGTTTGGTCCTGGAACCCCGAGACCGGTGAGGAGAACCAGCTCACGTTCCACACCGATTTCGACGTGAAGAGCCTGGGCGCCGGGCACGGCGGCGTGGTGTACGAGCAGGGCGGGTACCTGCACGAGCTGGACCCCACCAGCGGGGCGACGCGCCAGCTGGAGATCCGGGTGGCCAGAGACCAGAACTGGGCCCGGCCTCGTTGGGAGGAAGTCCCGGCGAACCGGCTCCGGGACGCGCGCCTATCGCCGACCGGGAAGCGGGCGCTGTTCGAGTACCGCGGCGACCTCTTCACGGTGCCGGCGGAGGACGGTAGCTGGCGGAACATCACTCGCAGCTCCGGTGTGGCGGACCGCCATGCGGTCTGGTCGCCCAACGGGACGAAGATCGCCTGGTTCAACGACGAGGGCGGCGAGTACGGACTGGTAGTCGCCGACCAGGACGGTAGTAACCTGCGGCGCATCGCGATCCCGGATCCCACCTTTTACTTCGTCCCCACCTGGTCACCCGACGGCTCGCGCCTGGCCTTCACCGACACCGACTACCGCGTGCTGATCCTCGAGCTGGCCAACGGCGATCTGACCCACGTCGATACCGACCGCTACGCCCACCCACGGCGCACCATGAACCCGGTGTGGTCTTCGGACTCGCGCTGGATCGCTTACGCGCGCCGCCTGGACAACCAGCTGCGGGCGATCTTCGTTCACGACACTCAGCGCGGCACGACGCACCAGCTCACCGACGGGATGGCCGACGCCATCAGCCCGGTCTGGGATGCTTCGGGCAAGTACCTCTACTTTTTGGCCTCCACCGACTTCGGCCTGAACACCGGCTGGCTGGACATGACCTCGTACGACCGGTC
>JBDHHZ010000352.1:0-3594 GCA_039589115.1 Gemmatimonadota bacterium | reverse complement strand
TCCTGGGGCCTCGATGAGAGCTTTATCATCGTGATCCCCAGCATGGATATCGTCATAGCTCGTACCGGCGACGCGTGGAGAGGGGACGACGGCGATCCGTTTTACCCGGTCCTGGAAGGGTTCCTCAGACCGATCGTTGAATCGGTCGTCGTACCTTAGATTCGACCCTAGAAGAAAACGACCGCTTCGCAAGACCTCGAGCCGCTGCATCACCTGACTCGCGAAGCGGTCGTGAGCGCCCTGATCGACAATCCCGCCTACTGCATGATCGCGTCGAGGTCGAGGGCTTTCCGGCAGAGGCCCGCCTGACCGGTGTGATAGCTCTCGTGCATCGCCATGAACGCGATCCCGTTGCCGATCGTATTCTCCTTCACCGGAAACGGCAGCGGAGCCTCGGAGCTGAGATGAGCCTCATCGGCGTTCTCCAGCCGTTCCATGAGAACCGGCGTGATCGTCTCCCAAGCCTCGCGAATCTCCTCCAAAGCCGGATAATCGACGTTAGGGTCGAACGACTGGCCATGCCCGTACTTCTCCCCAAATGGGAAATGGTCCTCGGCGCCGGCGAGGTTTGCGACCATGTATCTAGCCGCAGTGAGATGCCCCAGTATGAAGTTGAGAGTGTTCGTTCGACCGTTCAGCCGTTCGCTCGCCTGTTCGTCATTGAGGTTCGCGAAGGCGTTCTCGATCCAGCGCCCGTTGAGGGTGAACTGGATGGCCAACGGTCCGATGGTTGGGTGCATGATCTCTTCCCTTTCGTTACAGGTTCGGCTAGCACGACACTGATTGGCTAACTCTTCGTCTGTACCTTACTTTCCCGCGGCAAATGCAGAACAAAACCGTACTCAAGTGGTCGCTGGTCGGAGTGGCGATTCTGGCCATCTCGACCACCGCGTTCACCTACGCCGTGCTCAAGCGCGGTCGCTACCTGGGAGTGCCGGAGAGCGGCGTGCCCACAGCCCTGGTGGGCGCCCGCGTATACGATCCGGAGAGCGATTCGCTCATCGATGACGCCGTGGTGCTCATCGAGGGACGTACGATCGTCGCCGTCGGGCCGCAGGTCGTGTACCCCGACTCGGCCCGCGTCCTCAATGTTAACGGCCTCACCCTACTCCCAGGTTTCATCGACAGCCACGTCCACCTGAGCGGGATCAGCTCGCGGCGTGACGGTTCCCGCGAATTGGGCTGGGTTCCGTACCTGTGGAAGTTCCTGCGCCGCTTCCCTGAGCGGCGGCGCGACCTGATCGAAACGGGTGTGACCACGGTCAAGAGCCTCGGCGACCCCTATCCCTGGATCGTCAACCTGGCAGCTCGTATCGAGCGACACGAGCTGGCGGGGCCTCGGATATTCGCTGCCGGACCGTACCTCACGGCGCCGGGCGGCCATCCGGTGGGGCGTTTCAGATCGACGGGCCAGGGCGATACTTCGTTCATCGCCCAGGTCACCCGTCAACTCGTCGGTCCTGCCGAGGCGGCGACCGCCGTCAAACAGGTATCGAGGGACGTTCAATATGTCAGCGCCGTCCTCGAGACCCGCGGCGACCCAAACATGCCCAGGATGTCAGCGCCGGTTCTCAGGTCCATTGCCTCCACCGCGCACAGCATGGACCTTCGCGTCCTCAGTCACGTGAGCAGCGTAGCCGACGTCAAACTGGCGCTCCGCACCGGAACCGACGGGCTCGAACACGTCCCGTTCGACGCCGAGTTCGACTCCGCGACGCTGGCAGCCCTCGTCGATCGCGGCGTTATCGTCGATCCGACGCTTCAGGCCATCGAGCTCTGGCTCTCCGAAGCGGACTCTGACACCGCCGCAGCCCGCCGCGCACGCCGTAACACGGAGGCGCTGCGGGAGGCCGGCGTACCGCTTGTAGTCGGCAGCGATGCTCCCAGCCCAGGAACGACGTTCGGGTTCACACTGCACGAAGAGCTTCGCAACCTGGTCGAGATCGGATATACCCCCGGCGCTGCGATCGCCGCCGCGACCATCGTCGCCGCCCGACACCTGGGCATCGCCGACTCGCTCGGTACCATCGCGCCCGGCAAGTGGGCGGACATCATAGCCGTCGGCGGCGAGCCGCTTCTCGCGATCGAATCAACGGCCGACATCTACCTGGTGATCGCTGACGGCCAGGTGTTGTACAACTCACTGGGTGAAGTGCGGCGGCCCGGCAGCGTCATCGCGCTGAACGAGAGGCAGTGATGACCCACCGTCGCTTCACCGGCATCCTCTTCGATCTCGACGGCACTCTCGTCGACTCCCTCGATCTTATCCTGGCGTCCTACCGCCACACCATCGAGGTTCACCTCGGCCGCACGATCCCGGACGAGGAGTGGATGCGCACGATGCGCATGCCGCTACGGCTTCAGCTCGAGAGCTTCAGCAACTCGCCGGAACAGCGTCAAGCGATGTTCGAGACGTACGTGAAGCACAACCAGCATAATCACGACCGTCTGCTACGGTCGTTTCCTGGCATGCCCGAGGCTATCGCCGCCATCCGCAACGCCGGTTATCGTTTAGGCGTTGTGACGAGCAAGATCCGCGATCACGCCTGGCGCGAGCTTCGCACCTTCGGAATGGCCGACCACTTCGACGGGATGGTGAGCGCCGACGACGTGGAAAAGCCAAAGCCGGACCCGGAGCCCGTGCGGAAGGCCCTCGCGGCTCTCGAGTTAAGGCCGGAGGATACGTTGTTCGTCGGCGATAGCCTGTTCGACCTTCAAGCGGGCCGTGCTGCCGGGGTGAACACCGCCGCCGCTCTCTGGGGCCCGTTCGACCGTCGGCGCCTGGAAGAAGGTCAACCCGACTACTGGCTGCAGGACATAGGCGCGATGCTCGACCTCTTGGGCGTCTCGCTGGAGCTCGATGATGCCTAGCCGCCGCAGAACCGCAGAATCTGTCCCGGTCGAAGGTCGCGATCGGTGGCGTCGGCGCGTTCTGGTCATTCAGGGCGGTTATTATCTGCTCACCGGGCTCTGGCCTCTGGTCCACTTCGGCAGCTTCGCCGACGCGGTGGCCCTCGTTATCAATCCGTTCCAGGCCCAGGTCTTCGGCGCGGTGATCGCCGTGGTCGGCGGCAGCCTGATCGAAGCGGGGCGCCGCGGACCGCCAGCAGCCGCCACCACCGCGCTGGGGATCGCCGTTGCCGGCGCCATCGCGCTGGTTAGTCTCCTGTGGCTGCCGCGCCAGGCGGCCTCCTCGGCGCTCTGGCTGGACCTTGCTGTAGAGGTCGCTTTTGCCGTGGTTTTGGTCTTACTCTATCCGAAGACCTTACCAACCGATCGCTCACGAACTCAAACCCGCAGACGGTGACGCACGAACATGAAGATCAACTACTTCGAAATGGAGCGCTGGCAGTCCACGTGGGAGAACCGCGTGGCATTCAACCTCTCGGAGAGCGGCGTTCACCCTATGACGCCCGCCGAGTTGCTGGCGCTCGCCGACGCCGATCCGCAGCAGCTGCTGGAACAGCGACTCATCTACAACCAATCGAACGGCACGGACGAGCTGCGCGAGTTGGTCGCCAGTATCTATCCCGGCGCGACGATCGAAAATGTTCTGGTCAGCAACGGCGGCTCCGAGGCCAACTACATCACGAC
>JBDHHZ010000351.1:0-3595 GCA_039589115.1 Gemmatimonadota bacterium | reverse complement strand
GTCCTGCCGTGCCGCTGTATGCTCCCCAAAGCACTGCGGCAAGCTCGACCAGAATCACGACGGCGATCGGCCGGTTGAGCGGGGTCGAGGGCCATCGCTCGCGCTTCACGATGAGCCCGGCCAGCCAGGCGCTCGCCAGAGGCACCATGAGCAGGTCCTCCGTCCGCACCGGGATCGCCAGCGGTAGCTCCGGCAGCAGGACCATGGCGGGGATCATCGCCAGCAACGTTATTCGGAGATCGACGAACGCGGCCGCCCCGATCGCCAGGCCGGTGAGACCGACGACCGCCAATACGCCGAACTCACCGACGGCCAGGCCGGCCGCGAGAGCGAGGCTCGAAGTCAGGAAGAGAGCGACTGCTGTTTGTCTTTTCACTCTATATGAGCATATGAGCGTGGACGGCTATCCTCGGGCAGGGGCAGGATCGGAACGGAGCGGGAGTCCCAAGGCTTAAGATCTCACCGACATGCTCCAGCGTCAACGGCGACGCGAACTTGCGGCCTCGTTGCGGCCGACTTCTCTTTGGGTCGTTGCTCGTCGCAGGCCGAGATCGCGAGAAGGGGGGCGCGGACAGGCGGAAGATGAAGGTCGCGTTCATAGTCGACAGATTCCCGGCTGTATCTGAGACGTTCATTCTCGATCAGCTAACCGGGTTGATCCGGCGCGGTCATGACGTCGATGTCTTCGCCAGATATGCACCGGATGAGGGGGTGACACATCCGGATGTCGAAAAGTACGACATCCTGGCGCGCACATCCTACTTCGGCCCCCCGCTCGCCTGGACGACGCGAATCGCCAGCGCACTGGCGATCATAGCTCGCAGACTGGCTTCCGACCCGCGGATGATCGGCAGAGCTCTCGACCCGCGACGAAGCGGGAGGGACGCGCTCTCGCTTTGGACTCTCCATGCCGCCAGCAGCTTCGCCCGCTCGGCATCAAGAGATTACGACGTCCTTCACTGCCACTTCGGGCCCAACGGCCTGATCGGGTCGAGCCTGCGAGACGTGCTGGATCTACCATCGAAGCTGGTCACGTCGTTCTACGGTTTCGATGCGAGCCTCCATCTATGGGCGCGAGACGACGGGCCCTACGGCAGACTCTTCGCCGAGGGAGACCGGTTCATCGCCCTGAGCGACCACATGCAAGCCAGGCTGACGGACATCGGTTGCCCTACCGACCGGATCGAGAAGTTGCCCCTCGGAGTCGCTCTCAACGAGTTGCCCTTCAGAGCGCGGTCCGCCGCCGAGGGCGACCGCGCGGTCATCCTGACGGTGGCCCGACTGGTGGAGAAGAAAGGGCTCGAGTACTCGATCCAGGCAATCGCTGCGTTGGTCGAGCGCTATCCGGACATCGTCTACAGAATAGCCGGCGACGGGCCCTCGAGAGATAAGCTGGAGCGCCTGATCCGCGAGTTGGACGTCAGTCAGAACGTCCAGCTGCTCGGCTGGCTGGATCGCCAGGGCATTCGCCGCCAGCTGGACGAAGCGGATCTCTTCGTACTGCCGAGCGTGACGGCCAAAGACGGGGACGAGGAAGGTACGCCGACCGTCCTGCTCGAAGCGCAAGCCGTCGGCCTGCCGGTGATCTCCACTGCGCATAGCGGGATTCCTGAGATCGTCGAGGACGGACGGTCTGGGTTCCTGGTGCCCGAGCGCGACGCCGCCGCGTTGGCCGAGCGAATCGGCCAACTGTTAGAGCACCCGGAGACCTGGGCCGAGATGGGACGGGCCGGGCGGACCGCAGTCGAGGCCCGTCACGACACCGACAGGCTGAGCGAGCGCCTCGAGCGTATCTACGAGAGCGTCGTTCCGAGGAAGTCTGACACGGAGCGCGGTACGTGAGCTCGATGCGAGGAGACGGCTCCGGCAAGTTGCGAGCGACACAGGGCCTGGCGCGCGGCGCTTCAGTCACCTTCATGGCGCGCTCGCTGGCTCTGGTCATCGGCGTCGTCAGCTCAGTGATCGTCGCCCGGGCGCTGGGTCCGGCGGGCAAAGGCGAATACGCGCTCATCATCCTAATCCCGCTGCTCTTCCAGACGGTGGGCGGCCTGGGGCTCGACCAGGCGGTTGTCTATCTCGTGGCCCGCCGCCGCGATGAAGCGTCGTCGATCGCGGCGACTCTGGCGGCGGCCAGCTTCGGCTTAGGCTCGATCTTGTTGGCCGTCTACGCCGGGCTCTCGGCGCTGGCACCCTATCAGCGATACCTGGCGACATCGGGGGTCGACGCCCCTCTGGTTTGGATTCTCATCGCGCTTCTCCCCGTCACCCTGACCATGCAAGTGCTGGCCTCGGCGATCCTGGGGCTGGAGCGATATCGCGACTTCAACCTGGCCACCCTGGTCGCCCCGGCCGCCAACCTGTTGCTTCTGCTTGTCCTGGTGGTGGGGATGGACCGAGGCGTCGGCGGTGCCGTGCTGGCGGCCGGCGGCTCGGCCCTCTGTGGCCTTGCAGCGGCGATGGCGTTCCTCAGGCAGGCGGCGCCGGGACCGATCCGCCGTGTACCCGGGATTCTGCGGGACGCGCTGAGCTACGGTAGCCGCATTCACGTCGCGAACGTGGCCTGGTTCCTTCATTACCGGGCCGACATGTTCCTGGTCTCATTCATGGCGGGACCCGCGGCGCTCGGCTTCTACGCGGCGGCGGTAGGGCTGGCCGAGAAGCTCTACATGGCACCTTCAGCGGTCGGCACGGTTCTCTTCCCCAGGATAGCTTCGGCAGGGGCGGAGGAAGCGCGCCGCGTGACGCCCGTGGCCAGCCGGCACACCTTCTGGCTGACTCTCGGCCTCAGCCTGATACTCGCCTTGATGGCCTGGCCGCTGGTCTATGGCCTGTATGGAGCCGACTTCCTGCCGTCGGTGCTATTGCTCTGGCTGTTGCTGCCGGGTGTAGTGAGCTTATCCGTAGGACGGGTCCTGAGCGCCGACCTCGGCGGGCGCGGCCTACCCGGCACACTTGTAATGGCGAACGGCTCGATGGCGATAGTGAACCTGGTGCTGAACCTCTGGTGGATCCCGATCTGGGGAGCGGCCGGCGCCGCAGCGGCGACGTCCATCTCCTACACGGCAGCGGTGTACCTGCTGGGCCGGCGTTATCGTCGCGAGTCAGGCGTCGGCTGGCGTGAGCTGCTCCGCTTCGACCGGGCCGAGTTGGCCGGCGCCGTCGCCTCGCTGACGCGCCGCGGCCATCGATCGGGGTCCAGCGCGCGGGGGCCAACGGCGTGAGCGTGACGTTGACTCTCTATGCCTTCGAGCCCGGCGCCCCGGGGGTCCCGGCCGCTTCGGGGACCGGAGTATTCGTCAGTGGTTTGGTGGCCGCCCTCGAGGAATCGCAGGCCCCTCTGGACGTGCGCATCGACTGGTTGAGGCCGGCCGACGCGCGCGGGACGGGTCGGGCCGGCGAGTGGCGGACCGCGGCCCGCTGGTTGAGCGGCGAGCTGGGCCGCATGCTACGCGATCGCTCGCGCTACCTCGTCTTCATCTACCCCAAGATCCCGGTCTTCGCGCACGTCGATGAGCCGGCGATGGTGTCGCTGGCAAGACGCGCCTTCCAGGCCCTGCGCGCCCGAACCTGGTTCACCCGTCAGCGTATCGTGGTG
>JBDHHZ010000350.1:0-3614 GCA_039589115.1 Gemmatimonadota bacterium | reverse complement strand
ATCGCTCGCTCGTCCCTTCGGTCAGAACGCGCGCCACGAGCAGCGCCACACCTGCCCGCCCACTCGGGTCTTCGCTGGCGCCGAAGGGCAGCACGATGCGTGTTGAGACCTCGGGGAGGTCATCGTGACGTACGGATAGAACGCTCAACCCGTTACGCAAGCGGAATCGCTTATAAGAGGGGAGCTGGATCTTCGGAGCCGGCCCGGGCTGCGGGCGCTGGCTTCGATCGATGACGTCGGCGGCCATCACGAGCCCTCCCCGGCCGAGTTTTGCGGCAGCACATATAGCGTGGCGCGCCGCTCCGGGACGAACCACTCGTTGGCCACTCCGACCATCGCCTCAGCCGTCACCGAACCTACCCGATCGAACAGCTCGTTGACGTATCCCGGACGCTCCAGGAACGTCGCTGAGGTCGCAATAGCATCTGACCGGCTGCCCACTCCATCGAGAGCGTTCACCAGCTCCCGCAGAGCGCGATTCACGCCCCCCTCCGCCTCCCGGCCATTAATCGCTCCCTCCCTCACATCCGCCAGCGTCTCGAGGATCGCCGACTCCAGGGTCGCCACCTCGACGCCCGGCCGGGCAGTAGCCACGATGAACGAGAGTCCGCAATCCTCTGTGGGCCAGATCTGCGCCGAAACGTCCTGGGCGATCCGCTCCTCGTATACCAGCTTCTGGTACAGCCGCGAACTCTTGCCGTCGGAGAGCAGATAGCTCAGTACATCGGCGGCCTCGAAGCCCGGCTGCCCGAGGGAGGGTGAGTGGTGGAAGACGTAAACGCGCGGAAACTGCACGTTGTCATAGATCGCGTCACGCGTTTCCTGCCCCGGTAGCACGACCGGCGCCGTCACCTGAGGCGCGCCCGGCCCGCGCGGAACTTCGCCGAAGTACTTGTTCGCCAGCTCGAAGCCGCGCTCCGCATCCAGATCGCCCACCAGCACGAGCACCGCGTTATCCGGCGTGTAGAAGGTCCTGAAGAAACCCCTCACATCCTCCAGGCTGGCGGCGTCCAGATCCTCCATGAAGCCGATCGTCGGATGACGGTAGGGGTGGCCCTCGGGATAGGCCATGCGCAGCACCGTCTCCACCGCCAGACCGTAGGGTCGGCTCTCGTAGGACTGGCGGCGTTCGTTCTTCACCACGTCCCGCTGGTTATCCAGCTTCTCCTGCGTGATGGCCGACTCGAACCAGCCCAGACGGTCCGACTCGAGCCAGAGGCCTAGTTCGATCTCGTTGGATGGCAGTGTCTCGAAGTAGTTGGTCCGGTCGAACCAGGTGCTTCCGTTCAGCGTCCCGCCGGCGTCCTGGATATGCTTGAAGTGGCCATCATCCTGCACGTGCTCCGAGCCCTGGAACATCAAGTGCTCGAACAGATGCGCGAACCCGGTCCGGCCCCGTCGCTCGTGCTTCGAGCCGACATGGTACATGATGTGGACCGAAACGACCGGCGTGGTGTGGTCCTCCTGGACGATGACACGCAGGCCGTTCTCCAGGGTGCGCTCCTCGAGCTCGAAGTGGATCACGCCATCATTCGACACAGAGCGTCCCCCGGGTCTGTTCTACATACGACAGCCGACATTCGACAACCGACTTTCGAGTACTGCACGACACTCAACTACCGACGAACAGCGCGATCGACGTTCGACGCTGAGCGCCGAATATCGGACGTCAAGCGTTGAGCAGTAACTCGGACGCCGGCTGTCGACTGTCGATTGTCGTGTGTCGGGCTTCTTCTATGGTTCTGGCCTCCCGCTCGGAGGCCAAAGACTGGAGGGGAGCCGTAAGCCGAGTTCTGTTCTAGTGGGCCATTCATCTGGGACGCCGGTCGCCCGACGCCTCATGCGGCCTACCCGGGGATGATAACGCGGCGGGCCACCACTCTCCCCTGCTTGGCCTTGCTCCGGGTGGGGTTTGCCGTGCCCCGGCGGTTACCCGCGCGGGCGGTGGGCTCTTACCCCACCGTTTCACCCTTACCGGCAACCGGACGCTCGCGCGCCCGACGGCAGGCGGTCTGTTCTCTGTGGCACTTTCCGTCGGCTTTCGCCGCCCGGGCGTTACCCGGCACCCTGCCCTGCGGAGCTCGGACTTTCCTCGAACCGCGCGCACTGTGCGCCGGCCCGCGACCCCTCGCTCCCCTCGCAGTCTCCGAGAATATCACGGCTTCGCTCGCGCTGGGTCAAGGTTACCGCCCCGGATGGCTTGACACAGCGAGACCTCAATGCCAAAACTTGGCATCATCCGGTGACAAAAGCCCCCTGGCTCGAGGACGCGGCCGAAGAGGCTGTCGGCATGATGTAAGACAGATGACGACTACCAAGACCGATACGCAGCTCGAATACACGCCCGAGGTGGCCCAGGCGACGGCGCATATCTACGAGAGGATCTGCGACCTGGTGCCGGAGGTCGAGTGGCGACTTCAGGCGCCACTGATTCATGAGATCCTGCGTCTGAAGCAGGAGGTCGGTGCGGTGATCTTGGCGCATAACTACCAGGTACCGCAGATCTATTACGGGATCGCCGATTTCCAGGGCGACTCGCTGGGCCTGGCACAGGCCGCCACGGAGGTTGCAGAGGATACGATCGTTTTCTGCGGAGTCCACTTCATGGCGGAGACGGCGAAGATCCTCAACCCGCAGAAGCGGGTCCTGATCCCCGATCTCGACGCCGGCTGCTCCTTGAGCGAGAGCATCACGGCCGAGGATGTACGCCTGATGAGGGAGCGGTATCCGGGCGTGCCGGTGGTGACCTACGTGAACACGCCGGCGTCGATCAAGGCGGAGTCGGACATCTGTTGCACATCGGCCAACGCGCACGCGGTGGTCGAGTCGCTCGGCGTGGACCGGGTGATCTTTCTTCCCGATGAGTACCTGGCCCGCAACGTCCAGAAAGAGACCGACGTAGAGGTCATCGCCTGGAAGGGGCGCTGCATAGTGCACGAGCAGTTCACGGTGGAGGAACTGCAATCCTACCGCGAGCAGTTCCCAGGCCTGGTCATTCTGGCACACCCGGAGTGCTCGCCAGAAGTCTGTGACGAGGCAGATTTCGTCGGCTCTACCACCGCGATGATCAACCACGTCGGCGAGAGTGCCGCCCAGCGGATCCTGCTGGTGACCGAGTGCTCTATGTCGGACAATGTGCAGGAGGCGCATCCCGACAAGGAGATGGTCAGGCCCTGCACGCTCTGCCCACACATGAAGAAGATCACGCTGGAGAACACGCTGGCGTCGCTGCGCCACGGCCGCTACGAGGTTGACGTTCCAGACGACACGCGTGAGCGCGCCTACCTGGCGCTCGCCCGCATGCTGGAGATCGGCCGAGACGACTAGGTCGGTGGTCGGTGGTCGGTGGCCGGTGGTCGGTGGCCGGTGGTCGGTGGCCGGTGGCCGGTGGTCGGTGGCCGGTGGTCGGTGGCCGGTGGCCGGTGCGAACGGTCTAGCTTCCCCGAAGCGCCGAATCCCCGAATCACCGAATCAGCTTCGGGAATTCCCAACGACTTGGGAACTCCGACTTCCGGTATCCCAACTCCCAATGAAAAGGCGCGCCCGGGAGGATTCGAACCCCCAACACCTGGGTCCGAAGCCCAGTGCTCTGTCCAATTGAGCTACGGGCGCGC
>JBDHHZ010000349.1:0-5266 GCA_039589115.1 Gemmatimonadota bacterium | reverse complement strand
CTTGAAACGCTGAACTTGAAATTGAGCTGCAAGATCTTCCCCGACATTTCGGTATCCTCCTTCGGAAATGCGAAGGCTTTCCCTGGCGGGTAGAGACTGCCCAATGCGTACCGGATCTCACGGGAATGCTGGGCACAACTCAGGCGGAGACCGCGCATGGCGGATCGGTGGATGTGTTCGCGAAGACGACGCGAAACTCCCGCCACCGATCGGAACGGAAGACCAGCCAACGTAGGAGCGATGTAGGAACTGCTTCGACACGGCTGAGTACCTGCTGGCGCAGGTGGACTTCTCACGACCGCCTCAGCCACCTCCCGGTGCCTGACATCATGCGCTCAGTCGATCAGACAGGCAACAGCAACCGATAACAGTAATTGCGCCAGAGAGGAGAACGATATCCGGGCGTGCCGGCGCGCTGGTTACGGCCCTTAGGATCTATAGTAGCTTGCCGCCGGCCACCGGACACGCCCGGTACCGGCCCCGGCGGCTCGTCACCCCACATCCGACACCGCTTGCACACCGCGACCGGTGACTCCACAATACGTCCACTCGTCAACACATCTTCAAAGGGGAAGGCGCGTGATAAGGGACCCGCTGCTAATAGCCGCGTTGATCGCCGCGACGACGGCGCTGGCCTTCTGGCTCGACCACCGCTTCGCCGTACTGTCCAAGATCGGCGCGGCGCTGATCGCCATATTCCTGGGGGCGCTGCTGGCCAATCTCGGGATCGTACCCCAGGACTCGCCGGTCTACAGTACCATCGAGGGCCCGGTGGTCTCGCTGGCCATCGTCTACCTGCTGTTGTCGGTGCGGCTGGGGGACCTGAAGAACGCGGGGCCTATGATGGTAGCCTTGTTCGCGCTGGCCAGCATCGGGACGGCGCTGGGCGCGGCGATCGGCGGTCTCGTCTTCAGCGGGGCCTTCGGGGACACGACCTGGAAGCTGGCCGGTACCTTCACCGGTACCTACACGGGCGGCAGCCTCAACTTCGCAGCCGTGGGCCGGGGGCTGGGATTGCCGGAGCATATCTTCGCCGCCGCCGCCGCAGCGGACGCCGTAACCACGGCGCTATGGCTGGCCATAGTGCTCATGGCCCCCGTGCTGCTGGCGCGGCTGGCTAGGAAGCCCGGCGCCGCCGGGCCGGCCCCGGAGGCGGCGGCCGTAGCAGCGACCGCCGCCGACCCGGACGAGAAGGAGGAGGGCGCCCACCCGTACTGGACCCGGGTGCCGGTCTCGCTGTTCGACCTCGTCCTGCTGGTGGCCCTGGGGCTGGCGGTCCTGGTCACCGCCCGCTGGCTGCGCCAGGAGATCGGGCTGGTCCCCGAGATCCTCTGGCTGACGACGATCGCCCTCATCCTGGCGCAGCTGCCGCGGGTCCGGCGGCTGAGCGGCGCCCAGCAGCTGGGGAACCTGGGGCTCCACCTCTTCTTCGTCATCATCGGGGTCCGTTCCCTGTTCCGTGCGATACTCGAGGTGGGTCCGGAGGTCTTCTTCTACACCCTCGTCGTAGTCGGCATTCATGGTATCTTTCTCTTCCTCGCCAGCAGGCTGATCAGAGGGCCGCTGCCGATGGTCTCCGTCGCGTCGCAGGCCGCGATCGGCGGCCCATCGTCGGCCATGGCGGTCGCCGTCGCCCGCGGCTGGCCGTTTCGCGCGATTATCGGAGGTTGAACGTGACGGAAGAGATCCAAGGTTCCTCGCTGCCCACGGCCCGGGTCGCCACGCGACCGGGCATCAG
This sequence comes from Gemmatimonadota bacterium, assembly GCA_039589115.1. Taxonomy (GTDB): domain Bacteria; phylum Gemmatimonadota; class Gemmatimonadetes; order Palauibacterales; family KS3-K002. The sequence continues at coordinate 3,528 of JBDHHZ010000349.1, read as the reverse complement.
CGGTATCGCGGAGCACCGCAGGCGCCTCTACCAGAGGCACCTGCTCCTATTCCTCGCCGTGAACGGCTCCCTGCTGGCGCTCGACCAATTCACATCACCCGGAATCCAGTGGGCCCACTTCCTGGCGGTGCCCTGGTCGCTGGTCTTCCTGGCGCACACAACCGGGCTCAAGTCACGCGGCTACTCGTTCCTCGAGCTGTTCATCCCGCCGCGCACGCCGCCGGTCAAGCAGGTGTACACGATACCGCTCGACTACGAGCTGGTACGCGCCCGCCAGCTGCGCGATGGCGTCGTCAGCGCCGCCGCCCCGCTCCGTGAGGGCAACTCGGAACTGGCGGACTCGGCCGTGAAGGCCGCAGACGATCTGCTCGCCGCCACCGAGAGCATGATCGCGGCGGCCCGGAGCGAGAAATACCGGAAGGACCAGCGGGCCGAGAAGGTGGTGCCCGAAGCGCAGAAGGCGCTCGAGGCGCTCAATCAGCTGCATGAGGAGCTGATCGGCGTGGAGGTGTTGGAGGTTTCGCCGGAGAGCATCTCGCTGGAGCGACTGCTGGAGCGCACCGAAGCGCTGCGAGGGTTGGCCGAATAGCGAATGGCGGGGACCGGCTACGGCTCCGTCACTCCCAGGCCGGCGTCACCTCACCGCCTCCCTCCAAATGCGGCGCCCAAGCCAGCGCCACCAGGTTCACTGATATGTCCTTCTTCTTCGGCCGCACGAGAACGGTCTCCAGCTCCTCGAGCGAAGGATCGTACTTGTCTTTGATCTCTTCCGTCTCCGCCTCGAACTCGGCCTCCAGCTCTACGAGCTTCTGGCTGCGCGCTTCCACGGTATCGCGGGCGCGGTCCACGTCCTGAGCCTCCTTCATCGAGCGGCTCATGCCACGCGCCGCCGTGGTCGCGCGGCCCATCGACGACCTGCTGACCGCCTTGCGGCCAACCACCGCGCTGAGCAGGGTCGCGCCGAACGAGATGGCCGTCTGCAACTTCTGCTGCTTAGCCTGTTCCGTTTCACGGGCCACCGCCTGCTCGGCCCGGCGGATCCGTTCCTGCAGGCTCGCCAGCTTCGGCCCGTACTTCTTACGCAGTCGCTCCAGCGCATCGTCGCGCGCCTCCCGCGCCTTCTGTCGCAGGCGAACGCGGAAGTCGCCCTCCGATTCGCCGGGCTGCGAGTACTCGCGCAGCGAGGGGCTCTTGTACAGCTCGAGCGTGCGGTTCCTGTACAGCCAGTCGGTGTATGCCTTCCTCCAGGCGGTATAGTTCTTCTTCTTCGCCGCCGCGGCGGGCAGCTCGCCGTAGCGGGCGGCGCCGAACGGCCCGTCATCCAGGTCGGCCGGATCCACACCTACCTGGACGGCGTCGGCCCAATCGAGGGCGATGGCCTCGGTCGAGAGCGGCGCCAGCGTTACCATCTCCTCGGAAGCCTCGACCTTCGTCTTGCGGTCGGAGAAGTGGACACGACCGGCCGCCAGCACCATCGGGTGGTAGACCAGCTGCTGGCCCGCGCCAGCACTGCCGCGCATCGGGATGAAGTGCTGCGGGACGTCCGGCGGCAGCATCGGCCGCTCGCTCTGGCTGGCCGCATCGACGGCGCGGCGCTGCGCCGCAGCCCCTACACCGGCCGCGGCAACGCCCGCCGCCGCCCGGGGCTCCATCAGCCTCTTGATCTGATCGCGGGTCAGAGGCCCGCGCAGGTAAGACATCACCCAGCGGGTCTCGAAGACGACCGGCTCGTCCTCGTGCACGTTGTTGAGCAGGAAGACCCGCTTGCCGAGCCCGGCCAGCGTCTCTTCCATCGCACCGCGATCGAAGCGCGCGCCGCTGCCGGCGGCCACGCCCTCCAGACCCTCCAGCACGCGCGCCTTGTCACGCTCCGTCTGCAGCCGGCCGATGAACCAGGTGCCGGTGTTCGACAGGCCCTTGTAGTCGAGGTCCACCGGATTCTGCGTGGCGAGCACGACTCCCACCCCGTAGGCGCGCCCCTGCTTGAGCAGGGTGAGCAGCGGCGCCTTCGACGGCGGGTTCGCCACCGGCGGGAAGTACCCGAAGATCTCGTCCATGTAGACTAGGGCGCGCAGGCTGGTCGTTCCCGACTGACCGCGCATCCAGCCCAGTACCTGGTTCAGCAGCAGCGACACGAAGAACATCCGCTCCGCGTCGTTCAGGTGCGCGATCGAGAAGATGGAGACCCGCGGCTTTCCCTCCGGCGTATGGAGCATGCGGTCGATATCCATCGACGCGCCTTCCATCCAGGAGCTGAAGCCGGGCGCCGCCAGCAGGTTGTTCAACAACATCGCCAACTCGAAGCGATCGTCCGCCGGATAGAACGACTCCAGGTCGAGGACGCCGACCTTCGAGACCGGCGGCGATTGGATCGCCTGGATCAGCGACGGCAGGTCGAGGTCGCTACCCTCGCGCCACGCCACGTCGATGATCGTCGACAGCAGGATGTGCTCCCGGCTCTTGATCGGATCGGCCTCGATACCCAGCAGGCCCAGCAGGCTGGTAACCGTCGTGCCGATCCGGTCGCCCAGCAGCTCACGATCGTCCAGCAACGCCTGCGGCGGCGCCGCGAACGACGAGAGGATCGAGACGGGCAGCCCCGCGGTGCTGCCCGGCGTGTAGACGGCGAAGTCCGCCGACTCGCGCAATCGCCTGATCCGCTCGCCGCTCTGGCCCCAACCGGCCAGCCCTTTCTTCCACAGCTCCGCCTGCTGGGCGCCGTACTCCTCACGGGTCAGCTTCTTCTTGCGGGCGTCGTTCTCGTTCACCCACGGCGCGAAGTCCTGCGGCCGTAGCTCCGGGAACGTGAGAAGCAGGTTCGGCAGATCGCCCTTCGGGTCGATGACGATGGCCGGGATGCCGTCGATGGCGGCCTCCTCCAGCAACCCGATGCAGAGGCCCGTCTTGCCGCTCCCCGTCATGCCCACACAGACGGCGTGCGTGACCAGATCCTTCGAGTCGTAGAGCAGCAGGCCGCCCTCTTCGCCTTTCCTTTCGGCAAGGTCGTAAGGGCGGCCGAGATAGAACGCGCCTAGCTTCTCGTAGTTTTCCACGCGGTATTCCTCCACCGCTCGATCGTGAACGTTGTCTTATCGCTTAGCGGCGCTGCGTGGCGCCGCCGGTCTGTCCTAGTACTCGATCACGCGCGGAAGCGTTTTCGCCTGATCGATCCACTCGGCGACCTGGCTCTCCGCCGGCGGTTGCCGAGTCAGGTTCTTCGCTTCGTTCACTTCCATCATCTTCGCGCACAGGTTATGCGCGTTGCGCTGCGCCAGCTCCGGCACCGTGTCGACTCCGGCGGCCTCCAGCAGGTCAGCATACTCCTCGCCGACCCCCTTGATGCGGAACAGGTCGGACTGGTTCGTCCAGCGCAGCACCAGCTTCTCGCTGATCCCCGTGCTGTCGGCAATCTCCTTGCGCGCCTTCGGCGACTTGCAGTACTCCAGCAAATCGTCCGTCGTGCCGATGCCGGCAGACTGGAGCTTCTCGGCGTACACCGGGCCTACGCCTTCGATGTCGATCAGCTTC
>JBDHHZ010000348.1:0-6446 GCA_039589115.1 Gemmatimonadota bacterium | reverse complement strand
TAGTAGGTCATGGTGAGGATCGAGCCGCCGTCGGACATCAGCGGTTCGGCGGCGCGGGTGAGGGCCACCAGCGAGTAGGCGCTGACATCGAGCGCCATCTTGAAGCCCTCGCGGCTCGTCTCGACGAAGCGCCCGGCCAGGTCGCGGCGGTCGGCGAAGGCGATGGAGTGGACGAGAACGTCGATCTTGCCGTAGGTGTCCCCGATCTTTCGGAAGACGCGCTCTATGGCTGTGTCGTCCGCCACATTGCACTCTTCGACGAACCTGGAGTTGACGCTCTCCGCCAACGGGCGGACCCGCTTTTCGAGCGGCGGCGCGCCGAAGCTGAAGGCCAACTCGCAGCCTTCTCGGTGCAGCGCTTGGGCGATGCCCCAGGCGATCGACCGATCGTTGGCCACGCCGAAGATCAACGCCGTTTTACCGTCGAACAGCCCCATGCGGGCCCCTCCTAAACCGGGACAGACTTGCTACAGCCTGCAGTAGAATCTCCAATCTAATGTGCGGCTCGCGCTGGGTCATTCCCGGCCCCGCGGAGCCGCCCGGTGGTGCGGGCTTGACGAGCCGCCGCCGGACGGCGTAAAAAGCGAGCCCGGAAGATATACAGAGCGGCGGCAAGGAGCGAGCCATGAAGCGGTGCGAGTGGGCCACGACGGAGCTGTCCATCGGCTACCACGACGAGGAGTGGGGCGTGCCGGTGCATGATGACCGGCGGCTGTTCGAGATGTTGATCCTCGAGGGCGCCCAGGCGGGTCTGAGTTGGGAGACCATTTTGAAGAAGCGGGCGACTTATCGCGCTGCCTTCGACGACTTCGACGCCGCTCGCATCGCGACCTACGACCAGCGCAAAGTCGACGAGCTGCTCGCCGACCCCGGCATCATTCGCAACAGGCAAAAGGTCGCGGCGGCGATCCTGAACGCGAAGCGCTACCTGGCCGTGCAGGAGGAGTTCGGCAGCTTTGATGCCTACATCTGGCGCTTTGTGGATGGGGTGCCGAAGAAGAATGCGTGGCGGCGACTGCAGCAGATCCCGGCCAGGACCCCGGAGTCGGAGGCGATGAGTGCAGACCTGCTGAAGCGGGGCTTCAAGTTCGTCGGCCCGACGATCTGCTACGCGTTCATGCAGGCCGTCGGTATGGTCAACGATCACACCGTCGACTGCTTTCGCTACGACGAGGTGGGCTGAGTCGCTTCACTCCCGCAGCTCGTAGAGATCGACGCCCGGCACACCCTCGACTTCGGGCGCAGTGCGCGCGACCAGCGCCGCCAATCGAGACCCGCGGAAAGCCAGCATCTCGACTCGATCGCTCAATGCCACCGTCGTCAAGAAGTCGCCGTTCGCCGCGAACACATCAACTTCGGTCGAGTCGGCGCGCGAGCGGTCGGTGACCACCCAGAGCCGGCCGGCGCGATCGAGGCTGAAGGCGCCCGGGCCGAAGTAAGGCTGCGGAGCCTCCAGCGCTTGATCGACCATTCGCTCCACCCCCGGGGGCGGCGGCCCGCGACGCCCCGCTGCCTCGCCGATGCGCGCCCGCTCCGCCGCCTGTTCATCCTCCGACAAGTAGTCCGGTCCCAGCTCCCCGCGGCCGAAGCTCGCGTGCAGCGTGCCTGCGGTATCGAGCGCGACGATCCGGTACTCCATCGACTGGCCCGCCAGGATGAGACCCGCCTCGTTCATCGCCGCCGCGATGAACGGCGGCGCCATCGGATTGTCGGTCTCTGGACGCGACAGCCCGGACGCGGGATCGAACAGCGAGAAGAACTCGCGCGCTTCTCCCCCCGCGAGGTCGATCTCTCCCACCATCGGCTCCATTCCCATGGCATCGTCGGTCATCTTGAAGTCCATCCATATCGCGACGACTCGATCGCCCTGCCACGAAAGGAGCGCGATCGGCATCCCGGGCACCCGTGCCGATCGGACGTACTCGAGCTCGCCGTCGAATTGGCTCGCCCGGTGTTGCCGCATGTCACCCACGAGGGTCGAGCCATCCTCGCGCCCCAAGAGCATGAACGCGCTCTCAAGCTCGCCGGGGCCGCCACCTCGGCCGGCGCCGCGACGTTGTGAGCCTCCAGGAAGGCCCAGAAATACAACTTGCTGGTCATCGCGATCGATGACGGCAACCGTCGTGTCGTCCACCCAGGCGAGCCCCACGGCGCGGAAGTCGAGGGTATCCAGCGACGCGTGACGCTCGATAGGAACCAACGAGAGCGAGGCGCCTGGCGACGAGTTCTCGGCTCCTCCGCAGGCGACACAAGCACAGCACACGATCAGGCCCGCTGGGATCGGCCAGTGGTTAGACTTCCTGGCTGACATGTTGTGGCTCCGGCGAATAGAAGGAATCGAGCTTTGTGGCTAACCATTAGACTAAGGCCGCAAGCTGAAGGTTGGAACTGCCGCCGATATATGCTACGCGATCCGCGCACGTCGATGATTGCCCTCTCAGCGGGCCCGCCGCATATTGCAGCGTCCACTACACAGATGGGAATGGGCTAGGTCGGGCGTTCGTACCCCTGGCACCGGGGTTTTCTCGGCCATGAGTGTTCGCAGAAAGCCGACGTTACCCAGGCTGGCACCTATATCATCTCCGCCGGCCACATCACCCTCCGCCTCCGACCCGATAACGCAACTAGTTCGCTCTACAGATACAGCAGCACCTTACCTGCTGAATCCCTTCGTGCGTTCCCCAACTAAAGGGAGGAAGTCATGACGGCAAAGTACAAGACACCGTTCCTGGTCATCGGAGGGCTGTTCGTCATCTGGGGCATCTTAGGCCTCGTTGACATGGGCAACGTGACCTACTCCGGCTACCGGTGATCCGGGTCGACGAGGGTAGCCCCGCCGAGGCGGCCGGCCTGCAGGTCGGGGACTACATCACCAGCATCGACGGCATCTCGGTCGAGGACACGAGGGCGCTCAATCGGCAGCCTCGAACGCAGGTCGGCCAGACGCGCACGCTCGCGGTGGAGCAGCGCGCCGCGACCGAACTGGCGGCCGGAGAGGAAGGCCCCGCAGCCAGGGAAGTCGCGATCACGCTGGCCGGCCAGTCGGGCAAGAACACCGCGCTGACCTGGGCGGCGTTCATCATCGGCCTGTGCTTCATCGGGTTCGGGCTGTTCGCGTACACCACAGCGCCGAGCAAGAGCTCGATGCTGCTGGCGCTTACGGGCCTGTGCATCGGCCTCGCGTTCGTCGGTGGGCCTTACATCGCGTCATTCACGCTGCGCGCGATCATCGGTTCGGTCGTGCTTGCGATCGTGATCATCGGATTTGCTTTCCTGGCCCACTGCATGCTGGAGTTTCCCAAGGCCAAAGCGATCCTCCGGAAAGCGCACGCGACGAAGGTGCTGTACGCGCCAGCTGTACTGATGGCGCTGTTCTTCCTCTGGCTCATCATCCTCGAGCCGCAAGGGACAAGCACGTTGAACGTGGTATTCAATGTGCTCGTAGGCATCTTCTTTGTCGTTTACTTTGGCATCGCGTTGGTAGCGCTGATACACAGCTTCGTTAAGACCACACCGCAGGAGCGGTCGCAATACGGTCTCAACATGGTGCTCGCCGGCGTCTTGGTCGGCTTGCTGCCGCTGACCATCGCCGCGCTGGTCGGGATCTTCGCACCGCAGGTCATCCTGCCGGGCGCCGACTTCTACTTCCTGACCATGGTGCTCATACCCATCACGATGGCGTTGGCGATGACCCGGAAGGCGCCGGCTCCCTCGGCGGCGCCGCTCATGTAAGACTTGGGGGCAAGACTCTCTCATCCGATGGGGCGGCGCCGCCGCCCCATCGTTGCCCCCTCACAGCAGCCTCCGCATATTGAAACTCGGCCCCGTTGGGCCTTCAGTTTCACACTGTAATCAGTTCAGTCGGCCTAGCCCCACCGGCGGGCCTTCGCCTGCCGCGACCTCGTGCGAGCCAAGTCAAGGGCGCGCACCGTCCGATCCGAAGGAGTGTCCTCATGGCTCGATTCACCCTGACCGTCAACGGCGAGACCCACCGAAACGTGGACGTGGACCCCGACACCCCGCTCTTATGGGTGCTGCGCGACACGCTAGGGCTCACCGGCACCAAGTTCGGCTGCGGGATCGGCCAGTGCCGATCGTGTACGGTCCACATCGATGGCGACGCCGTGCCGTCCTGTTCGATCCCGGTCTCCAGCGCCGAAGGGCGCGAGATCAAGACGATCGAGGGCCTGTCGGAGGGTCTCAGCCATCCGGTTCAGAAGGCGTGGATCGCCGAGCAGGTTCCGCAGTGCGGCTACTGCCAGCCGGGCCAGATCATGGGCGCCGCCGCGCTCCTGGCGAAGAACTCGCACCCGAGCGACGCGGAGATAGACGAGGCGATGTCGCCATATCTCTGCCGCTGCGGGACCTACCAGCGGATTCGCCGCGCCATCCACAGCGCCGCGCAGGAGGTGTGACATGGGTACGATCACCAAAGTCAGCCGGCGCGATTTCCTCAAGGTCACCGGAGTGGCGGGCACGGGCCTGGTGTTGGGCTTCTACATGCCGGTTCGCCGACCCGGTAGCGCTGCGCTGGCAGCCGAGCCGCTGGCGAACTCGTGGTTGCGGATCAGCCCTGACGGAGAGGTCACGTTCTGGGTGCACAGACCCGACATGGGTCAGGGCGCGCGAACCGTTCTGCCGATGATCCTCGCCGACGAGCTCGACATCGAGTGGCCGAGATTCGAGCGCGTGTTCCTCCCCGCCGTCGATCCACAGGTCTACGGGTCGCAGACGGCGGGCGGCAGTACGTCGGTCCGGACATCCTGGGTGCCGCTGCGCTCGGCCGGCGCCACGGCGCGCGCCATGCTGATCGGCGCCGCGGCCGAGACCTGGGAAGTCGATGCTTCGGCCTGCCGCGCATCGCTGGGCCGAGTCATTCACGATGCGAGCGACCGGTCACTCGGCTACGGCGAGTTGGCGGAGGCGGCCGCAGCCCTGCCGGTCCCAGACGACCCACCGTTCAAGGACCCCGCAGACTTCCGCATCATCGGCAAGCCGATCCCGCGCCTCGACCACCCGAAGCGGGTGATGGGAGATCTGACCTTCGGAATGGATGTGAAGGTGCCGGGGATGCTCTTCGCATGCGTCGGCCGCTGCCCGGTCTTCGGCGGAACGGTGACCGGCTACGACGAAGCCGCCGCCAGGGCGGTCGACGGCGTGCGCGGAATCGTCGAGGTGCCGACCGGCGTCGCGGTGCTCGCCGAATCAACCTGGGCAGCGATGAAGGGCTGCCGGGCACTCAACCCCAAGTTCGACTACGGCGAAGCGGCGGACCTCAGCAGTGCGAAGATCGCCGAACAATTCGATGAGGTACAGGAAGCAGATGGATTCGCCACACGTGACGACGGCGACGTCGAGGCGGCGCTCGCTGGGGCTGACCAGGTGATCGAGGCCGTCTACGAAGTTCCCTACATCGCTCACTCACCACTCGAGCCGATGAACTGCACGGCTCACGCCCGGGACGACCGCTGCGAGATCTGGGCTCCCACCCAGTCGCCGCAGTGGGCGCATGGAGCGGTGGCCCAGACCTTCGGATACGCGCCCCAGGACGTGACTCTGAACATCGTCTTCAGCGGTGGCGGCTTCGGGCGGCGGCTGGTGCCCGATTTCGTGCTGGAAGCGGTGCACGTCTCGAAGGCGGCGAACGCACCGGTGAAAGTCGTCTGGACCCGTGAAGACGACATGCACCACAGCTACTACCGGCCGGTCAGTCGCCACATCATGAGCGCCGGTCTGGACGCGTCGGGCAACCTGGTGGCATGGAAGCACCGGGTCGTGGCTCACTCCATAGCCGCGACGCTGCAGGGCGGCGACCTGGCCGGGGCGGCCCGCGAGGCGACCAGCGGTGCCTCCGATCTGCCCTACGCGATCCCCAACTGCCGCGTCGACTACTGCATGGCGAACACGGCCGTGCCGGTCAGCTATTTTCGTTCGGTCTACAACACGCAGACCGCCTTCGCGAACGAGGCCTTCCTCGACGAAGTCGCCACTGCTGCCGGGAAGGACCCGGTTGAGTTCCGCCTAGCCATGCTGGACGATCACCCGCGACACAAGGGTGTGCTGGAGCTCGCGGCGAACAATGCGGACTGGGGCGAGCCGCTGCCCGCCGGCCGCTTCCGCGGCGTAGCGCTCCACTACTGTTTCCGCTCCTGGGTGGCCGAGGTGGCGGAGGTCTCGGTCGAGAACGGTGTGCCTCGAGTTCACCGAGTCGTCGCCGCGGTCGATTGCGGAATCGTCGTGAACCCTGATGACCTGGCGGCCCAGGTCGAGGGCGGCATAGTCCTGGGCCTGACGGCGGCGCTGAAAGGCGAGATCACGATCGAGGACGGCCGGGTCGTGCAGGGCAACTTCCACGACTATCCACTGCTGCAGATCAGCGAGATGCCGGAGATCGAGGTATACGCCGTGCCGAGCACGGAGGACCCAACCGGCATCGGAGAGCCGGG
>JBDHHZ010000347.1:0-3649 GCA_039589115.1 Gemmatimonadota bacterium | reverse complement strand
CTCGATGTGCTGCTTCCGGAATTCGAGCGCGCGCATCCGGAGTTTCGCCTGAGGTTCGTAGCCGCGGGTAGCGGTGAGCTGCTCGCGCTGGGCGCGCGCGCCGATCTCGATGTGCTGCTCGCCCACTCGCCGCAGGCCGAGCTGGAGTTCATGGAGGCGGGTCGCGGGTTGGCGCGCCACACGGTGATGGAAAACGACTTTGTCATCGTCGGGCCGCTCTCCGATCCCGCCGGGATTCGCGGGATGAACGATGCCGGTGGCGCCCTCGCAGGACTCGCGATGGTCGGTGCGACGTTCCTCTCGCGTGGCGATGATTCCGGTACCCACCGCAGAGAGCTGGAATTGCGCAGCGGTGCTGGCTCCGCGCCGGGAGGGTCGGGCTACCGCGAGACGGGTCAAGGCATGGGGGCGGTGCTGCGCGCTGCTTCGGAGCTCGCCGCCTACACGCTTTGCGATCGCGCTACTTTCATGAACCTGGGTGAGACGCTTGAACTGGAGGTCATGGTGGAGGGTGACCCGCGCCTGCTCAACGTGTACAGCGTGATTCAGGTGGCGGATGCGCGGCAGCCTGATGGCGCTCGGGCTTTTGCGGATTGGCTGAGATCGGATGCGGGCCGTCGCTCGATCGCTGCCTACGGACGCGAACGCTTCGGCGCCTCGCTTTTCAAGCCTATCAGCTGACCTTACCCTCCTGGCTCGTATCGATATCGTCCCCGGTGCCGGTGCCGAACAGATACGCCTCCACGTTCCTCCTCAAGAACTCCCGGGCCTCCTCAGTGCGGACGTCGAGTGCATAGTGGTTGATCAGCTGCATCTGCCGGTTCAGCCACTCGTCCCAGCAGACCCGGCAGATGGCAGAGTGAATTCGCTCGCCCAAATCGTCTCTGAACGGCGGCGCCGCGAGCTGCTCGCGCGCCAAACCGCAACGGCTGCATTCGATCTTTGACATCAGTAGTCCGTGGCCGGTAGTCGGTAGTCGGTGATACCTTATTCGTACATCCTGGCAATGGCCACAGTCAACTGTCTACTGTCTACAGCCTACTGACAATGCAAGGCCTCGAGCGCGTGACCGTAGTGTTGAATGAGCCGCAAGATCCCGTGAACATCGGTGCGGTGGTTCGCGCCATGAAGAACATGGGGCTTAGCCGGCTGCACCTGGTTCGGCCCGGAGATTTCGATTCCCACCGGATCCAGGGGGTTGCTCACACGGGCATGGATATCGTCGGGGCGGCGAAGTTTTCCGATTGCCTGGAAGACGCCCTCGCCGGGGCTCGCCTGGTTGTTGGTGCCACGGCCCGCGGCCGCCGCGCGCGACGCAATTACCTGAGGCCCAGGGAAGCGGCCGCCGAGATGGTGGAGGCCGCCCGCTCGGGAGAGGAAGTGGCGCTGGTCTTCGGTCGTGAGGATCGAGGGCTGAGCAACGAACAGCTCGACCTCTGCGGGCGGGTCGTAGTGATTCCTACCGACCCCCAACACTCGAGCCTCAACCTGGCGCAGGCCGTTCTCGTGCTGGCCTATGAGCTCCACCTCGCCGCGGAAGGTGCGCGGCCGTTCAAGGAGCCGCGCCGTCCGGCCGCCCGCGCCAGCCGCGACGAACTGGAAGCGCTGTTCAAGGAAGTGGAGGCGTCACTGCACGCGATAGACTTCTTCAAGGCTCAACAGGTGACGCCCATCTTACGTACGCTGCGAGAAGTCGCGGCGCGCGCCGACCTCGATGGGAGGGAGACGGCGCTGCTCAAAGCGATGGCCCACGAGATTCGCAACTTCATGGAGCGCCACGGTCTTGGTCCGATCGCCTAGTAATCCTCTGCGTCACCACAGGCGATGACGCCCTCGTCCTGCGCCGGCCAGAAGGCGTCGACTCCTCCCACGAAGACCGCGCAGCGGCGAGTTCTGCGGTTGACATGCCGCGCGCGGGCGGTCCAACCTGTGCCCTCCACCGAAATCTGCATCTCCACGCCGCGGCTCGGCTGAAAGTTCAGCTCCTCTAGCGAGTCGCTGTAACGGGGACCGTCCACCAACTCGTCCGACCCTGCGAAGAAGTTCTCCTGCGCGGTGACGAGATTTCTGAGGTCGGTCTGCACCGCTGCGACGTAGACCTGGTCGCGGGCGCGCCCCATGGAATTGAGCGCTATGGCGATCAGCAGCGCTAGCAGGACCATGGCGATGAGTAGCTCGATGAGCGTGAAGCCTCGAGCCGCTAGCGGTCGGTCCTGCGCGAGCGCCAAGAAACCGTTGTTTGACTCACACATCTGGCCTGTCATGCCCCAGAAAGCGTGGAAACGTTTGTGTGCGCTGCCCCCGTGGGCAAAATCCACGCCTCGGCGGGTAGGGTCAGAGATTGGCTTTAGGGTGCGACGTCAGGGCAAGTTTTTTCCGATCTCCCGAAGAGTTTATCCTGTTGCCGCGGTAATTCTGACCGGTCTGGACGGGCCGTTTCGGTCAGGATGACACCGGAACCCGTTGCTCACGACTCAGATAGACCGATGTGCCCTTGCGGCGGCACGCGAGTTGCCACTTCTATCAGCGAGACTAGTCCGGTCCTCACTCACAAAGATCGCTGAAGGATTCGCAAGGAAACTCAATCCTGCGGGGATGTGGACGTGCGCCCTCTGCACGAGGATGGAACGATGAAGGCGAATCAGCGGATGCCCAAACGCAGCGCCGGCTTCTCCGAGGTCAGAGCGCAGGCTGCCGAGTTCATTCGATCAGTTGACGTGGCGATCACCGGAACCGATCCCGCCGACTTTCATGCGTATGAAGACGAGGGGTTCTTCAGGATCTATAGATCGTCCTGTCCGTTCTGGATCGCTGCACAGTGAACGAGCTCATGGAGAAGAAATTGCGGGGATGTGCACAACTATCCTGTAACCGGCGAACCTACGTTCATCTCGGCCCGGAATCACCGCCAGCTCTACTTGGGCGAAGGGTACGATGGTCTCTATGGTACCGAGGTCGCCGCATGGAAGAATCATGGGGCGCTGAGGCATGGCCTCGATGGGACCGGCTGGACCGACGTCTACGAACGGTCGGGGGGGAGGACGACGTTGAGGTGCTTCCTGGGCGGTGACCCACGACTGACGTTCGAGGATGTGGGCACCTTCTTCAATGACCTGCGATGAGGGGAAGCGTGGGGCAGAGGCCGCTCTCGGCTCGGCAGACAAGTTTAGCCCCTGCCGGCAAAGTTTGTCCTGTTCAAGAGAGCGGCCTCCGGTGGTCACCAGTCCGGGAACCCGTTGCCCCAGTGTGAGTAAGCCGATCCGCCGGTGCAACGGCATGCGAGTTGCCACCCCCTGAGGGACCAGAAATCGCGCGGCGGGGCTAGCTCGAGAGCCTGGAGTTAACCCGCTGCCCAAGGAGCCCGGGCAATCATGCCCGGGCTCATTTATTTGTGGGAGCTAGTAGAGTGTGGGAGTATTTCAGCAAGGGAGCCTGCGAGCTTGGAGGTGACGGACAGCCGACGAATCACCTCGCAACTCGAAGTCTCCCGCACTCCACTGCCCCCTCACTCAATTAGCGCTCCCTACCTCCCCCGGGGCTCCCTAACTCCCACAGAGAAGGCTATCCTACCTCCAATCCACGCCCCGCGAATAAAAGCCGGATTGGCGTGTATCCTAGTGAAATAGGCACCCGGGCCGGAGAGAGGGGT
>JBDHHZ010000346.1:0-3656 GCA_039589115.1 Gemmatimonadota bacterium | reverse complement strand
CCTCTCTTCCGGAGCGATTCCGGGCCACCCGTACTCCGCGAACACCGTGACGATGATCTCACGCATGAGTCGACCGCCGGCATCGGAGTTCGTCATGACGGCGACGCCCCGGCCGCCTTCGATGAAAGCCGCGAACTGGCAGCGGAATCCTTCGTTGGAGCCGCCGTGCCCGAAGCGCAAGCCGTCGGCCGTGATCGCCGGCCCCAAACCCCAACCGTTCATTCCCGGCTCGAGCATCTGTTTCGCCATCTCCGGCGATATCACCCTGTCGGAATCCTCGGCATAGGCTCTCTGTACCTCGATGGCGAACCGGGCGAGATCGGAAGGCGTCGTCCACAGCCCGGCGGCGGCCATCTCGGGATACGTGTGCCACTTCGCGTCGACCTCGCTCCCATCGCCGCGATAGCCGGTGGCCGCCTGGGCGCGACGCGCATCGGGTAGCGGCTGCTCGTACGTGCTCTCGCTCATGCCGATGGGCTCGAGAACCGTCGTACGCATGATCTCCGGGAACGGCATCCCGGCCACTTCTGTGAGCAGATACTGCATGACCGTGTAGCCACCGCCCGAATATCGCCAGATCGAGCCGGGCACAGTGTCCACTCGGATCGCGGCGGTGTTACCAGCCCCGTCCAGCACCTCGACCGTCGTCGGAACCCGCTCCCCCTCTCCGTATCCCGGAAACCCGTGAACCGTCATGCCGGCCGTGTGGGTGACCAGGCGACGGAGCGTCACCGGTTCCACCTCCGTGAACCTGTTGCCGGGGACCTTCCAGTCGCCCAACCAACCGTTCACATCCTCGTCGAGTTGGAGTCTTCCATCCTGCACGAGCTTCAGCGCGGCCGTGGCCGCAACTGGCTTGCTGATCGAGGCCGCCTGGAACAGCGTCCGCGGCGTGACGGGCCTTCCCTCCCCCACATCGGCCATCCCGTAGCCACGCGCCCACTCGATCGCACCGTCGTTGAAGACCGCGATGCTAACGCCGGGCACCTTCAGATCCGCCATGCGCTGTGCCAGCGTCATCGTCTCCGGCGGCAAGCCCTCGATCACCAGGGCCGGGAGCAGCCCGTTCTCGATGTGCGCGATGCGGGCATCCACATCCACTTCCTGTGACGCGGCGCTACACCCGATCACGGCCACAGCGAGAAAACCGACGAAATTCCTCATGATTCGGCTCCTGTTCATAATCGCTGGCAATGAACGCCGTCTGGCGTGTGTTGGCTCGCTGACACTACGGTAGATGGGGCCGCCAGGTTACCTGGCGCAACTGCCCCGCAGCTGTCGCAGGCCAATCCGGTTGATTCGGCCTACCACGGGTCCCATCTTGTAGCCAGGGTGATTTTCGCCGGCTCATAGCCTCAACATTCACGCCGGCCGCTGGTGGTATTATGCCTCGTTTCAAGCGGCTAATCGTCGAGCTCCACCGCCGCTCCATGTGGCAGGTGCTCGGCATCTACCTGGTGGGCGCCTGGATCGCCTTCGAGGTGATCCAGACACTGACGGAAGGGCTCGGCCTGCCCGACTGGTTCCCCGCCTTCGCCCTCGTCCTCCTCATCGTCATGCTGCCCGTCGTGCTGGCGACGGCGTATATCCAGGAAGGCGCGGGAGGCGCGGCGCGCGGGCAGGAGGTCCCGCCCTTCGTCGCCGGGCCTGGCCCCGACGCACGGACCGAACAGGCCCAGCCAGAACCCGGCGGGCCAGCACGGCCGGATGAGGCAAAGGCCGAGGAAGCTCGGGGCATCCATCGGGTCCTCACCTGGCGAAACGCCACCATCACCGGCGTGCTCGTCTTCGCGCTTCTCGGAGTCGCCGTCACCGGCTACATGGCGATGCGCCTACTGGGCATCGGCCCCGTCGGCTCGCTGGTCGCCGCCGGTGTCCTCGATCCGCGCGACCGCATCGTGCTCGCCGACTTCGAAGACAACACGGGCGACTCGACCCTTGCCCTGACGCTGACCGAGGCGTTCCGCATCGACCTAGCCCAATCACCGCTGGTGAGAATCGCCGAGCCGAGTTACGTGAGTGGGGTGCTGGCCCGTATGCAGAGGGATCCGGGTGCAGCACTCGACTACGAGCTAGCCCGCGAAGTGGCGATCCGGGAGGGACTCAAGGCGGTGATCGCGGGCGAGGTGAACTCGGCGGGATCGGGCTTCATCATTTCGGCGCGGCTGATCTCTGCGGAAACCGGCGAGGCCCTCTGGGCCCATCGCGAGACCGCCGGCGAGCCCGCGGATGTCATCCCGGCCATCGACCGGCTGTCGAGGAGACTACGCGAACGAATCGGCGAGTCGCTGAAGACGATCCGCGGCAACGAGCCGCTGGCGCAGGTAACGACGTCTTCGATGGAAGCTCTGCGTAGGTACTCGCTGGCGGTTCGCGCGTTCGAGGCGGAGGGCGATTCCGAGAAGGGCATCGCTCTTCTGGAAGAGGCGATCGCCATCGATACGGCATTCGCCATGGCTTATCGAAAACTCGGAGTAGAGCTCGCCAACAACTGGGAGGATCGGGCCCGGTCGGTGGCCGCGCTAACGAAGGCCTACGAGCACCGCGACCGCCTTACCAACCGCGAGCGCTACCTGACCCTCGGCAGCTACTACAGCATAGTCACGAGCGAGCACGAGAAGGCGGCCACGGCGTACCGCACGCTCCTCGACATCTACCCCGATGACGATTGGGCGCTCAACAACCTCGCAATCACCTACTCGAACCTGGGTGACTTCGAGCGGGCGGAACAGATAGCGCTGAGCACCATCGAGCTCGACTCTTCCGGCGTGTATCCCTACTACAACGTCCTACTCGCGCAGGTCGCACAAGGCAAGCTCGAGGAAACGCAGGCGACCCTGGAGCGCTTCGCGCAACACGCCCCGGGCCACCCCGGCTATCAGATGTTCTACGTCTATCTCGAAGTCGCACGGGGCGACTACGACGCCGCCGAAACTGTGGCCCACGCGTTCAGGGAAGCGTTCGGCGGCAGCTTGCTGCTCCGCGTGACCGCCGACTGGGACCTCGCCTCTCTCGCGCTGACCCGTGGCAGGCTGGCGGAAGCGGAAAGCTATTACCGCGATCTGATGGCCGTGCAGGAGCAGCGCGGCCTGTTGGGTGACTACCACTTCGGCGCCGCGAATATCGCCCAGATCAACGCTTGGTTCAGAGGAGCCCCGGGACGCGGACTGCAAGTCATCGAAGAAGCGCTGGACCGGCACCCGCTGGAATCCATGGCACCACTCGACCGCGACTACGTGAGCCTGGCGAACGTGTACGCGACCGCCGGCCGAACCGACGTCGCGCGGGCTCTGCTGGCAGAGCAGGAAGCTGAGATTGACGCTCCGTTGCGCCGCGACCAGGAGCCGTGGCGCCGAGGTGCCATGGGCTGGATCGCCCTCGCCGAGGACCGACCAGATGATGCGGTCGGCGAGTTCCGGCACTTCGACGAGCTCGCGCCTCCGATCGAGTGCCGTGCCTGTGCCCAGCCACCGCTGGGCCTCGCCTACGAGGCGGCCGGGCAAGCGGATTCCGCGATCGCGGCCTATGAGCGCTACGTGAGCACGCCGTCGATCTCGCGAATATACTGGGACCCGCGATTCCTCGCCCTCGCCTACGAGCGGCTCGCCGTGCTGTACGAGCAGCAGGGTGAGACGCAGAAGGCCATCCACTACTAC
>JBDHHZ010000345.1:0-3664 GCA_039589115.1 Gemmatimonadota bacterium | reverse complement strand
CTCGCGATGCTTGCCGACACCCTCCGCGCTACCGGCGACTCGCTGAACGCCGAGTTGGCGGCGGGGATGGCCACAGGTCTCCGGGGTCAACTCGCGGCCTCGCGAGGAGAACATCTCGAAGCGGTCGCCGCGCTACGCGAGGCGGAAGCGAAACTGGACGGCCCCTCAATCTCAGGCCCACTCCTGCACATCAGGTTCACTCGAGCGGTTTCTCTCGAGGCGACGGGCGCGGAAGCGGAAGCATTGCACGCTTTCGAGACCTTCGACAGGATAGCGTACATGGACGTGCAGGCCTCCTTCGCGCGCGCTCAGATCTACGAGAGACGCGGCGAGCGCCAGAAGGCGATCAGAGCCTACTCGCGCGTAGTGGAGCTCTGGAAGGACTGCGATCCGGAGTTGCGGCCGACGTTGGAGGCCGCCGAGCGGGCGCTCCGCCGCCTCACCGCCGAGACCTAGAGGGAGGCTCTTGCCGTGCCGACCGAAGGAGAAGGCTTCGACCGCGTGCTCCGCTGGTTCCGCCAGCGCAGGCTGCTTCAGGTGTTGGCGATCTACCTCGCCGCTTCCTGGCTGATTCTCGAGATCACCGACGTCTTTATAGACAAGCTGGCGCTGCCGGCCTGGTTCTTCCCGGCCGCCATCGTTCTGCTGCTCATCGGGTTCACCGTTGCCGTCGCCACGGCGGTAATCGAGGGCGCGACAGTCGCGGCGCCGTCCGCCGATGCGCAAGCGCCCACACGGGAGGCGGGCGCTGAACCGCGCCCGCGTTCGATGTGGTCGCGCGCACTGCTCGGCGCCGCCGGCGTGGCCGTCGTGCTGGTGATCGCCGGTTCGGTCCTCACGCTGCTCGACCGGGACGACGCGCCGCCGGTGGTCGACCCATCGCTGAAGTCGCTGGCCGTCCTTCCGTTCCGTGCCAGCGGCCCCGAGCTGGAGCTGTGGCGCGAAGGATTGATGGACGTGCTCAGCACCAACCTCGACGACGTCGCCGACTTGCACACCATCGACACGCGCACGGTCCTCAGTCGCTGGCGCAGCCGCATCGGTGACAGGGAGGCGACGGAAGCGGAAGCGATCGCCGTCGCCAACAGGCTCGGCGCCCGTTGGGCGATCAGCGGCCAGGTCATCGAGCTGGGTGGTCAGGTCCGCATCGACGCCTCTCTCCACTCGGCGACGAACGGCGAAACGCTCGGCTCCGCCAGCCTCGCCGCTTCGCCCGACAGCATCCTCGTCCTGGTGGACCAGGTCAGCGTCCAGTTGCTGCGCGAGCTCGGCGAGGAGGAAGGGCTCCGCGCCTCGGGCCGGGCGCTCTCGGCCCATTCGCTGGAGGCGGTCCGGGCGTATCTGGAAGGCGAGCAGGCACTGCGCCGCGTGCAAACCGACAGAGCGATCGAGGCCTTTCAACGTGCTCTGGACGCCGACCCCACGTTCGCACTCGCCGCTCACGGTCTCTCACACGCCTACGGCTGGCGATACCATATCGGCCACCCGGAATCCGTCGCCGCACAGGCCCGAGCCGTGCGAATGGCAGAGCACCTGCCGCCGAGGGAGCGTGCCTTGGTGGAGATGAGCTACCTGCTGGACCAGGAGCTGACGGAGGCGATCGAACGGGCGCGGGAGTTGACCGTGCGTTATCCCGACGACCCGGAGGCCTGGTATCTGCTGGGCGATGCCTACTATCACATGGGGTACCGGGTCGGCATCTCGAAGCGTGACAGGCTGGCACCGTTCGAACGTGCCATCGCCCTCGACTCGTCGTACCTGCCGGCGGTGCTGCACCCGCTGGAGTACTCGCTCGACCTGGACGAGCTGGAGCGCTTCGACCGCTACGCCCGCCTCTATCTCTCCTACGACTCGACCAGCCGTCACGGATTGGCGCTCCGCATCACCCGGGACCTCGTGCGCGGCTCGCCAGAGGATTCCCTGGCCGCGCTGAGCTCGCTGGCGGAACACGAGCGGGGTGTCCTGACGCGTGCGCTAATCTTTCTGTGGGGTCGACCGCGGCTGGCCCCGCTGGCCGCGCGTGTGGCAGATGAATTGGCGGCCCCACGGTTCTCGGTCGCCCAACGCTTCCGCGCTCTCAATGCCTACGTGGCCACCGTCGAGGTATGGCGTGGGCGCCTGGCTGCCGCGGAACAGGCCTACGAAGATGCCGAACAGCTCATCCCGGCGACCAGCGCGATGGATGTTAGCTGGCTACTGTGGTACATGTCCGGTAACGGAGACGCGGAACGGGCGGCTCGCTCGGTCGAGCGACTGGTGAGCCGGAATGACCCGGTACTCCAGCTTCCAACCGTCCGCGCCGCCATCGGATGGTACTACATGATGAGCGGCAATCCCGATGGTCTCACGGCCCAGCAGGATACCCTCGACATCGTGGCAGAAAGGTTCCGAGCAGCAGGCTACTCGTTAGGGGCCGACATGGCTGAAGCCGCGAGCCGCGCGCTGCAAGGCTCCCTGGCTTCCCAGCGCGGCGACCACGTCGAGGCAGCGGCTGCCTTCCAACAGGCGGCAGATTTGCTGGACGGCCCCGACATCGCGATGCCGCACGCCTTCCTCCGGTTCGGACGAGCGACGAGCTTGCTCGAGGCTGGCGAAGAAGACGAGGCGCTGGAAGTCCTCGAGACTTTCGATGGCTTCGGTCTGGCCGACGGGCGCGCCGCCTTCGCCCGAGCCCAGCTCTACGAGCAGCGCGGCGACCGCCAGCAGGCGATAAGAGCCTACGCGCGTGTCGTGGAGTTGTGGAAGGACTGCGACCCCGAACTGCGGCCGACCTGGGAGGCCGCTCAGCAGGCGCTCGAGCGACTCACGTCAGAGATTTGACCCGCCCACCGGCAGGTCGCGTAGCACCGGCTCCAGCACCGCCCAGACGTTAGCCGCCACGATTTCCTGCCCTTCCGCCGTGGGATGGTTGCCGTCCGGCTGGTTGAGCTCCGGTATCCCGGCCACGCCCTCCAGTAGGAACGGGATCAGCGCGGCGTCGTTCTCCGTTGCCAGCTCTACGAACGCCGCCTCGAACGCGCCCGCATACGGCTCACCCAAGTTCGGCGCCGCTCTCATCCCCGCGATGACGATCTTCGCCTCCGGGTGGACCGCGCCGGTTCGATCGATGATCTCCTGCAGATTGGCGCGCATCGCTGGAACATCCTGCCCGCGCAGCATGTCGTTCGCGCCGAGCTCCAGCACCAGGACCGCCACCGGCTGGCGCAGCAGCCAATCGATGCGCCGCAGGCCACCAGCCGACGTCTCGCCGCTGACGCCCGCGTTGACCGCGCGATAATGCAGGCCCGCCGAATCGATCTTGGCCTGTACGAACGCCGGATAGGCTTGGTCGGATGACAGCCCCATCCCGGCGGTCAAGCTGGTCCCCAGAAACAGGACGGCCGGCGCCAGCGTATCGGTAGATGAAACCTCGGAGGCCGGGGCGCGTACAACCGGTTGCTGATCCTCACGTTCACAAGCGAAGGCCAATGCGGCGAGCGCGCAGACGAGTATCTTTCTTCCCATGATGATCGTAGCTAAAGGACTCGAGCAAACTTATATGAGCGGCGGCAGGCCGCTCACGGTTCTCAAAGACATCGACCTGGAGATCGAGGAGCGCGGCGTCGTCGCCGTCGTGGGTCCTTCGGGCTCCGGCAAGACCACGCTGCTCGGCTTGCTCGCTGGG
>JBDHHZ010000344.1:0-3672 GCA_039589115.1 Gemmatimonadota bacterium | reverse complement strand
AGTCGAAGGCATCCGGTGAGATCCTGTCGATAGCCGTAGAGACCGGCGATGTGGTGGAACAGGGCCAGTTACTGGTTCAGGTCGAGCAGACCGATGCGCGCCAGACGCTGGCCCAGGCGCGAGCCGACCTAGAGGTGGCACAGGCTAGGCTCAGGATAGCGGCGTCACAGCTCGAGCGCGCCCAGCGGATGCGCGAGCAGGAGATCATCAGCGACCAAGATTACGAGCTGGCCGAGCTGGAGCACGCCAACGCAAAGGCGCAGCTGGTGCGCGCCGAATCGATGCTCGAGACCGCGCGCGAGCGGATGGCCGAGACGACCATCGAGGCACCGATCACCGGCACAATCATCGACAAGACGGTCGAGGTCGGCAACGTGATCTCATCGGCGACCCAGGTGGTGGGTGGCGGCACACTCCTCATGACCATGGCAGACCTGAACGAGGTCCAGGTGCGGACGCTGGTGGACGAGACGGACATCGGGCGTGTGCAGCCGGACATGTCGGCCGACATCACCGTTGAGGCCTACCGCGATCAGACGTTCGGTGGCCATGTCCTCAAGATCGAGCCGCTGGCCACCGTGTCCCAGAACGTCACCATGTTCCCGGTGATCATCCGCATCGAGAACCGTGATGGGCTCCTCAAGCCCGGTATGAGCGCCGAAGTGACGATCCAGGTAGCTCGCAGCGAAGGCGCCATCACGGTACCGACGCAGGCGGTGCACCCCACTGACGACGCCGTTGAAGTGGCTCAGCTCGCCCTCGGCATCGAGGGGGAGGCTTTCCAGCAATTGCTGGCTGAAAACACACCGCAGGAGGCCGGGTCGAACGGTGATCAGCAGAGCCCAGGGGCGCATGGTGCGGAGCAGGGGATGACACGGGCTCAGCGGGATTCGCTCATGCAGCGAGCCAGCAGCGGCCAGATGTCACCGCAGGAGATGCAGCAGATGCGCGCGCAGTTCGAGCGCATGCACGAGGCCCAGGAGCAGCGGCAACGGAGCGGCGGCCCAACCCCGGGCGTCGTCTTCGCCATGCGTGACGGTCAGCTCGTCCCGCTCCCCGTGAGCGTAGGCGTCACGGACTGGGAAGACATCGAGGTGGTCGCAGGCCTGCAGGAAGGCGATTCGGTGGCGCTCCTGCCGACCGCGTCCTTGTTGCGGGAACAGGCGCAGCTGCTCGAACGGTTCCGCCGCTTCCGCGGCGGCGGCGTGCCGGGCATGCAGAGACAGGGGAGCTAGCCGATGATCTGGGAGACCATCAAGGTCGCGTTGACGGCGCTCCGCGCCAACAAGATGCGCTCGTTCCTCACCATGCTTGGCATCATCATCGGGGTAGGCGCCGTGATCACGGTCGTAGCGATGGGCGAAGGTGCACAGCGAGCGGTGAAGGAGCAGATCGAGTCGCTAGGCACCAACCAGCTCTCGATCTCGGCCGGTTTCCGGATGCGGCACGGTGTCGGTTCGGAGGGCGGTGCCCTGGTGACGATGGACGACTACGAGGCGCTCCGGAGTGATGCATCCTATCTCAGCGCCGTGGTCCCGGAATTGTCCACTCAGCTCCAGATAGAGCGACTGAACAGCAATGTGAACTCTCAGGTCGTCGGCACCGTGCCCGAGTTTGCTGATGTGCGCAACCTGAAGGTCGAGTACGGTCGCTTCCTCAGCCAGGCCGACATAGTGGCTCGCAAGACTGTGGCTGTCGTCGGTGCGGAACTGCCGGTCCGGCTAGGCACCACGGCCGTTCAGCTCGTCGGGCAGACGATCCGCATCCGAGCGATCCCCTTCGAGGTGGTGGGTGTCTTGTCGCAGTCAGGGGAACAGGGTTGGTACAGCGTAGACAATCGGTTGCTCATTCCGCTCTCGACAGCGCGTTACCGTATTAGCGGTAGTGATCGCCTTAACTCCATGACGGTGCAGGTGAGTAGCCCCGAACTAATGGACGCGGCGCTCGTGGACATCGAGCGAATCATCCGCCGCGAGCATCAGTTGCGCCCTGGCGACGACAACGACTTCGCGATTCGGAACAGAGCCGACCTGATGTCGACGTTCGAGGAGACGACGAAGACCTTCTCGGTCCTGCTGGCGGGCATCGCTCTGGTCAGCCTGATCGTCGGCGGCATCGGCATCATGAACATCATGCTCGTCTCGGTGACCGAGCGCACCCGGGAGATCGGTGTCCGCAAGGCGATGGGCGCGACGCGGGGCAACATACTGTATCAGTTCTTAGTGGAAGCGCTCACGCTCTGCCTGATCGGCGGCCTCTTCGGCCTGGCTATGGGCACCGGCACTGCGGTGATGCTCTCGCGCTTCGCGAACTGGAATACCGCGGTTGCGCCGGCCGCGCTAATTCTGGCGGTGGGGTTCTCGGCAGCCGTCGGACTCTTCTTCGGGATCTATCCTGCCCGGCGTGCTGCGGGCTTGGATCCGATAGTCGCGCTACGCTACGAGTGAGACATGGCCGTTAGATAAGCGGAGGGCGGGGTCCCGGATGACCCCGCCCTCTCTTCTTCCCGCTACTCCTACTCGAACCTCCTGCTCCCACTCCTACTCCATTAGTCGGAGCGGCATGACCAGGCAAAGGTAGTCATCCTCGCTGTCCACAGGCTCGAAGGTCGCTGGCCGCTCCGGAGCGCTCAGCAAGACCTTCACCTCGTCGGTGTGGATGTACCGGAGCATCTCGAGCAGGTACTGGGCATTGAACCCAATCTCGATTGGCGTGCCGGTGTAAGTGATGGGCAGTTCGTCCTCGGCCTCTCCCAGGTCCGGTGTCTGGACTGCTAGGGCCAATTTCTCTGGGCTAAAGCTGACGCGGACCCGATGCGTTTGATCGGAGGCAACGATGGCCACGCGCCGCAGCGCCGCGGCCAACTCCGCTTTGTCGGCCACGCACTCCTTGTCATGGCTGGATGGTAAGACCTGCTCGTAGTTCGGATAGGGACCCTCGATCAGGCGAGTATAGACCTCCGTGCGCTCGGTGCGGAACCCGAGATGACTCTCGGAGCGCGCGATCTGGAGTTGGTCCTCGGCATCAAACAGTCGCTCCACTTGCTGCAGTGCCTTCGGTGGCACGATCAGGTCGTCTTCCCCACCACCACCCCCAATCTTCACCCCCATCTTCGCTAGGCGGTGCCCGTTTGTAGCAACCATCAGCATCGCATCGCCACGGAGTTGCCAGAGTACACCATTCAGGACAGGTCGCGTCTCCTCGCTAGAAACCGCGAAGCTGGTGTGAGAGCTCAGTCTCTGCAATTCACCACTGCGCAGGGTCCAGCCTTCAGCAAAGGCAACATCAGGAAAGGATGGATACTCTTCGCTGGGCAGGCTATTCAGCCGGAACTTTGACTTCCCGCAGGCCAGCAGCACACGTCCACCCTCCGACTCGAGCTCGACGGGCGCATCCGGGAGCTCCCGGGCGATGTCGGCCACCTTCTTGGCTGGCAGCGTGATCGCGCCCTGGCGGCCCACCTCCGCGGCCGTCTGCACGCTGACCGAGATGTCGAGGTCGGTCCCCCGTACCCTCAGCCTGTCCTCCAGGGTCTCCACCAGAATGTTGGAGAGGACCGGCAGGGTCGTCCGGGTCGGAATGGTAGCAGCGACGGCTGACAAACCCTTCTGGAAGTTCTCGCGTGTGATCGTGACCTTCATTCTGGATCACCTATTCGGTTGAGGGTCTCAG
>JBDHHZ010000343.1:0-10178 GCA_039589115.1 Gemmatimonadota bacterium | reverse complement strand
GTAGGCCGACCGCCAGTCGTCGAGCAGGTCGGTGAGCACCGGGTAGAGCTTCTCTTCCGGCGGGTCCCACGGCTTGAGGAGGTAGTAGTCGATCTGGACGTCGTTGATCGCCTTGATCGCCGCGTCGGTGTCCGCGTAGGCGGTGAGCAGCACCCGCTTGGCATCGGGATAGAGATCGACCGCTCTCTCCAAGAACTCGACACCCGTCATTCCGGGCATGCGCTGGTCGACCAAGAAGAGCGCCGACGGATCGCCGCGGCTCTTGAGCTCCTGCAGCAGTTGCAGCGCTGCGTCGCCCGAGTCGGCGCGCGCGATCCGAAACTCCGACCCGTACTCATTCCTGACATCGCGTTCCACCGCGCGCAACACGTTGACGTCGTCGTCGAGCGTCAGGATCAGTGGCTTGGCCATCTCTTTACTCCTCATCATTCCGGAACGCACGCATTCTGCACCGGCAAGCGAACCCGAAAGACCGTCGCGCCGGGCCGGGAGCTGAAATCGATCTGGCCGCCGCAGCGTGCCGTGACGATGCGGCGCGCCACGTCCAGTCCGAGACCCGTCCCCTCACCCACACCTTTGGTGGTAAAGAAGGGATCGAAGATTCGGGGTCGTATCTTCTCCGGTATGCCCGGACCGTCGTCGGCGATCTCGACCATCAAGTGCTCATCGTCTCGCAATGTTCTGATCGTGATGGTGCCCCGTTCACCCATCGCGCCGATGGCGTTGTCGATCAGATTCGTCCACACCTGATTCAGCTCGCTCCCCTGAACCTGCACCTGCGGAAGATCCCGATCGTATTGCCTCACAACGTCGATACCTCGCTTCAACTTGTGCCCCAGAATCGTTAGCGTGTCCTCGAGCCCGGCATGGATATCGATGTATTGCAGCGACGCCTGGTCCATGTACGAGTAGGACTTCACCACGTTCACCAGATCGGAGATGTTCTTCGTGCTGCTGGCGACGACCCCGGCCAGATCCTGGACCGTGATGGAACGGCAAAGCCACAGTACCACGGCACCGAGTGGGGCAGTCGGCAGCGCGGCGGCGATGGCGTCGAGGTCATCCTTCCGGACCCCGGCGTTCACGAGCGTCGATGCCATCGTCCAGGCGTCTCCAACGTCATGCGCCTCCAGCCAGCCCATCAGCTCTTCCTCGCGGTCACTAGCTTCGAGGGCTGAGAGGCCTGACGATCCGTCGGCGCGCTCACCGAACTCGCGAGCCCACTCGATGACGGTGTCCCAGGCGTCAGGCGCAATGCTAGCCCGCGTCAACTCCAGCGTCGCGGCTCGCAGCTCGTCGAGTCCTTCGGCCAGCTGGCCGGACGCCCGCTGAGCGGCGGCCGCCGGATTGTTGAGCTCGTGCGCCAGACCCGCCGAGAGCTTGCCCAGCGCCGCCATCTTCTCGGTCTGTCGCATCTCCTCCTCGACGCGGCGGCGTTCGGTGATGTCGACGAACGTGACCACGCATCCCACCAGCGCGCCGTCGCGCTCCACCGGGTAGGACCAATACTCCGCCGGGAACGGCTTTCCGTCCGAGCAGAACATCACCTCATCGTCGACGTGCGTCCCCTGGTGCTCGCGGAACGCCCTGTATATTTGGCACTCCTCGACCGGGTAGGGTTCGCCGTTCGGTCGGGTGTGGTGAACCAGCTCGTGCATCTGCTTGCCGAGCAACTCATCGACGCTCTCGAATCCGAGCAGCTTCGCGCAGGCCGGGTTCGCGAACGTGCAGTTCCCCTGGAGGTCGACACCGTAGATCCCTTCGCCGGTGGAGTTCAGCAGCAGCCCAACCAGCTCGTCCGCCTGGCGGAGCGCCTGCTCCGCTTGTTTCTGTTCGGTGATCTCGGTTCCAAACACGAATACAAGGTCAGCCTCGAAATCGCGACGGTGGGTAAACACGTAGTCCCTGTCAGTGATGCGTCGCTCGAGGACGGCGGCTTCCCTGGCCTCGAGAATGTCGCCCCAGTCCGCCTCATCGATTCCGGGGCATACCTCGCGCCAGGATCGGCCCAGAAGCTCGTCGCCGAACACGTCGCGGGCGGCCGGGTTGTCCATCAACACGGTACCCTCCAGATCGACGCGCAGGACCGGTCCGGGGTTCATCTCTGGGAAGCGCGCCACCTCGGCGAGGGTAGCGGCCTGCTCGGCGAGCAACTGCTCCTGATGCCGCCGTTCGCTGATGTCCATGAACGTTAACACGCACCCCACCAGCTTACCGTCGCGCTCCATCGGGTACGACCAGTACTCGGTCGGGAAACTTGAGCCGTCCGCGCGCCACATCACCTCATCGTCGACGTGCGTACCCGTACTTTCCCGGAATGCCCGGTAGATGCGGCACTCCTTCTCGGGGTACGGCTCCCCATCCGGTCGCGTGTGATGCACCAGCTGGTGCATGTTGCGGCCGAGTAGCTCGGTATCGCTCTCGAAACCGAGCAACCTCAGGCACGCCGGGTTCGCGAACGTGCACTTACCCTCGAGGTCGATTCCGTAGATCCCTTCGCCGGTCGAGTTCAGCAGCAGCCGAACCAGATCAGCGTTACCGTCGAGGTTCGCCGATCCTAGAGGCTGGCGACTCGCTGTATCGGTCTTATCGATCAACGGAGTGACTCCTGCGCGCCTGAGGCTGCATCCGTTCCAATCCTCACAATCGCCAGCCTACGCCTTTACGATCGCCTTGATGATTTCATCGGTCGTCATCACGGCGGACGCGATCATTCGGAAGTTGAGAAGAGCCGCCTGATAGAAGTCGCCACCCGGAAGCTGAGCGCCCGCCGTGGCGTCCTTGACGACGGAGACCTCGAACCCCTGCTCGGTCAGCTCGCGCAGATGCGCTTCCACGCAGAGATTCGCCGACATGCCGGCCAGAATCACTTTGTCGATCCCACGCTTGCGAAGCTGGAGCACGAGATCGTTCGATTCGGGCCCGTACACCTTGTGGGGGCTCGCGATGATGACGTCCTCGCGGTCGATCAGCGCCCTGAGCGGCTCGTGCCAGTCGGCGCCGGACCCGCCAAGCCCTTCGGTCGGATGAAGACAGGGATCTTGGCCTCGTGCGCGGCTGTCATAAGCTGCCGCAGGTTGTCCACCGTGTTGTTCGCCTCGACGCTCGCGCCGACCACACCCCACACTACGCCGTCCTCGGAAAGGAAATCTTTCTGCGGGTCCGTAATCACGACGGCGGTTCTTCCCCGCTCCACATCGAACCCCGGGTTCGGCAGCATGTCGTTGTACGTCTGTTCTGTAGCCATTTTGTCCTCCTGTGATGGTTGGGGCGTTGAAAACATCAAGTTCGGTTGTCGGGTTGCGGGCGCGAGCTCAAGCTCAATGAATCCACCACCCGCCCGCACAGCTGCTGCGCGTTGCCACCCGCCCGCACAGCTGCTGCGCGTTGAACGGCTTCGCGAGAACCAAACCCAACGCCGCGCCAGCCAGGGTCTGTGCGCCACCGTCATCGGGCTCATCGTCAGTGATGACGATCAGCGGCACGCGAGCGAGGACCTGCTGGGCCTGTTGTGCGGAACCGAGCACGGTCGCCGCCGTACCGCGGGACGCCACGTCGATGATGACGAGGTCCGGAAGCGTCAGCCGAGTCGCGGCAAGCGCGGCCGCGCCGTCGGTGACCTCGACCACTCGGATCCGCTCATGGTGACGCAGGCAGCCCCTGACGTAACTGCGCATATCTGAGTCGGCGACGACTACCAGAACCGTTAGGTCTTCGTCCTTGCCGCGCGATTTCGGGTCCTGCCGTCGATCTTCTTCAGCCATGGCCCCCGCCGAGTTGATGGGACGGCCACGCCCTGTCGATCCGGCACCGTCCGCACGTCAGTTTATGGCCTGATTCAGTTTATGGCCTGATAAGGAAGGGGTGATATCGGTGGCGTTGCGGATTCGCTGTCACCCAGGTTGCACGCAACCTGGGTGGCATGGCCCGCAACGAGAGTGATACGCCGCAGTTGTCAGGACCGCAGGTCGGGAAAACCGACGATCGCTACCGGATGTCCCCCGAACGGATCGGCGGCTCGATCTCCTGGGGCGGGTTGCTGCGGTAGGTGGAAGGTGTAACGCCATAGGCATCGCGGAAGCACTTGCAGAAATACGAGACACCCTTGAAGCCCACGGCGTAGGCGACCTCGGCCACTGTGCCGGCCTGGCCACCCAGCAGAGCGGCAGCGCGCTCGAGGCGAAGACGCCGGATCAGGTCGGTCGGCGTCTCGCCGAGCAGCGACTTGATGCGGCGATAGAAGTGCGAACGGTCTTGGCCGACTCGATCCGCCAGCTGCGTGACGGTGAACGTTTCGTCTGACAGATGCGCTTCGATGACCCGGCGGACGCCCTCCAAGTAGCTGACGTCAGACGATGTCACAGTCACGTCACGAGCATGCAGCTCGATCCTCTTGCCGGCGAAGCGCTCCCGCAGCCGTCGCCGCGAGTCGATCAGGTTGGCCACGCGTGCCTCGAGCTCCTCGACGTGGAAGGGCTTCACGACATAGTCGTCCGCCCCCTCCTCCAGCCCTGCGATCTTGCTCTCTGTCGATGCCTTCGCCGTCAGGAGGATCACCGGGATGAAGTCCGTTTCGGGGCTGCTCCGCAGTGCCCGGCAGAGCGCGTACCCATCTGTATCCGGCATCATGACGTCGCTGATCACCAGGTCCGGAAGCAGTGTTCTCGCCAGCGCGACCCCCTCCACCCCGTTCGCAGCCTCCGCGACCCGGTAGGTGGATTCGAGGTGCCCACGGATGTAGGCCCGCACGTCGGCGTGGTCATCGACCACCAGCACGGTCGTGACGTCCTGCGAATCGCCCGCCGCCGCTGCGGTCGATTCTTCCATCGGCCCATCTTCCAGCGCCCGCCCCTCTCCATCGCCGTCGCTCGGAGCCAGATCCGCGGCCTCCAGGGCGGCGAGCGCAGCCCGCGACTCAGCCTGCTCGGGAAGCGCCTCGGCCGGTGGATCGAAGGCTGCCGCCGGCGTTGGCCGCGACACTTCCTCGACGATCTCGTCGTCCCGCAGATGCCGGCGGCCCAGCGGCAGGCTGACCGTAAACGTGGTGCCCGTTCCCATAGAGCTCTCGACCCGGATGTCCCCGCCGTGCAGCTCGATGTACTCCTTCGCCAGCGATAAGCCGATCCCCGTTCCGACCTGCAGCCGCGTGTGTGACTCGTCGACTTGGAAGAAGCGCTCGAATACGTGGGGCAGCTCCCGTTCGGGAATGCCAGCTCCCGAATTCACGACACGGACCAGCACGTGGCCATCGTCCGCTTCGGCGGTCGCGCCCTCCATCTCGACGCTGACCGTCCCGCCCTCGGGTGTGAACTTGAACGCGTTGGAGAGCAGGTTGGTGAAGACCTTCTCCATTGCGCTCGAGTCGAACCAGACCGGCAGTCCAGCGGACGGCCCTGCGAAGCGGACCGTGACTCGCCGACGGTCGGCCAGCAGAGCGAACGCGTCGACAAGGCCGCGCAGGAAGGCCACTAGATCCAGTTCCCGGGCCCGCAGTTTCATCTGACCGGCTTCGAGCTTCGCCGCGTCCAGGAGCTGGTTGACCAGCCGCAGCAGGCGCCGTGCGTTGCGCAGCGCCATCTCCAGTTGGCGAGACGGCTCCGGCTCGAGCTCGCCATGGAGGCCGCTCCGCAAATCCTCCAGCGGACCGATCGTCAGGGTGAGCGGTGTGCGGAACTCGTGCGAGACGTTGGCGAAGAAGCGAGACTTCGCGCGGTCCAGCTCCGCCAGTTTCTCCGCCTGAGCCTGGAGCATCGCGTTCTGCGCCTCCAGCTGCGCCTCGTGGTGCCGCATCTGTTCGGTACGGGCGTCGACAAGCGCGCTCAACTCGCGTTCTCGGGCCCGCAGGCCGCGGATGCGCCAGCGAACTCCCACGAAAACGAGGAGCACGAGCGTCCCCGTCAGAAGAAGGTAGTACATCCGGGTCTCGTAGAAGTGGGGTGCCACGGCGAGGGCGACCGCGGCGCCAGCCTCGTTCCATACGCCATCGTCATTGCTGGCGATGACGCGGAAGCGCATGTTCTCCGGCGCCATGAAGCTGAGCGCCGCACAGGCTAGTCGCAGATCCCGCTGATCGGCGGATTCCTGTGCCGCAGCGGGGGTCAGCGGGACGAGGTAGATGAGCGCGACGGCCAGGAGGTGGGTTCGCCTGGCCAGCCGTAAGGGGATACGACTGAAACGGGCGCCCGGATGACGCTCGGGCGCGCCTTTGGTGAGATGTGACATGGCCTACCTGCACGAGGAACGGTTGGGACCGGGGCCACTGACATCAAGAACCTTGTATAATGCACAGAGAGCTAACGCCAAAGCAACAAGCCGGCCTCAGGTGGAACCCGCCAGCCGTTGACAGAAGCCGAGATACTGGCTATTCTTCGCCGCCGTTTAGAACACCAGTGAACACTCGAGGGACCTGGCTCAAACGCCGGTCCCTTTTTCGTTTTCACTAGGAAAAGGGCCGTATCGGCAATACGCCGACGGCCGGAACGGCGTGCCCAGCGCGGGGGCTAGGGTAGGTACGGCACCGCCGCGCTCCGATTACTAGAATACAAAAGGAGTACGGCAGATGCGTACGACCGGAACCGTAAAGTGGTTCAACGACAGCAAGGGCTTCGGCTTCATCACCCCCGAGGACGGACAGAAGGATTGCTTCGTCCACCATTCGGCCATCCAGGCCGAAGGCTTCAAGAGCCTAGCCGAGGGTGAGCGGGTTGAGTTCGACATCGTGCAGGGCGATAAGGGCCCGGCGGCTGCGAACGTGGCGAAACTGAGCAACTAAGCTCAGTTTTCGACAAGGTCAAGAAGGGGGCCACCTCGATGGTATCGGGGTGGTCCCCCTCTCTTTATGGGGTCAATCTTGCCGATGTGCTGCGAAGAAGAGCTCTTCTCGGTAGAGCACATCGTATCCCCGCTCCCGGAGGTACAAACACCGGTCCAGGTCGATGATGAACCTGCAGATGTCGCTGTCCACTGAATTCTGCGCCACTTCCAAGATCGTCCCAGAGTCCATCAGTTCACGGGCTACTCTACTCCTAGGATAGGCATCTCTCATGTATCGGTCTGACACGTACCATCCGGCATACCTCGGCTTCCTCTTGGCAATCTCAAACAAACGGTTCTTCATTACGAACACTTTGTTGACGCCGCTGGGCCGGCGCACCGTCTCCGAGTTGCCGGCAATGTTCTCGTGACAGCAGGAGCGGCAGATCAAGAGGGGGGCCCCGGACGTGATTGCGTAGTCCAGACATCCGTCCGTCAGCGCGCCGCACGCACCGAAAAACGTCACGGCCGCCGGACGGCGTTCCACGTTCGGCTCAAAGACATTTTCTTTTACAAATGTGTAGTTCCTCAGCCCACTGTGCTTCCAGAAGAACGTGACGCGGTAGAGGCGGTACCATGTCGGATCGATGTCGCTAGCGATGATGGAGAACGTGGGGAGCTTCTCGGCTAGCCACCGGGCGTGCCTGCCGAACACGGCGGCAGGATTGATGATTGTGTGATTCTCGGGCTCCTCCGCCTGCATGGCATCGACCAAGAGTCCCCTGAGGTAGGCGTCCCTCCGCCCCCTGTGATGCTCCCACTGCAAGCTGCGGCGTCGCCAGGGACAGTCGGGGAAGCTCGGCAGCGCCTTGTCCCAAGCCGCGAAGAGCTCACCCAGATGACGCCGAATCAGTCGATCCTCGCGCGAGCGGTCGGCATCCGCGATGTTCCCACGGCGATACTCGGCCAGCAGTGACTCCAGCGGTGCCAGGAAATCCACTTTCCGACTAATCGTCCTGAAGCGCGCGAGCATCGAGATGGTCAAGGGTTTCTGCTGTGCGTCACCCTTCGATCTGGTGACTCGGATCGGCGGGTGGTGGAGGTCGGTCGGGCAATGCCGGCGCTTCGTAGTCGCGCACGATGTCGACGAGGCGATCGAGAAGGCTGGCCGCAGCTTTGGACTTTCGCCGCACCCGAGAACGGAACCATGCACGGAAGCTCCCGTACACCGCGGCCAATGCCGAGCCCATGCCCAGCGCGACGGCGATGCCTTCTGCATGGGCGTCGATACCTGCACCCATGATCCCCAAAGCGATGATACTACCCCCAGTAATCGCGGCCGCGCTCAAGACGGTGCGGTCGATGCTGGGAAGTTCCGTGATCTTGATGCGAGTCTTTCCGCGGCGTGGGCTGACGTGGACCTTGGTCTTCGGGGACGATCTGGTGACCCCCCGTCTGTGCTCCCAGGAGAGGGACTGACTCAGCGTCTCCTTTAGTTGCCCCGCCTCGCCGATGGTGTCACGGACTTCTTCCAGAAGTACCGCGTAGGCTTCGGGCGACGCCTCCACCTCGACCATCTGCTCCAGCTCGATCCTGCCGGTGAAGCCGAAGAGACCGCCCTTCTCGATGCCGCTCTTCGGTTTGGTCGGGGGCGGCTTGACTATGGCATCCCGGCGCGCGGCGTCCCGCACGAGCTCCGGCGGGATCCCTACCTCGGCGGCCATCTGCTCGATCCCGCCCAGGGAAAGTGCTTCTTCATGCCGTGCTTGTGATGCTTCCATCTCCGCGGCACGGCGGACCAGTCGCTGCGCCTCGACCTCGCTGTAGACCTTCTTCCCGCTGAGCGCTGCCTCTAACGCTTCGGTGTACTCTCCCGCCGTCATGTAGCGTTCTTCCGGCCGCAGGCTCATCGCTCGCACCAGCGCGCTCTCCAGCGAGCCTGGCAGCGCATCGAGTCTGTCGCGCTGCTGGGGTGGTGCATCGACGAATCGACCCAGCCGGCCAGCCTCCTCGGTAACCCACATCCCCGGCGACTCACCGATCACCATCTCGAAGGTGATGCATGCGAGGCTATAGATGTCGGTTCGCTCGGTTAGGTCCAACCGCCCAGCCGCCTGCTCCGGGCTCATGTAGCCCAGCGTGCCGACGGGATACCCGGTGCGTGTGACCCTGTCACCGCCGGCCGTGGTGATCGCCTTGGCGACGCCGAAGTCAGCGACGACGGCGTGTCCCTCCGCCATCAGGATGTTCTCCGGCTTGACGTCACGGTGCACGACGCCCTGGCGATGGGCGTAGCCCAGCGCGTCCGCAACCTCTCTGGCCAGCTCAACCGCCTTCGGCGGAGCGAGGCTTCCCTTCCGGTCCAGCAGCGCGCGAAGCGAGTCGTCCACATACGGCATGACGTAATACAGGAAGCCGTCGGCGACGCCGGAGTCGATGAGCATGAGGATGTGAGGGTGAGTGAGCTGGGCGGCGAATCTGATCTCTTTCAGGAACCTCTCCGCTGCGATCGAAACCGCGAGCTCCGGGTGCAACACCTTCACCGCTACAGGCCGTTCGTGGCGCACATCGTCGGCCATATAGACCGTCGCCATTCCGCCACGCCCCACGACTCGCCGAAGCTCGTATCTTTTGGGAAGGGCCGCGCTGAGGGCCTCGGGTATCTCGCTCATCGGGATCACGAGGCCCAAAGTACGGCCATGAGGCCGCTAAAGGTAGACCATTCTCGGCCGAAGTAGCCTGGCATGTCCGCCCGATCTCGTACACGTCGTCGCTCCGACTTCTTGATGCCGTCGGGCTGTTCCTTCCGCGCCTTGGTGACCCTCGTGGGCCAACTTGGAGAGCTTCAGTACCCACGCTGCAGGTCAACTACATTCAACATTCTATCGCCCGCGACATAACGGCGAAGGTTCTCGCGATAGAGAAGGAACTGATTGTCGCGATATCGGTTTGAGTAGTCCGAGACATGCGGCGTCATGATGACCCGGGGCATGTCCCAGAGCTCAAAGTCTTTCTGAGGTAAGTCGTCCGCCCCAAAACCCGCGATCGACCCTGAACGGAGCGCATCCTTCAGGTCGTCCCAGTTCACGACCGGGAGCCGCACGATGCTCACGAAATACGCGGTCTCTTTCATCGCGTCAAAGAACCGGGCGTTGAACATGTCCTGTGTATCGGGGGTGTTCGGCACCGAGGCGAACACCACGTCGGCCTGACCGGCGAGCTCGTACATCTCGTCCGAGAGGCCGACGTAGTCGACAAAGGCCGGTCCAGACCTGCTGGTGTTCCGAGTCGCGATGACTCGCATACCCAGTGCGTGAGCGAGTCGACCCACTTCCGTACCGATACTCCCGAGCCCGACAACCAACAATGTCTGATCCTGGAACTCCATATCCAGGTTCTTGTCCTTCACCACGTCCGTCTGCGTT
>JBDHHZ010000342.1:0-3677 GCA_039589115.1 Gemmatimonadota bacterium | reverse complement strand
CCCAGACGGGATAGGTGGGGATGAAGCACTCGGGGAAGACGACCAGCTTGGCGCCTGCGGCGCCGGCCTCGGCGATCAGCCGGCAAGCCTTGTCGACCGTTGCCTCGCGGTCGAGAAAGACGGGGGCGGCCTGAACGGCCGCCACGAGAAATGGATTATGGCTGGGGCTAGTCATCACCGTCTCCCAAGTGTTATGAATCCGGCCTGTGAAACGTCACATACTACGGGTCACTCCCGGCGTCGTCCAGCAGCGGCGGCCGACCCCCCCCTCAGAACATCGGAGGCCTGTGATGTCGCTACGCCGTGCTCGTACAGCAAGGCCGAGCTCGTTGATATGCGCAGTCGGCCTGGTCCTGGCACTCGCGCTGATTCTCGCTGTTCCCGGCGCCTCGGCTTTGGCACAAGATGAAGAACTTCCAACGATCGAGAGAAGAACCCGTGACATGGTGCACTTCGTCGGCTTCTTCGATCTGTACTGGGATGAAGATGACGGCAAGCTGTACTGGGAGATCGATCGCTGGGACATAGAGTTCCTTTACCAGGTTTCCTTGACGACCGGATTGGGGAGCAATCCCGTCGGTCTCGACCGCGGGCAACTGGGCCGAACCATGATCCTCAAGCCGCAGCGGGTTGGCCGGACCGTGCTGCTGATCGAGCCCAACTACCGATACCGTGCCCGCTCGAACAACCCAGATGAAGTTCGGGCGGTCGAGG
Source organism: Gemmatimonadota bacterium (assembly GCA_039589115.1). Taxonomy (GTDB): domain Bacteria; phylum Gemmatimonadota; class Gemmatimonadetes; order Palauibacterales; family KS3-K002. The sequence continues at coordinate 2,963 of JBDHHZ010000342.1, read as the reverse complement.
AAGCCTTCGCTCCGTCAACCCACTGGGGTTTCAGCGTGGTCGCCCAAACGGGCGACCGAGCGCTGGTCGACGCTACCGATTTCTTCCTGCGCGATACACACGGCGTGGCGCGCCGAATCGACTCGGCGGGGCAGGGAAGCTTCAAGCTCGATCGCAGCCGCAGCGTTTTCTACATGCCGCGCACGCAGGCTTTTCCCCTCAACACAGAGATCGAGACGTCGCTCACCTTCACCAGCGATCGTCCCGGCCCCCTGGTGAGGAGCACTGCAGCGAGCGGGGACGCGATCACGTTGCGGCAACATCACTCGCTGGTGCAGCTGCCGGACGACGGCTACGAGCCGCGGGCGGTCGATTCCAGGGTCGGGGCATTCGGCTTGAGCTTCAACGACTACGCAGCACCGATCGACGAGCCGCTGGTCGTTCGCTGGGTGGCGCGACATCGGCTCGAGAAGGCGAACCCGAACGCGCCACGCTCAGAGCCGCTGGAGCCGATCGTCTACTACCTGGATCGTGGTGCTCCGGAGCCGATCCGCAGCGCGCTAATCGAAGGTGCCTCCTGGTGGAACGAGGCGTTCGAGGCGGCGGGCTACATCGACGCGTTCCGGGTTGAGGTACTGCCTGAGGGTGCCGACCCTATGGACTTGCGGTACAACATGATACACTGGACGCACCGCTCGACCCGAGGCTGGTCCTACGGCGGCTCCGTCGAGGATCCGCGCACCGGCGAGATCCTCAAAGGGAACGTCAATCTGGGCAGTCTGCGCGTGCGGCAGGACCACCTTCTGGGGACCGGCCTGGTCCAGCGTTCGGATGCTGCCATCGGCATGTGTGACCTGGCCGATGGTCCGACCTTCAACTACTTGGCGCAGGTCGCGACCGGGGCAAGCGCCGTGGAGATGGCGCTGGCGCGAATCCGCCAGCTTTCTGCGCACGAGGTTGGGCACACATTGGGTCTGGCCCACAACTACATTGCCAGCGCCTACAGCCGTGCCAGCGTGATGGACTACCCGGCTCCTCTGGTGAACGTGGCGGAAGACGGGACCCTAGACCTCTCGGACGCTTACGATGTCGGCATCGCAGAGTATGACAAGTTTGCCATCACGTGGCTGTACAGTGATTTCCCAGCCGGAACAGACGAGCAGGCAGCGCTGGAGGAGATCGTCGAAGACGGGCTCGAGCGCGGCATACGCTTCATCACCGACCGTGATGCTCGGCCGGCGGGAGCGGCGCATCCGCTTGCAGCCCTGTGGGACAACGGATCGGACCCGGTCGCGATGCTCGAGCATGAGATCGAGGTGCGCCGCATCGGACTCGAGAGCTTCGGTGCTCCTGCGATTCGCGTCGGTGAGCCGCTGGCGTCACTCGAGGAAGTTCTGGTACCGCTTTACCTCCACCATCGCTATCAGGTCGAAGCGACGACACACTCGGTCGGCGGCGCCGACTACAACTTCGCATTGCGCGGCGATGGCCAGACCCCGATCGAGATAGTTCCTGCGGACCGGCAGCGCCGGGCGCTCGAAGCTGTGCTGCTGACGGTCGAGCCGGAATTCCTTGCGATCCCCGAGCGCATCTTGGAGCTGATTCCACCCAGAGCGTTTGGCATGAGCGACGGCGAAATGTTCGGCAGGTGGACCAGTCCGACCTTCGACCCGTTGGGTGCAGCGGCCAGCGCCGCCGGCCTCACGTTCGATCTGATCTTCCAGCCTGAGCGGATGGCCCGGCTGGTCGAATTCCACGCGCGGAACGAGTCGTATCCTGCCCTGGCCGAGGTGGTCGACCGCACCCTAGAGGTGACCTGGTATGCGCCGCAGGAAGAAACGGCTTACCTGCAGGAAGTACGTCACACCGTCGAGCGCGTGCTGCTCGACAAATTGCTGGCCGAGGCGGGGAGCACCGACAACATCCCCCAGGTGCGGGCGATTCTCGGCGCCCAGATTGGGAGTATCGCCGACTGGCTCGGCGAGCTGGACGAGCAAACTGCACATCAAAGACTGGCGCTGGAGGACATTCGCCGCTGGGTGCAGCGCCCTGAGGGCCTGACTCCGCCTAGCGATCCGGCTCGGCTACCGCAGGGCAGTCCGATCGGCGCGCGACGTAACCCGTAGGGCGATGCGTCCAGAAGTGAGGGGCTCTCAGACCGCGGGGAGCCCCTCCTCCAGCCACCGGTGACCGCCGCTTGAACGGGCGCTCCGCAAAACCTCCCGGGGCCGACACTCGTAGGGAGCCCCAAAAGAACACCTGGCGGGGCACGCTTCCTGCCCCCAGAATAGCAGCCATCGTTGTTACATCGACCCGATTCAGGAGGATCTATGGCGGAGTCTCGCACGCCTACCGGTATGCTCCGCGAGGAGCATCAGCTCATTCTCAGGGTCCTGGACGTAGTGCAGTCTCTGCTGGAGAAGGGGGACGCCGGTGAGTGGGACTTCGATGCTTGGGATGACTGCGTGGCTTTCTTCAGGCTCTTCGCTGACGCCTGTCACCACGGCAAGGAAGAGGACCTGCTATTTCCCGAGCTGGAGGCGCGGGGGATGCCGCGAGACAGCGGCCCAATCGCGGTCATGCTGTCCGAGCACAAGCAGGGCAGGGCGCTAGTGGCGCAGATGGCGGGGGCGCTGCAGGACGCCCGTAGCGGCGAGAACGAGCCGCTGAACCGTCTGGAGCACGCCGCCCGCGCCTACGTGGAGCTTCTCCGCGCCCACATTTACAAGGAAGACAACGTTCTGTTCAACATGGCAGACTTCATGGTGGAAAAGCCGGCCTGCCAGAAGCTGTGCGCGCAATACGACGTCGTCTGCGCACGCCATTTCGAGGGGAGCACGAAAGAGGAGCTCGAGACACTGGCAGGCAACCTTTTGAACCGCTTTGGCCATCCATAGATGCAGAGCTACGCCAGTCATAGACCACGACGATTCTCTCAACCTCAGTGAGGAAAGGGCGGATATGAACATCCTACGACGTCTCAC
>JBDHHZ010000341.1:0-3681 GCA_039589115.1 Gemmatimonadota bacterium | reverse complement strand
GATGGGAAAGACGGTGGCGTTGTCTTCCGTGCGTGCCTTGAGCGAGATCTTAGAGAGGACCCCGGTCACCTCCACGCCGGGCAGGGCGCCGATCTTGATTTCCACCGGCATCCCTTCGCTCAGCTTGCCGACGTCGATCTCGTCCACAGTACCCCGGAAGATGAGGGCGTTCATCTCGGCCATCGTCATGAGCACTGTGCCCTCCTGATATGGGTTGAGCGGCGTGACCGGGTCGCCGATCTCGACGTTCTTCTCGAGGATGAACCCATCGATGGGCGACTTCACTACGGCCTCGATGCTCTGGTCGGCCGTCTGGACCCGACCTTCCTCGAGCAGCGCTAGCCGCTCACGCGCGAGCTTCACGTTGAGCTCCGCCTCGCCGAACGCCCGCTCAGCGGAATCGTACTCGTCCTGAGGGATGAGGCCTTGCTCCAACAGGGCGGCTTTCCGGTCGAGTTCCTTGCGCAGGTTGGTGAGCGCGAGCTGGCGCAGTTCCAGCTGGCGCCGCGTTTCCACGAGCTCCAGCGGCGTGGGAGTCGGCTTGATCTCGAGCAGCAGCTCGCCCGCCCGCACGAAGTCGCCCACTTCAGCGAACTCCCTGCTGACCACACCCGAAATCTTCGACTTCACGCTGATCTCGATCTCCGGCTCGATTCGACCTACGGCCAGCGCCTTGTCGACGATCTCGCCGCGCTCGGCCTCGACGGTCTTGATCCCGTCGTCGTCTGAGCCGCCGTTGTTCACCGCCGCGTAGGCTCCACCGGCGACGCCGACGATGACGATGATCCCGAGGACGACTTTGGTCCGTCGCTTCATGATGCTGCTCCGTTCGCGTACTTGCTTGACTTGTATGGGATTGCGACTCTCACCCGCCCGACCGGCGGCCCTGCCTGACCCCTTCCAGTTCGACAACGTCCAGCCTGTTTGGGTTGCAAGGGCGCCTAGGGCACACTACGGCTGCTGAAAGGCGAGGTTTCAGGCGTGCGGGCCGTTGGGGCGCGGTTAGAGGAGCCCGCGAACGTAGCCGCCGTCGATCTGGATGGTGGTGCCGGTGATGTAGGCGGCGCGCTCCGAGGCCAAGAACGCCACCAGATCACCCAGCTCCTTGGGATCACCCATGCGACCGGCCGGGATGTTGTCCACCAGTCCCGTCACCACTTCTTCCACGCTCTGCCCGGATGCTGCCGCCCGGGTCTCGGCCAATTCGGTGACGCGGTCGGTGGCCATGTAGCCGGGGCAGATCACGTTCACGGTGATACCGTCTTGGGCGAATTCTTGGGCGACAGTCTTGGCGTAACCCACCACGCCGGGTCGCACCGTGTTGGAGAGGACCATGCCGGGCAGGGGTGATTTGACCGACACGGAGGTGATGCATACGATCCGTCCCCAACCGTTCCTTCGCATGTAGGGGATCGCGGCCTGCGCTAGCCGGATCGTGCTGAGAAGGCTCAACTCCAGAGCCTCGTGCCAGGCGTCCTCCGGGGTCTGGGAACTGATCGTCGCCGGCGGACCGCCGGCGTTGGTGACGAGGATGTCTAGCCTGCCGAAGTGCTTGACCGTCGCCTCGACGAATTCCTTCGGCCCGTCGGCTGTAGCCAGGTTGCAGGGATAGGCCAGAGTCTCTCTGCCCGAAGCCCGGTTGATGGCCAGCCCGGTCCGCTCGAGTTGTACACGATCTCGCGCGCAGATCGCCACCCGGGCGCCCTCACGCGCCAGCGCCCAGGCGACGGCCTTGCCGAGTCCCGTGCTGGCGCCGCCGACCGCCGCAATTTTGCCCTCTATACCCAAGTCCATGATGTCGCCTCCCGAACGGCACGCGAACGCGTCGCGCCGTGGGCTGAGTCTATGGATTGTCGCCGTATGCGCGAACCTATGCGTGACGGCGAGGTGCGCAAGAACATGGCCCGGCTGGCACGAATCTTCCCTCTTTGTATAACCGAACTAACGCCAAGAGACGGGAGCGGTGGGGTAGCGGGGCACGCTAAGGCCATCCAGCCGAAGGTTCTTCGATGATGAGGACAAGGGCCGTGGCGCTTCGACAACACCCTTGCGGTGGGATCATTTGGGAATGAGCAGGGGTGCCGGCATTCGTGCGTTGGCACGAGCGACCCTGCTGCTGGCTGCGACGTTGATCGCCTGTGAGGACACTTCGGGTCCCAACGACGTAGGTATGCACGGGCTGTCCAAGTACGATCCGCCGCTCGTCTATCTCGAGTGGTGGAAGGACATCGAGGATTGCAGCGGCGTGGGGGGCGATTTCAGCCGCGTGGAGTGGTTCTTGGCGGACTCGCTTGTCGTCGAAGGAGATTTCGCGCTGGGTCTCTGGGTTTCGCCTCACGATATCTACTTGATACGCACGGTCACGAGCACGAGCTGGGTCGTGAAGCACGAGATGCTACACGACCTTCTTAAGATGAAGGTAAGAGCGCATGACTCGACGCTGTTCGACGAGTGCGCGTCAAGGGATCGCCTCTAGCACGTCACTCAACGGCGTTTCCCGCCTCGTTCCCATCAGCCTGGCTTAGCGGCTCGCAACGCATATCCTCCAACCGGTCGAATTCTTGGCGGACGACCTGCCAAGCCCTCGACCTGCCGTGGTTCCAGGTTCGCCAATCCGTTTCTGTGGGCGGTGACCATCGGTCGAGGATGCGGGCCGCCGCCGCACAGCGATCGTCCGGGTCGAGGTCCGACAATGCCGGTATGAGAACGGGCACCGCGTCGGCGCTCAGAGACGTTGCATAGGCCGCGTCGAACTCTTCGCCCGCCAGGGCGCGCTCAAGGTTGACCTTTGCGATCAGGGCGTCCGGGTTGAGGACGTTGAGCGACGCTATGACCAGGAGTCCCGCCGCCGCGGTTCCCGTAGCGAACGACCGTCTTTGACCGCGCAGCACGGTTGCGGCGAACCAGACGAGCACGACACCGAGCCACACCATGAACGCTGTGGTGTAGAGCCGTTGGTCGGTGAGGCCGTACGCGCTCTCGTAGAGGACCATGCGCTTCACAGCGGAGGCCAGGATCACGAGCAGCAATACCAGGAGAACGCTCGCGAGGATTCGATAGGTCTGGACGGCTCCGCGATCCGCTCCAGCCAGCAACCAATCGGCGAAGAGGAGGAGCGGAAGCGCCAGCGCGGCGACGGTGATGAGCTCGAAAAAGCCGCGGCGCGCGTACTCGGAATAGGTCAGGCCCACGGTTTCTTGAACCAGCGAGGCATCGCCAAACAGGTAACGAACCTGGACCAGTACGAACGCGAGGAAGAGAAGGTTAAGCAACACTAGAGGCACGGCCACCTCTAGTATCCCGAAACCGGGTTGCTCGATCTTCAGACTCGAGGCCAAGGGTCGGTTGATCCGGAGCACGAGTAAAAGGAAGCCGGTGACGATCCAGGCGAAGAAGGCCGACAGCGCTGCGTGCGAGAACAAGTTCGCGAAGTCGATGTCAAATGCGGTGGTCACCATCCGGTCGAAGACGGCGTCCGCCGCCATGAACAAGCCACCGAAGACGAAGAGCAGCGGGAACGCCATGACGAGACCCAGGGCGAGTGAGCGTGCGCGCTTCACGGCGACGGGGCTTGGCGCCTTCGTTAGGCTGACGTCCTGTTTCGGAAGCGTTGCCGCCCCAGCGGCCGCCGCGCCTGCGGAGTTCAACAGCCCGCGCGCGTAGTCGAGAACCCCCCAACTG
>JBDHHZ010000340.1:0-3688 GCA_039589115.1 Gemmatimonadota bacterium | reverse complement strand
GTAGATGGCCTCTGTGGTGTGAAGGTCGGCCTGTACTGTGTGCCGGCGCGTGTGCGTCTCGAACGGCGCCAGTCGGAGCTTGACCGTTACCGTCCGTCCGGCGAGGCGCTTGCGGCGCAAGCGTGCGGCGACCTCTTCGGTGAGGGCGAGCAGCGTGCGCTCAATCAGGTCGCGGTCTTCGGTATCGGTCAGGAACGTGGTCTCGCGGCTCACCTGCTTCCGCTCACCGCCCGTATGGACCGGCCTATCGTCCTCGCCGTTGGCTAGGTGGTGCAGGTGCTCGGCGTGGTGGTTGCCCAGGTGGCGGCGAAGCGCTTCGATCGGCGTCGCGGCTATGTCGCCGATCTTCCAGATGCCGAGCTGGTGCAGCTTGCGCGCGGTGACGTCTCCAACCCCCCACAGCCGCTCCACCGGTAGCGGGCTCAGGAATTCCGTTTCGCTACCGGGCTCGACGACCACTAGCCCGTCCGGCTTCTCCAGGTCGGAGGCGACCTTGGCCAGGAACTTGTTCGGCGCGACGCCGATGGAGACGGTGAGCTGCTCCTTCTCCCGAACATCGTCCTTGATGCGCCGGGCGATGGTCGGGCCGTCGCCGAACAGTGCGGCGGAGGCGGTGACGTCGAGGAAGGCCTCGTCGATGCTGATCTTCTCCACCAGCTCCGTATAGGTCTCCAGGATCTCCATGATCCGCTCGGAGACTTCGGCGTAGTACTTCATCCGCGGGCGGAGAAAGGCAGCCTGGGAGCAGCGTCGGTAGGCTTCGGAGATGGGCATTGCGGAGTGGATGCCGTACTTGCGCGCCTCGTAGTTGCAGGCGGCGACCACACCGCGGCCACGGCCGCCCTGGGGATCGGCGCCCACTACGATCGGCTTACCGGCCAGCTCGGGGCTCTCCCGCGCCTCGACCGCCGCGTAAAAGGCGTCCATATCGGCGTGGAGTATAGTTCGGCTCACATATCGGCTCCGCGTTGACCCTCAACCCCGGTACCTCTAACGTTCTACGCGATGATATGAAAGACGCAACCTTGGGCGGGTATCTCCGCGAGCACGAGCGGCCGCCGGCCTTCGAGGGCCCGGACGGGGACTCGTACACCGTAGAGATCATGATCGAACGGGAAGGGCCCGGCGACGCGGGCTTGTGGTGCGCCTACTTGTTCTTTCTCCGCTGGCGCGGGGACGAGCCGGTGGGCCACGTCGAGAGCGAATTCCTGGACCGGGCGGAGACGGAGGAGGCGGCGCGGGAGGCGCTCGAACAGCTCACTCTCCACGAAGTGAAGGACCTCCTGGACAACCTGGTGGCCGGATGACCGGAGTCGAGGTCGTACGCGGCCGTGTTCTGCGGAGCGTTGGCGGCGTCTACGACGTCGAGGTGGCCGGCGCGTCGCTGGAGTGCTCGCTGCGCGGGCGGCTGAAGCAAGAGAAGGGGCTGGGCCGGGTGGCGGTGGGCGACGAGGTCGAGGTGGAGATGCTGGCCGACGGCAGTCGCGTGATCGCCGGCGTTCTGCCGCGCAGCTCGCGGCTCTCGCGCCGCACGAAGGGCGGCCGGCGCGAGCAGGTCATCGCCGCCAACGTCGACCAGCTGGCGGCGGTGTTCTCGCTGGCGCGGCCCGAGCCGCTCTTCCCGCTGCTCGACCGTTTCCTCGTGCTCGCCGAATCGAGCGAGATCCCGGCGTTTCTGGTGGTCAACAAGATCGACCTTACGGGCGATGCGGGCGCGCGCCAGCAATTCGCCGTTTACCAACAGATCGGATACCCCGTCATCTACGCCAGCGCGAAGCGCAGCGATGGTCTGGAGGAACTGCGCGATCGTCTAGCAGGTTGCATCACGCTTCTCGTCGGACCGTCGGGCGCCGGGAAGTCGAGCCTGTTGAACGCGCTGCAGCCGGGGCTGGGGCTGCGGGTCGGCGAGCTGAGTGTGGCGTTGCAGCGTGGCCGGCACACGACGGTGGCTGCGTCGCTCCATCCACTCGATGTGGGCGGCTATGTGGTCGATACACCGGGCCTGGGCGATCTGCGGTTCTGGGAAGTGGGAACGCACGAGCTGGGATGGTGCTTCCGTGAGTTCCGGCCGTATCTCGGTAGCTGCAAGTTCCAGGATTGTTCGCACGAGCACGAACCGGGCTGCGCGGTGATCGAGGCGAAGGAGAGCGGGGAGGTGTCGGAGTCTCGCTATGCGAGCTACCTCAGGGTACTCGAGGTGAGTCGGGAGAAAAGGTCATGAGAATTTCGCGGGCGCGGGCGCGGGCGCGGACGCGGACGAGGCGATGACGAGGACGAGTTGAGCCCTGGGTCGTTGATTGCGCGGATTGAAGAGGAGCTGGCGCGGCGCGAGCCCGAGCGAGCGGAGTCGGGCAGCTACGATACGCAGGCGGCGGTGGCGTTGATGCTGCGGCCGGCGGGAGCGGGGCTCGAGTTCCTCGCCATCAAGCGGGCCGAGCACGAGACGGACCCGTGGTCGGGTCACATGGCGCTGCCGGGCGGCCGCCGGGACGATGAAGACGAGAGCCTGTTCGCGACGGCGGTGCGGGAGACGCAAGAAGAAGTGGGCATCGATCTATCGCAGGTCGGACGGCTGCTCGGTCAACTGGACGATGTCACACCGCGCACCCGGCGCATCCCGGCCATCGCCATCTCGCCGTTCGTCATCGCTGTGGGTGCGGACGTCGTCGCCCGGACCAGCACGGAAGTCGAGAGTGCGGTGTGGGTCCCGCTGCACGTCATGGTCGATGAAGCGCATCGCGGCACGCTCAGACTGGAACTGCTCCCCGATCGCGAGTTCCCCACTATCGAGTACGGTGGGCACGTCATCTGGGGACTGACCCTGTCGATCCTGCATCAATTCGAGGAAGTGCTCAATTCGGCCGGCTTTCCGGGAGGGGAGACAGGTTGAAGCGTGCCTTGATCGTGGGCTGCGGCTATACCGGCGAGCGGCTGGCCGCGCGCCTATTGGAGATGGACTTCAGGGTCGTGGGTACGACCCGGGGCGAGGAACGTGCCGCCGAGCTGGAGGCGATGGGCGTCGAGCCGCTGGTCGGCCAGCTGGCCGACAAGGAAGTGCTGCTACGCATCGACAAGCTAGGCCCGGAGCTCGTGGCCTATTTCGTTCCGCCGCAGCCCGAGCGCGATCCATTGGCCAAGGTACTGTCGGCTACGGCCCGGGCGCCGGTCGAGGCGTTCCTCTACGCGAGCAGCACTCTGGTCTACGGCGACCGGGGCGGCGACTGGGTGGACGAGACGACGATGGTGAATCCGGAGAACCCGGAGGCCCTAGTACGGCACGTGGCGGAGCGCCAGATCGTCGAGGCGGCGTGGAGCTATCAGACCCCGACCCGGGTCTGTCGCATCAGTGGGATCTACGGCCCGGGCCGCGCTCTCCGTGCCTCGCTGGAGAGCGGCGACTACGTGCTGATCCGCGATCACGACACATGGGTCAGCCGCATCCACGTGGAAGACCTGGTGGGCGGCCTGCTGGGAGCGTGGCGGAAGGGCGGCGACGGCCGGGTCTATAATATGACCGACGACGAGCCGCACCGTGCCTCCGAGTTCGCGAACCTGGCGGCCCAGCTGCACGGCCTGCCGGCGCCCGAGTGGATCGACGAGGCGGAGGCGCGTGAGCGACTCGACGAAGTGAGGCTCCGTCGCAAGCTGGCCAGCAAGCGGGTGCGGAGCGTACGGCTGAAGCAGGACC
>JBDHHZ010000339.1:0-3689 GCA_039589115.1 Gemmatimonadota bacterium | reverse complement strand
ATTCGCTGCGTTCCTGGGCAACACCCAGGCGATTGAGGTGCTCTTGGACAACGGTGCTGATGTGCATGCCACTGGGCCGGGTGGCATGACGGCAGTGCAGCTCGCGGCCAGGAACGGCCATTCCGAAGCCGTGGACATGCTCGTGCGCTACGGCGCCGCCACCACTGAGGCCGAGGTTTATCGGGACGTCATGGGTGACGAGTTTCTCCTGCCCCGCGCGAGAAACGTGGAAGTACTTCACGCCTTGGATGGCGACGTGGTGCTCGGCATCGACCGTGATGGCACGCTGTATCTGGACCCCGGTGATGGTGCCATGCGGCGTATCCGCGTGGACACCCTGGCGGCCGTGCTTGGGCCGGTGTACACTGGGCGGACGCGCGACCGGGTCCTGTATCTCGTGGCGGATCCAGCTGTCGAGTATAGAGTCGTCCGAGAAGTGATGGACATCGCCGGCAAGGCAGGAGTGAGGGTGCTGGCGGCGGTCACCGAGCGAGAGGGCGAACCAGTCTCGCTGGGCCGGGCCGGAATGGATGTCCAGATTCCCCTGCCGGCAGATCAAGAGTCGTCAGGCGACCAGCTGGTGCTCCGCTTACCCCTGGGTCCACGCAACATCGTGTTGCAGCTGCTGGAGGACGGCTCCTACGCCGTCAACACGGAGCCCGTGCTCCTGTCGCAGCTCGACACTCGGATACACGAGATCTTCGATACGCGGCCCGCGAAGCTCCTCTTCGTCCAGGTGGCGGACAACCGGCGGTACCAGGAAGTGATCACGGCCACGGACATCGCTCGTGGCGCCGGCGTACAGGTGATCGGCCTCGCGCCGCCCGGCGAGGTGCCGCGGGCTATACCGCCCGTCGACTTGAGCGAGCGGTTCGATCCACGGGACTACACGGGTGTGGGTGTGGAAGGCGGCGTGTCCGGCGACAGCGCGTTCGGGGCCCAGATCTTCAAGGACGCCGTCGTAGATGCGTTGCCGGAGCTGGTGTCGTGCCCTCCGGCTCACTATCCGGAAGAGATGCGGCAGGCGGCCATCGAGGGAGTCGTCGTGTTGCAGTTCGTGGTGGAGATCGAGGGTCACGTGAAGCCCGAGAACATCGCGGTACTTCGCTCGACGCACGAGGCGTTCGAGGCTCCAGCTAGGGAGATGATTGCGGAGTGCACTTTCCGACCTGGAAAAGTGCGGCAGACCGCCGTCCGTGTGCTCGTCCAGATGCCTCTCACATTCTCGTTGCACTAAGCGTATCGGGAGAATCTTATGCCGAGGCTGAGAAGGAACCGGGACCGGCTGACCGGTGGCGAGCTGTCCGTCGAACAGATCATCGAGACGGCACGGCAGATAGAGGAGCGAATCAACGAGCGCTTGCCGGACGAGGCCCCCCTGCGCGACGTGGCACACGCAGTGACCGACGCGGCCCGTCTCGCGCAGGCGAGGGTGCGACGACTGAAGCGGCCCTACAGCGTTCAGCGGATTCGGCAGTACGTCGTGCTCGCTGCACTCGCCATCCTCGTCTGGTGGCTCTACACGAACGTCTTAAGATCACGCGATGCCACGATCGCCGTGACGGGGACTGAGTACTCGGTGCTCAAGGCCAGGGCAGATGCCAACAATGCCGACAAGATCCGATTCCTGGAGTCCGGCGGATCGTCGGCGAGCGTGGAGCTTGTCCAGCAGGGGCATGCTGACATGGCCGTAGTGCAGGCCGGTGTCCCGATTCCGGAGGAGTTCACCATCCTGGGGGTCGTGCGAGCGGAGCACGTGCTGTACTTCGGGCGGGACGTGCAGCGTTCGGCGGATCGTCCCCGAAAGGTGATGACGTTCGGCAGGGACCAGGGCTCACACATCCTGGCGCAGGTGTTTCTCCAGCTCTGGGGACATGGGTGGGTCGAATGGATTCACACGTGGAGCGACCTCGCAGCCGACTCTGGATATGTGATCCCGGCGGACGTCGAGGCCATCTTCGTGGTGGTCGATCCAGCCGATCCCGCCATGCGGCGCGCCATCCGACGTGCAGCAACGGCGGGATTCGAATTGCGCGACCCTGACGTCGGGGCGTACGCCACGCATTTCACGTACCTCCAGCGTGTGAGCATCCAGCGAGGCTACTACAGCCAGGCCGATCCAACCGTACCGGCCATCGTGCAGGGCACGCTGCAAACGTATGCGGTGGCCAATTACCTCGTGGCTGGAGAGGGGGTGACGGACCGCCAGCTGGGCTTGGCGCTCCAGGCGTTCGAGCTGGACCCGTCGACGGTGGGCTTGGGAACGGCGGTACTCCATTCGCGGGGCAGTTCGCTCGTCGCGGACCTGGGAACGGTACTGGAAGCTGCCGTGAACCTGGTGATCATTCTAGTGGCGCTATTCGGGTTCGAGATCCTGCTGCACCGGCGCTACGTGCACGAATTGAACAGGTTGATCAGTTGCATCTCACTCCTCCAGGCCAACCTCGACATCATCGGCGTGAAGGACGAGAAAGTCCTGGCCGACAACGTGTTCTATCTGGATGCTTGCGCGGATCTGCTTGGTCTGATCTCCACCATCGGCGGATACTACGGCCAGGAGAACGCCGCGCTCGTGTTCAACGGCTTGACCGGATTGCTCCACGTGCGGGCGAACAACATCAAAGTCAACATCCGCTTGAAGCTGCTGCGTCCGGAGGTCACGACCGTGGGTGCCGTCGGTGGGGCGTGACCGAGGGAGCGCGAATGACGTGGTTCTTTGACGGTGGGCGACTCGTGCGACCTATCAGCCGCCCATGGCTCGTGGCAAGTGAGGTGCGTAGATGACCACCGAATCGAGTAGTCCATCCGTGGCGACACGTGTGATCGCGGGGAGTGTGGCTCTCCTGGGCGCTCTTGCCATCATTGGCGGCCTCTGGCAGATCGGCGTCGCGCTGGTGAGAACCCTGCGCCATGGCGTCGATCCTCCGACCCTGATCGCCTTCGGTGCCGGAGCTGCGATCAGTCTCCTCGTGGGCGGGTTCTGTATGCACGCGGTGGCGCTGGTGCGCGGACAACCGTCGGTGTCCTCGTATCGCCGGCTGTACGGCTCGTTCGCACTCCTCGTTGGCTTCGCCCTCCGCTTCGGCCTCATCCAACTGGACGAACGGACCAGCACAGCGCTGTGGCCCGCGCTGCCCGATCTCGGTGGGCTGGTCGGGGGTGTGGCGCTGTATCTGGTCCTGCAGTGGCGGCTCATCCCCGCGGGACTCCCGCGTCGGGTTGGCCCGCGATAAGCAGTGGCACACGATCCGTACCGCAGCAAACCTCGAATTGCCCGATGAAGAAGGCCCTATGGGAACTCTCGCGTTTGCCCGCCTGGTGCGGGAAGTGTCGTCTCGAATCGCGAGGACATACCGGCGTCCGCGTCACCTCAAGGTCAGGCCTGTGACAATGCCGTCCTGTTGCCATCCGTGGTTCGAATAGCCGCTCGTTTTTGCGCTGGGCCGCAGGAATCGCCACATTCACGAGCAATGACCCCATCAGGGACGATGGTGTACTTCCCGATGCTCACCGACCGGCCGTCGCTCGGCGCCCACTGACACATGCAGCTTGGCTCGATCGATTGGGTGGTCGTTGCCATCTACGGAGCCGTCACACTGGTTCTCGGCTTCTGGTTCACGCGTCGCGCGGGACAGAACGTCGAAGAGTACTTCGTGGCCGGGCGCTCGCTCCCGTGGTGGTTGGCCGGC
>JBDHHZ010000338.1:0-3698 GCA_039589115.1 Gemmatimonadota bacterium | reverse complement strand
TGATCTTCTTCCCGCACGTCAGCCATGCTCTGTTTCCCAGCATCATCTTCGTCGACCTGCTGGTCACAATGCTGATCGGCGGGCCGCACCTCTTCGCGACCTACACGATGACGGTGATGGAGCCCGACTTCAGGAAGCGCTACCCGATCTACTCGAAGGGTGCGATCCTGCTGCCCGTGATCATCGTGTCACTGGCGGTCATGAACCTGACGCTACTGGTGACCGTGTTCTTCTTCTGGGCCTCGATCCACGTCATCCACCAGGCAGCGTTCGTCGCCGATGCCTACCGAATGAAGGACCCGCGGGGTTGGACCTGGATGTCCCGGTCGATCGACTACGGTCTCATGGCCACCTGCCTCTACCCGATCGCGACACGTAAGCTGATCGGTAGCCAGTTCGAGACCGGCGGTCGCGTGCTTCTCTTCCCCGACTTCCTGAAGTCCTCCTGGTTACCGACGCTCGTCACGATCGCCTTCGCTTTCTTCCTGGTGGCGTTCATCGCGAAGACGATCTACGAGCTACGGACGGGACGCTTCCACGTGGGGAAGACGTTGCATATGACGCTGGCGACGGGCCTCTTCTTCTTCACGCCGATGCTCGACAACCTGGACATCGCCTTCCAGGGCCTCAACGCCTGGCACTCGTTCCAGTACCTGGCCATCGTGCTCTACCTGAACCGGCTGCGCGAGAGTCGCGGCTTCATCGAGTCACCCGTCGTGAAGAAGACATCGGAGAAAGGCTGGCGGCTGTACACACTGTGCCTCGCCTTCACGCTGGGCGCCGGCTTTGTGTTCCTTGCACTGCTGGGCATCGTCGTGAAGTTCGGATTTTTCGCGGAGGGCGCGTCGATGCAGACGATCCTGTATGGGACGGTTTACGCGCAGCAGCACTACTTCGCTTTCTATAGCGTTGTCTTGTCGTTCCTGTTGATCCATTACTATTTCGATCACTTCCTCTTCCTGGGAGCCGACAAGAAGATCACGCCGACCTTCGCACCAATCGGCGCGAAGGCGTGAGCGATTCATCGCGTCACACAAAACTCACTCGCGTCGTCGCCCAGTCCAGGGCCGTCATCCCGAGGGCATCAGTTGCATGGACGAGATCCGCATTCCGTTCAAGCGACTTTCGGACCGCGTGCTCGTCTCCCCTCCTCGCCGCAGCGACGAACTCGAGACCTTCCCCGTCATCCTGGTCGACCGTTTGCTGGCCGGCGAGGGCCAGACCGGTGACGGCGAGGATCGACGTGGTGGCCAGAACCTTGACTGCGTGTCTCATAGTGGCACTCCCAGACTTGTCATCTTCTACGGCTCCGGGCGCTCCGCACGCCGCGCCCGAACTTCTCGGAACTGCGCCTGAATCCGGCCTGCCGACACCGCCATGACGATTGCCTGCACGGCACCGATCTCTCGACTGGTAACACCTTCGTCCTTGGCCACGCCAAGGTAGTGCTCCAGTCAGGGAAAGCAGCCGATAGCCATGGCCGTGGCTATATGCAACATCAGTGTGGTCTTAGGTTCCAGTATCTCATTCTGACGGGCCGAGTCATAGAAGGCGTTGAAGGCCTTCTGCTGCTCTTTCGGTAGCATCGGAGTTCTCCTTCTCGGTTCCTTTCTGGCCACAGCCCGTCCCCCCGCCCCTCGGCGGCCGCTCAGACTCTACATTCCTTTCAGATCCCTACGCATGTGACTGGAAAGAGTTGCACCGGTTCTACCTCTGGCAGCGCATTGACCGCCGCCACCGACCGCACCCATATTGCGCCGTTCCAGATCAGCCAAGCCCACTATTCCGGGAGGCACCCCATGCATCTGCCGCAGATCTTACTCGCCCTGGCCGTATCTACAGGTTCGCCGACCGAGCCACTCGAGGCCGCGGCAGCACCGTTCGTTCAGGACACCGCCCAGGCCGACACCACGGAGGCAGAGAAGAAGGACGAGGACGCGCCTTTGCCGCTGGAGGCGGCCCGCACGATCTCCTTCACCACCGACGAGGGCTCCTGGGTCTCACTCGATGTCGCGCCTGACGGCGAAACGATCGTCTTCGATCTGTTGGGCGATCTCTACACGCTGCCCATCGAAGGCGGTGTGGCGACGCGGTTGACCAGCGGGATGGCCTTCGACGGGCAGCCGCGGTTCAGCCCGGATGGCGAGCGCGTGGTCTTCACCTCTGATAAGGACGGTGGAGAGAACGTCTGGATCATTTCGCTCGACCTGGAGGACACGGTCCAGGTCACCAAGGGGAAGAACGCGCTCTACCATTCGCCGGAATGGAC
Source organism: Gemmatimonadota bacterium (assembly GCA_039589115.1). GTDB lineage: Bacteria > Gemmatimonadota > Gemmatimonadetes > Palauibacterales > KS3-K002. The sequence goes on along the minus strand of JBDHHZ010000338.1, from coordinate 1,429 downwards.
GCCGGACGGAAACTACATCGTAGCGTCGAAGGTGGCGGGCGGCCTGGGCGTGAGCAAGCTGTGGATGTACCACGTGGAGGGCGGCTCCGGGGTGCAGCTGGTGAAGGAACCTGAAAACCTGAAGATGATGGGTGCCGCCTTCGGCCCCGACGGACGCTACATCTGGTACGGACAGCGGACGGGCAGTTGGCAGTACAACGCCCAGTTCCCGCAGTACCAACTCGCCATCTACGACCGGGAGACGGGCAAGCGCTACACGCAGACGGCGATGTACGGCTCCGCCTTCAGGCCCACGTTGTCGCCGGACGGGGTGTGGCTGGCCTACGGCTCGCGTCTCGATGAGCACACGGGATTGCGGTTGCGCGACACGGAGACCGGTGTGGAACGCTGGCTGGCCTACCCGGTGCAGCGTGACGACCAGGAATCGCGGGCGACTCGTGACGTGCTCCCGGGCATGTCGTTCACACCCGATTCTAGGGCGCTCATCGCATCCTACGGCGGCAAGATCTGGCGCATGCCGATGGACGGCAGCGCGGCATCGGAGATCCCGTTCAGCGTGGACGTCGAGGTGGAGCTGGGCCCCGAAGTCGATTTCGACTACCCGGTGGACGACTCGCCGACCTTCACGGTCATGCAGATCCGTGACGCGGTCCCATCGCCCGATGGAAGACGGTTGGCCTTCGCGTCTCTCGACCGCCTTTACGTGATGGACTACCCCGATGGAACGCCGCGGCGGATCACATCCACCGAGGTCGGCGAGCACCAGCCAACCTGGTCCCCGGACGGTAGCTGGATCGCTTACGTCACCTGGTCGCTCGAAGGCGGCCACATATACAAGGCGCGGTCGAACGGGCGTGGCAGCCCGCAGCGGCTGACCGAAACGTCCGGCTACTACCGCACGCCGGCCTGGTCGCCCGACGGCAGCCGCATCGCGGCTGTGCGCAGTTCCGCTCAAGATTTTCTGGAAGAGCGAGTCGGGTTCGGCTCCGGACCCGGCGCCGCGCTGGTCTGGGTGTCCGCGTCCGGCGGTGCTGTAACCATGATCGCACCGACCGAGGGCCGCGGCGCGCCGCACTTCACCCGCGACCCCGATCGCATCTACGTCTACAGCGGAAGCGACGGTCTATTGTCCATGCGCTGGGACGGCACGGACATCAAAGCTCACCTAAAGGTGACGGGTGGCAAACCGCCGGGCTCCAAGCAGCCGATGAGGGCGTCATCGCTTTTCATGTCGCCCAACGGCGACCGCGCGCTCGCCGAGGTGACCAACAATCTCTACGTCGTCACCGTGCCGTACGTGGGTGGGGAGGTGCCGACGATCTCGGTGGCGAACCCTGATAACGCGTCGTTCCCGGCGAAGCGGCTCACCGAGGTGGGCGGCCAGTTCCCGGCCTGGAGCGCCGACGGGAACAGCGTCCACTGGTCCATC
>JBDHHZ010000337.1:0-6923 GCA_039589115.1 Gemmatimonadota bacterium | reverse complement strand
GCCAACGGGCCCGCACAGATGAGCGTCACGCCCACGCGCTCGGGTGCGGCACGCTTGAGGGACAGGGCCAGGCGCAGCGCGCGCCGGTCACCGGCCGTGAAGGCGGACACGTGTTCGGCCACTCGGCCGTCCTCGAGGCGCGGGTGCGGTGCCAGCCTCGGCGCCTGCTCCATGGCGATGACGATCTCGAGATCGCGCGTGATAGGCGTGCGCGCGATGCGGGCGCCGGCCCCTTCGCCGGCCTGCGCGCTCTGAGCGGCTTCCGCCTGGTCGAATACAGTCTCCGCCAGCTTCAGCTCGGCGGTCCGGCCGCCCAGCTTCAGGGTCTCGAAGTCTCGATCGAAGCCCAGGGCCAGCCGGGAGAACTGGCGATTCGACCGGGCCACGAACCCGCGCGCCGCCCTCACGCACCAGGCGCGCCGCGTTTCGTCTCCGTCCGCGGTCAAATTGCGAGCGATCCAGTGCGCACGACGCACGACCGTCTCCACCGCCTTCACCAGCGATACCATGTTGGAGAGGCGGAAGAAGATCGGTTGCACGAGTGCCTTCTGCCACGCCGCGCTCTTGTAGGTGCTTCGAGTCAGCTTCAGCCGCTCGTGCATGCCGGCCAGCATTGCGGCGTGGATTCGTACCTCGTCGTCGAACGGCGAGCCATCCGCCGCCGGCTCCAGGTCCTCCAGTTTCTCCAGCTTCGGCCCGATCATGTCGATCGAGTCCTTCAGCAACAGGAACTGCTGGATCTCGTTCGTACCCTCGTAGATGGTCATCACCCGCGCATCGCGCCGGTCCTTCTCGATCCGGAAGCGCTGGGTCTGACCTTCGATACCGTAGAGCGGCTCGAGGTAGTGCAGATTGCGATGCAGGCCGTCGGTGCCGTACAGCTTCGCGATGCACGACTCCACACGCGGCATGTCGCTCGTCTTGTCGTCGTAGATGCCGATCAGGTCGTAGGCGAGCGACTCGATGGCGAACATCTCCTCGAGGGCGAGGCCGAGACGATAGCGTGCCCAGCCATCGGAGCCGCGCGGGTTCACCGCCAGGTAGTCGCTCGCGTCACCGATCGCCTGCTGGACGCTGGCGGCCGACGAGACGCAGAGGCCCGTCCGCCCGACGTTCAGCGTCTCGAGTGCGTTCTCCTGGCCGCGCCCTTCGATGCCGATCATGCACTCACGCGGGATACGCGCGTTGGTCAGCGTGATCTCGTTGGTGCACGACGCCCGCTGCCCCATCTTCTCCTCGTCCTTGCCGACCAGGAACCCTTCGGTCAGGGCATCGACCATGAAGCCGGTGACGCCGCCCGGCGTGCGAGCGTAGATCGCTTCGACCCCGGCGATGTGAGCGTTGGTGATCCACATCTTGGCGCCGTTCAGCACGTAGAACTCGTAGCGCTCTTCGCCGTCGACTTCGCGGATCAGCGCCATGTCGTGGATGTCGACGCGCCGGCCGCCGACCATGTAGTAGCGGTACTTCTCCTCGTCTTCTTCGTACGTGTATTCCAGCGACAGAACTTCCGCCGGCTCCGCCTCGTCGCTGTAGCGGTAGAAGATCCTCTGGCCGTCGAACTCGATGCGTAGCATGTCGGCGATGTTGCGCCGGCCCGCTTCGTTCGACTCGTCCAGGTAGAAGAACTTCACGCCGTCCGCATCGGTGTGGACACGGCGCGAGTCGAGCCGCGCCTCGGTCCGCTGGCGCGCGGTGTCGGAGCCGGCGCTGGGCTCGGTGAGCGCGAAGGCCGAGATCATGCGTGCCGAGATGAGGCGCAGGTAGAACTCGTGCGCCAGCCGGCGGCGTGGCATCTCCTCCAGCTCAGCTGCCGCGCGCTGCCGCCAGCCCTCCAGCCCGGCGACCGCCTTCTTCAGTCCCACAGCGAAGCCGCCGAGGTCGCCCTTCATCCCGGCCCTGCCGCCCTTACCCCAGGCGGACATGAACGCCCCGAACACGACCTTCTTGAGGATGCGGCTCTTCCCGATCGCGCCCCGGACGTCCTTGTCGACCGCGATGTAATCGTGCTTCAGCTCGTCGAAGTCGGGGCTCTCCATCTTGGCTAGTATGCCCTCGATCGCGCCTGCCAGCCCGTCGACCAGGTCGGCCTGGTCGACCGCGCTTTGCAGCTCGCGCTCGGCTCGTTTCACTTCATCGAGGCCCAGCAGCATGGGCGTCGTGCCGATGCTGTAGCTCGCCTGGATGGTCAGCGTGTGAGCCACATCGCCCAGGCGCCGGGCGATCGTGCAGAGATTGTAGTAGTCGGCCTTCGAGCGGCCCTGCCCGTTGTATTCTTTCGGGATCGGAACGCGGAAGAAGCCGTGCTCCAGGGCCCAATCGATCTCGCTGCGCGGGATGTAATGGCGCTGCTCGATGTAGCGCTCGAACGACGGCGCCCAGTCGCCGTCCAGGTACCGTTCGCGGAACAACCTCAGGTACTCTTCGTACCGGGACCTGACTACATCATCGGTCCAGATCTGCTCGGGTACGAAGCGCGTCTCATCGAGATCGAACGGCTTGAGCAGGAAATCGCCCGAGCGATGGCCGCGCGCCGCGTCGGTGATGTCGCGCTCATAGTCGAAGTCGATCCCGCTCGTCGCGATCGGCGCGTCGGGATAGTCGCCTAGCTGGAACGCATACTTGCCGAGGTCGGCCCGCTGCGGCGCCATCTCCAGCTCGCCGTCCAGCTCGACCAATCGCTCTTCCACGATGTCGGCCCAGAGCTGAGCCGCTTCCACGTGACGCTCCGCCGGCAACGCCGCTTCCAGGCGACGGTGCGCGCGGACCAGCAGGCGCGCCCAGCAGTAGAGTCGCGTGGCCAGCTCGCCGGCGATGTCGTGGACGGCCTGCAGCGCGGGCGCGCTGTAGCCGCGCTCCAGCGCCCGTCGGAACGCCGCCGCGAGCTGCTCCTCCGCCTCGCGCAGCCGCTTCACCTCGAAGTCGAGTATCGGGCGCGGCGCCATCGCCAGGAGCGCGCGGTGAACGTCGTCCGAGATTCGCGCCAGCAGGGAGTCATGACCCGCAGCCGCCAGGTCCTCGCCGATACCGATGTTCAACAGCGCGTTCTCTAATATGTAGTGCGGGAATATCGAGCTGTCGCGGTAGACCTTGGAGAAGACATCTTCTTCGGAGAACGCCGACCCGCCGGCCACCTGACCGGCGCGATAGGTGATGCTCGGCATGTCCGGTCCGAACAGGTCGGTGACCGCGACTTTCGCGACCCGCGCCTCGAGGCCGTCGTCGCCGGTCCACAGCACATCTTGCAACAATGTCTCCACTGCCAGGCGCGCCGCTTCGGTGTGGGCGACGTGCGCGCGGACCGCGCCGAACTTGCCGACCGCGTCCCGGCCGTCGATGTCCTGGAACATGTCGGGGAACTGGATGCGGCTGAGCGCGTGATCGATGGCACGCTCGGTCACCAGCGAGCCGGCGCCCAACGCGATGGCCGCCACGTCTTTGGCTCGCGCGCCGAACAGCGCCGTCTCATCCGCCGCGCTCCACGGGCCCTCCCACTTGGGCTTGGCTTTCCGAAGCGTCAACTCGGCGACAGCCGCGCCGGCCGCGCCCGTGAGTCCCATGGCCGGCGTGCTCTCGAGCGATGCGCCTTTCTTCCCGCCGTCGAACAGGCCCAGGTGGCGGTCGGCCCGCGCGACGTAGCTCTTCGCCAGCGCCGAGAAGACGAAGGGCAGCTGGCCGTTCCAGCCGGCTTCGCTCCGCTCGGCATCCACCTCGAGCGCCACGCCGCAGAAGCGCTCGACGTTAGCGAACCTGTCGAGGACCGACGCGGGCGCGCCGGCGCGCGTTAGAGCGTCGACGCCCGCCAGGTGAGCGGCGACGATCGCCGCCAGCGACGGATCGACCCACGCTAGTTCGGCGATGATGTCCTCGCGCCCCAGGTGCTCCCATGCCTCGAACCCTCCGCCCGGGGCGCCGTTGCCCAGCGCCGCCCGGGCGGCGGCACGCAGGGTTTCGGTCTCCTCCGCCTGCGGGGCACCGCCGCCCTCGAGGCGGCGTACCGCCAGGCGATCGAAGGCGGCGGCGAAATGGTCGCGTAGCGCGCGGCGCGCCTCGACGCGCTCCGGCGACGCAAGCTCCATCGCGCGAAGCTCGGCGACCGGGTCTCCCGTCTCCGCCGGGATCAGACACAGCTCGCCGATCCAATCGAGTAGCGCGTGCAAACCCCTCAGATGATGGTCGCGCAGCTGGCGCGTGTCGGCTTCCGCTGCGAAGAACCGCCGCGCGCCCGCGTGCTCGCGTACTCGCGCGGTCAGTGCTTCGAGGTCGCGCTTGGCGCCGAGCAGCTCGACGTGTACCGAGTTCATCTCGTTCGCCGACAGCCAGTTCTCGATCGGCTCGGCGACCGCTGCTGCCGCCGCCTCTTCTGCCAGGGCGGCGGCGTACTCGATCGCTCCGCGATACCAGGCGACCTGTCCGGGCTCCAGTACGCGCGGGCCCTTCCACACATCGTCATGCAGCGCCGAGCACTTGGCCTCGGCCCTGGCGACGACGCGACGCGCGTGTGCCAGCGCTTCTCTCAGCTCTTCGGGCACCTCCGGCAGCGTCGCGCCGGGCAGCTGGCCGACCAGCGTAGCGTTCCAGAAGTCCGACTCGATGTCTGGCGCCGCACCCAGCCCGCGCTCCGCGATGATCCGCTTCAGCGCGCCGTCCGCTTCCGTGTAGACCTCGTAGACCAGTCGGTGCTCGCCGAAGCGCGACCAGTCCACGTGCTGTGGCTCGATTCGCCAGCAGCTCTCGCACTTCACGCAGTTCTCGAAGTTGACCGCCACCGATGCGTGGAGCGTTCGGTCCTGAACGATCTGATAGACCGCCGCCGGGCACACCGTCCATAGCGCCGACTTGGCGGGGTTCTCCAGCGCGCCCGGCTTTTCCGGCGGGAAGAAGACCTTGATGTGCGAGCCCGCTTCGCCCGTGTAACTGATCTCGCCCAGTTTGGCGTCGTGCGACTTGGCCTCGGGCACCACGCCGGCCGATAAGTCGCTGAACGATCGCCAGCGCATCAGCCAGCGGCCGAAGAAGCTCTCACTCTGTTGCGCGAGGGACGGCTTGCGGACCTTGAAGGCGAGCCACTGGAAGAAGACGGTCAGCAGAAACCCGACGACCCCGACGATTGTACCGAGCAGTTCCCAGATCGACAGCCGGCGCATCACGATCCCGACGCAGCGATCGAGCTTCACCTTCAGCGGCACGCCGTCGTTGGCGTATAGCACGCCGGCGGCTTTGCGCAGCGCCGGCGCGTAGCGTGCCGCGGCCCAGCGCTTGAACCACGGGAGCCGGCCGCTTTCTTCGCCGTCCACCCAGAAGCTGAAGTCCAGTCGGCCCCGACCGCGGCCCCTGGCGAAGGGCAGCAGAGCGAGCAGGGTATTCGGGATGGAGAGCAGGATGGCCGGTATCGCGTGCTTGAACGCGGAGCGGCCGACGTGCAGCGCTTTCGAGCCCTGCCTCAGGTCGCCGATCGTCTTCCCCCATTTGCCTCGCAGGGTGAAGGCGACCAGGCGGATGGTCTCGTTCCACTTGCGGACGAAGCCGAGCTGTGGCCGCGTCATGGTGTAGAGCGAGCCGTTGAGCAGATCGATCTGGCGACCGAACAGCGCATCGCTGTGCTCGATGAACGCCGGCCAATCGCGCAGGTGCTCGACGTCCTTATAGTAGTTGCTGGCGGAGAGCGGCTTCACGTAGAGCGCTTCGAGTCGCTCGCGGGTCGGCGACGCGCCGCTCTTCTTCAGCTCGATCACCGCGTCGGCGAAGATGCGGCCCGTCGCGCAGGCGGGTCCGGTGAAGTTCGGGTACGGGAAGTCGACGCCGATACCGGTGGCGGCACCGCCGATGGCCACGCCCTCGTCCACGAGCCTCGGCAACTCCTTCAGGCCGCCGCCCCGAATGATCTTCGCGCCATAAGATATAGACTCGCCGCCCTCGATCAGTCGCCGGATCGGCGGCAGGCCCTTGTACCACTCCATCAACACGTTGTAGTCGCCGCTCAACGCCTTCAGGTTCTCCAGCGGTACGACAAGGCCGATCGAGACGCTCGACCGGTTAGTGTAGATGAGGCCGGCGGCGTTCAGGCGGATCGCCTTACCGTCCAGCGCGACGTTGCGCAGCATCACCTCGTAACAGGCCGCCTCGCCGGGGCCCACGCCGAAGCGCTCCTCGATCAGCGCCGGGTCCAGCGCGATCACCTCTTTCACACCCTGCAGGAACGCCGGCTGCCCGCTAGGCTTCGCGCGGACCACATCGCGCTCGAAGCCTTCTTTGCTGACCAGGTGCGAGGCGTCGCCCTCCGCTAGGAAGACGACCTCGCCGTAGAGCGACCCGCGGTCGGTGTGTACACCGATCACGCGCTCGCCGCGACGGATCAGCCCGTCGACCGTCGTCTCGGTGAGCAGCGTCACCCCGAGGGAGCGGGCGCGCTCCGCCAGGTAACGGTCATAGACCGGGCGCAGGACGGTGTAGCAATGGGTGAAGGTCTCGGGGTCCCGGAACTCGGCGCCGGCCAGGGTGGGGCCGTTACAGGAGAAGAAGCCGCGCTTCACGACGCGCCGCTCGTAGGGCGCACCCTCGAGCTCGGCTTCGCCCAGCACGTCGGCATCGGCCAGTTGTTCGGCGAAATAGACGGCGCCCGACCAGTTCTCGGCGCCTGGGTAGACGGCGGCCTCGACTACCACCACGTCGAGGTTCGCCCGGGCCAGCCTCAGGGCGGCGGTGATCCCGGCGGGACCGCCGCCGACGATGATGGCATCCCAAAGCCTCTCACTCATCGGCGATCACTTTTGTCTTAAGGCACTACTCCGTGCTCCCTGCGGCGAGGGAGTCGCGGGGCCGGTCGAGGCTAACTACGAGTTGTCGTGGCGGGTCGCGCCGCAGCGGCGCGCCTCGATGTCCAATCTGCGGCTAACTAGGGCTCGGGGCTAGGACCTTCGGCG
>JBDHHZ010000336.1:0-3735 GCA_039589115.1 Gemmatimonadota bacterium | reverse complement strand
TTGCCTCAGCTGGGCGATCACCGGCAGCTCTGGCGTCGCCAGTCCGGCGTCGCCGATCAAGTAGACGACCGCGTCGATATCGGGTGATGGCGAAGGAGGTGGCGTTGGCTTGGGGAATTCCCTCGGCCCGCAGCCGGCGAGTAGGATCGCGAGGAAGACCACGGCGTTCCGAATCACGTAGGGCCTCCCTTGAACCGAGACTCGATAGACGCCGGAGGGCTTCAAGCGCCACCTTTCGGCTTCCAGGCGCGGTGCTCGATATGTGCCGGAATAGCCGGAGCCGAGGACTCGTGCTCCTGTACCCGCTCGGCCAGCCACTGGAACCACTCGAAGTAGGTATCGCGGCCCAGCTTCTCACGCATCTCCTCCACCACCTTCTGGTACTTCGTCCAGGAGACCGAGATCGGACCGCTGAAGAAATCTTCGACCAGCTCGAGGCTCACCTCATATTTATAGACCAGGATGCCGAGGCTCTCCCAGGTGGTCATCAGCAGAAAGGCCCCGTCGCTGTCATCGCCGAGGCGCCGTTCCAGCTCGGCCCGTGAGACCGCGTCCGGGACGTCCAGGGCTTTGACGATCGCCGTCGAGAACGCTGGGGTCTGATAAGAGGCGACCAGGGCGAGGGCCGCGTTCTGGCGCCGGCGCGCCCGCATGTGCAGCACCTCGAAGACGGCGAACATGACGCCGAATATGACCGTGATCGTAGTGACCAGATTAAGTGTAGCGTCCACTCCCGTGCGCCCAATTATGGTGACAGTGACCGAGCCAGTCGGCCATGCATAGGGAAGCGTGAGCTGAATCGCAAGATGCCCGGGTGCCGGGCGTACTACGGTAGGGATGTCTTGGAGGGGCGGCGTCGGCGCGGCCGCCCCCCCGGCAGTCCGTGACTCTCTTCCCTAGCTCTTTCGGATGGAGACGCTGCCGTTCGTCGTGAAGACCTTGATCGTCTTACCGCCGCCGCCGAGCTGTGCCTCGATCCGGCGATCGATCCGCCCCTGCACCATGATCGGGAAATCAATCTGGAACGATCCGTTCACGGTGCCGGTCTCCAGATCGCAAGCGTAGTCGTCGGGCACGTAGAGCTTCACCCCGCCGTTGGTGGTCCGCACATCCAATCCGTCACCGTCCCACCCGTCGCCGTCGAGCTCGATGTTCAGGCCGCCGTTCGTGGTGCGGCCGTTCACATCGCCCTTCAACCCGCTCAGGTGTATCCCGCCGTTCGTGGTCCTGAACTGGATCTCACCCTGGACATCCTCGATCGTGATCCCGCCGTTCGTGCTCTCTAGATCGAGGTTCGAGTTGTGGGGGACGTAAACCCTGAAGCTCACGGACCAGCCTTCGTGACGGCCCGTGCGGGGGCCGTCGGCGGTGATCGTCTGACCGGTCGTGACCTCGATCTCGTTCGCTATGTCGAGGGCGTCGTCCTCGGAGCGGGCTTGCGACTGGACCTTGGCTCGGACCAAGATCTCGTTCCGGTCCCAGCCCTCCACGCGGACCCCACCGTTCGGGGCCGCATCGACGATGATCACGTCGCGGTCGGCGCGCAGGGTGAACTCCCGTACCTCGCAGTAGCGGTCGTGGTCGCGGTCGTGGTCGCTGTCGCGACACCAATCCTGGTCCTGGGCCCGCTGGTCCTGTGGCGACGGTGTCGCCAAGGCGCCCGAGGAGGCGCAGCTGAGGACCACCAGGGCCAGCGGCAGCATGCAAAGCCTCGGTTTCATCTCTTTTTCCTCGTTGAAGCTGTGGCCGGCGTTGGAGCGTGTCACTCGGTTGGATACTACGAGTGGCGAAAAGGTTGCGTTTCACGACATGGCCGGTGGGGCGGGGCTACCGGGGTCGTTGCTTTCCCCATATTTTGTCTCCAGCGGGTATCGAGATTCCAGTCGGCGGAGGTTCTCTAGTGGACATCGAGGCCATCCTGGCCATCATCTTCGTCCTCGGTGTGCCGAGCATGGCGCTGGCGACGCACGTGGTACTGAGGCCCTTGATCCGTGAGTACGCCAAGCTCAAGGGGCTGAAGGCGGATAAGGCGGAGGTGGAAGGCCGGCTGGCGCAGCTGGAGGACGTCGTACACGATATCGACCGGCAGGTGAACAGGCTGCTCGAAGCCGAGCGCTTTCGCCGGGAGCTGGAGACCGGCCGCCCGGAACGGCGCTCGCTCCCCGATATCTAGGTCGACCGTACCGAGGGTGGCGCAGCCGTTCTGATCGTCGGCGACTTCCCCGCCGGAGACGATCCCACGAAAGCCAACCGTGCTACGAATCACTAGTCTCTATCCCACCGCAACGGAGATAGCGTTCGCCGTCGGCGCCGGCGACCAGGTCGTCGGCGTTTCGCACACTTGCGACTATCCACCGGAGGCCGCGAAGCTAACGGCCGTTACGAAAGCCCGCTTCGATGTCAGCGAGCTGTCGAGTCGTGAGATCTACAGTCAAAAGGTCGAGGCCACCGAGAGCTTCGGCAGCATCTATCGGCTGGACGAAACGGCGCTTTGGGGGCTGAGATCGGATGTGATGATCACACAGGGGCCGGGCGACTTCTCGCTGGTCTCGCTGCAGGGTGTGCGGGCCGTGGCGGAGGGGCTGAACCCGCGCCCGAATCTGCTCATCCTCTATCCCAGGCATCTCGATGATGTGTTCGACGATCACTCGCGCGTCGGCTTCTCCGTCGGCCGGTTGCAGGAGGCGCGGACGCTGGTCGATAACATGTACGCGCGTATCGAGGCGGTGGAGCGCAGGTTGTCAGGAGCCAGGCGCCAGAAGGTGGCGCTCATCCAGTGGCTCGACCCGGCGTTCTCCGGCGGCCACTGGGTACCGCAGCTGATCGAGATCGCTGGCGGACGCGACGTGCTCAACACCCCGGGGCTGGCACCCGTCCCCGTCGATTGGTCGGCTCTAAGGAAGAAGAACCCGGATGTCCTCGTCATCGCCTGCGAGGACATGAGCATCGAGCGCGTCCGCCAGGAGATCCGGCTGCTCACCGATCGGCCCGGATGGAAAAGCCTCAGGGCGGTGAGGCGCGGGCTGGTCTTCGTCGGGAATGGGAGCTGCTTCACTCGGGCGGGCCCACGTCTGATGGACGGCCTGGAGGCGATGGCCTGGGCGCTGAATCCGAACCGTTTCCCGCGGCCGCCGGAGGACATCCTCCAGCTGTTCAGGGATTGACGCCCGCCACCCGACTAGTAGTTTTTGGCTCCTCACTCGGTTATAGGCCGGTAGCTCAACTGGCAGAGCAACGGACTCTTAATCCGTAGGTTGAGGGTTCGATCCCCTCCCGGCCTATAGCAGACCTTCGCGGCCCGACTATTCGGGCCGTGTTGGTTTACGGTTGAGGGTACCTTCACATCGCGCGGAGCGCGATGTTCAGTGTGGAGCCGCCCCGGTGGGGCGCCTCCACGGCGACCCCTCCCGGCCTATATCATATCGGGCGCTGACGCGCCCTGAATGTCCAATATCCAATACTGAATACCCAATTCCCAAGGAATGCTGACCTTGGGAATTGGGTATTCGGCGTTCTACATCGGAAATTCGGGACTTGCCGGGCCCGGCTGGCGGCCTAATTGAAGCGACTAGTCAGCCCAATAGGAGAACAGGCCCTTAACCAGCAGCGCCCCGCCGACCACGAAGAGCCCGGTCCACACGGTGTAGGAATCGCCCGGGGCGGCGGAGCTGTATGAGGAGCATGTCATAACGATGCCGGCGAGCAGTATCGCTCCACCGATTGCCATGGTCTTGA
>JBDHHZ010000335.1:0-3739 GCA_039589115.1 Gemmatimonadota bacterium | reverse complement strand
GCGGCGGGCGTCACGGACGCCCAGTTCATCACGATCTCGGGGCCGGAGCTGGGCTATGCGTACGTAATGCAGGTGGAAGGCTTCGCCGGCATCGACGCGACCCATCAGGCCTGGGAGGCGGCGATCGCGGCCGTGGGTCCGGAGAAGTTCATGGAGATGCATGGCAAGTTCGGCGAGATGATGGACCACTCGGCGGCCTCCGTCATCATGCTGCGTGAGGATCTGTCGTACCTGCCTGAGAATGTGGCGATCACCGGGGATACCCCGTTCAGACAGTACTACTGGTACTACGCGATTCCCGGAAAAGAGATGGCCATGGAGGCTGTCGCGAGGGAGTATGCCGCGCTCTACGAGTCAAAGGGCATCGAGAGCGGCTGGCGCATCTATCAGGTGATGATGGGCCCGGACCTTCCGGCCTACCTGGTCGTACTGTCGGCGGAGAGCGAAGCCGCGTTCATCGCCAGATCCAGCGAGATTGAGGAGCTATTGGGTGATGAGGTGAAAGAGCTCTTCAACAAGTCAATGAAGGCCACGCGACGGTTGGAGGTCATGGAAGGGTGGGTGCGCCCCGACCTGTCGTATCCACAGCCAACCGCCACCAGCACTAAGTAGCGCGTCAACACAGGGGCCCGCGCCGGCCGGCGCGGGTCCCAGTGTGGGCGCTTGGACATCCGACAGCCGACATTCGACGATCGACGCCCGAGTACTGCTCGATGTCCGACGTCCGACTCTCGACATCCGCCGGCGGACGTCGGGCGTTGGGATGTACTCGAATGTCGGCTGTCGAATGTCGGCTGTAGAATGTCCGGATCGGTTCCCTAGAACGTAGCCCTACCGCTGAGGCTGCAGCCGAAGTAGTCGGCCCTCGATTCGCAGCTTGTCGGCGTCGACCAGGTAAGAGCTCTGCATAGCCTGGCGGTAGAGAGCGACGGCCCTGTGGGCGGATCCTTCTTGCTCGTAGATCGTGCCAAGCAACTCGTAGGCGGCGACGTACCCCGTTCCCCGCTCGATCATCCGTCGCAGCGTACGGGCCGCGGCGTCCACCTCGCCGTTCTCATACAGGTAGAAGGCCAGGGTGTAGGCGTGTCTCGGTTGGTCCGGTCCCAGCTCGTCGGCCGTACGGCACCACTCTATCGCTTCCTCGATACGCTGATCGGACAGCAGGACGCAAAGGTTGTAGGCCGCCTCGGCGAACTCGGGGGCGACCGCGATCGCCAGGCGCAGATGGGTCTCCCCGCCCTCCGTATCGCCGTATTCTGCCAATAGCAGCCCGAGGTTGAAGTGTGCGGCGGCGCTGCTCGGATCGACCTCCAGTGCTTGGCGCAACGAACCCTCCGCCTCCTCGCGCTCGCCCAGCCGGGCGTGGATCATGCCGATGTTGATGAGCGTCGGTGCGAAGTCCGGCTGCACCTCGAGTGCCGTCTCGTAAGCGAGCAGCGCCAGCCCCAGGTCGCCGCGATTCAGGTAGTAGGTCCCGAGGGCGTAGTGAGAGGTCAAGTCGTCCGGCCGGCTGCGTAATGCAGCCTCCAGCTCGCCGGACGCGACGTCGAGGTTGCGCAGCTGGCGAACGGTGAGCCTGTCGCGCGGGTAGCCGGCGAGCGCGTTGGCTGCCCGTATGCGGACGACGCGATAGTCGTCTTCGGTCGCCTCGAGCAGGACGGCGCCGGTAGCGCGCGTCAGATTGGTTCCCAGCGTCGTCGCCGCGGCCCCGCGCACCAGTGGAGACGGGTCGTCACGCAGCAGCCTGGCGATCACCGGCCAGACCCTATCGTCGACGGCGACTTCGAGCAGGCGAATCAGTGAGGCTGCGAACACCGCGTCGCGGTTCTCGCTCTCCAGGTAGGCCAGCATCTCGGGCAGGCGGCTGTGGTCAAGCCTGCGGGCGTCCTCTATCAGGCCGGCACGGTACAGGACGGGCGCTTGATAGTCGTGCGAACGCCACTGGCGCACCCAGCGGTCGGCCCAGGCGGCGTCCTGGTCGTCGTGACAGATGTTGCAGGCATTGGGCGACCCGAACGCGAGGGTCACCGCCGGCGTTGGCGGCCGCATCGAGTGATCGCTTCGGCGCATGCGGGCGAACTCTGTCGTCGGCATATGGCAGGCCACGCATCGATCGCCCTGGCTGCCCGCCGGGTGATGGGTATGGGCGGTCGAGGCGCCGACACGCTCCTCGTGACAGGGCAGGCAGGCGTCGTTCGAATTCTCTCCTTCGAACAGGTAACGGCCGCTCGTCGTGTGGCAGTGCAGGCAGTCGAGCTCGGTCGAGGCCAGACACGGACTGGTCAGCCAGAGCGTATAGGTGAAGTTCTCGCCCAGGTCGCGCCCGTCCGGATGGAAGTCCTCGTCCTCGAGCCCGACGACGTCGTAGTGGTCGAAGAAGCGCTCACCCGGCAGAAAGCTCACGGTTAGAGGCCGTACCTTGGCATGGCAGGGCGCGCACATGTCGTTGACCTGTTGGGCGGTGAACTCCTTGAGCCCGATGATCGCGGCGTCCTCGGGGCAACTATCCTCGTCGCATACGCGGACGTGTTCGCCGCCGGCGCCGTGGCAGGTCTCGCAGTTGATCCCCGGTTCCACCCAAACGGTGTTGTAGGCGTCGGTTTCCAGATCGTAATTCGTCGACAGCTGGCTGACGTGGCAGCTGTAACACGACGTGTTGAAGGTGAGGGCCGGCTCGCGCCAGTCGATCGCCTCGTCTTCGACATCGCCGAAGTGCCGGACCATGCTGGCAGTCGTGTTGTACCACTCACGATGGCGGACGTCGAAGGCTACAGGCAGGACCTGGAGACGTCCTCGTTCCAACTCGGTGAGGAAGAAGTAGACGTTCTTCCCGCCCATCGCGTGCTCGATGCGGTACTCTCGCTCTCCCTCAGGACCGCGCTCGCGCACCCAGCCGATCCCGTCCTCGATCTCGGCGCGATAGCCGTACTCCCCGATGACGATGTCCTCCGGCTGCCCATCGATTTGGCTTCCGGCGAATTCGGGAGTGAACGGCTGCATGGCCAGCCCGTGATGTGAGGGGGACCAGAGGTCGTAGAAATTCTCGTGACAGCCCTTACAGCTGAGCGACCCTTCGTAACCGGCCGCCTGCGAGCCCCTCTCCTGGCTGCCGCATGCCCAGGCGGCCAGCGTCACGGCGACGATGGAGATGAATGCAGCGGTCGTGCCGGAAGAGGCACCGCGGTGAAGCGTCTTGGCCATGGTCTCGATCCCTGTGTATGACGGAGTGTACAGGTCTATTCTAGCCAAAGGCCGGCAGAGCAGCTACAGGCGCCTGGACGCACCACGCCGTGCGCGGTGTCAACGCGATTTTGTCTTGGAGCGTTGTGGGGTGGGGGCCGGCCATCGGGTGGCCGGCAGTAGCGAGAAAAGCGGCGATTCGAGCGGCTAGTTGTTACACTCGATCGTTCCGCTGCCTTTGGCCAGGGTCGCTCCCGACGCTGTGCCGTAGTAGAGCTCGCACTCCAGATGCGTGGCGAGCTCGTGGGTCGCCTTCGCCCGCCAGCCCTTCTCGGTCGCCTCGGGGACGGTCACCTTGATCCGCTTCGAGCTATTGAACGTGATATTGGTAAGGTTGCTCGAGTACGTGAGGGTCGCGGCGAAGTAGTCTTCCTCTGCAGTGGCCAGATTCCGCAGGTCGGATTGCATCGCCGCTACGTAGGCGCGCTCCCGCGTGTTGACGAACCGGGGAAGCGCGATCACCGCCAGCAGACCGATGATCAGGATGACGGTGAGCAAC
>JBDHHZ010000334.1:0-3749 GCA_039589115.1 Gemmatimonadota bacterium | reverse complement strand
AAGACGCACATGGCGGCGGTGATCAGGCGCGGCGGCAGAAAGGACACCAGCAACCCGGCGACCTTCTTCCAGCTCGGCGCGCAGGGCATAGACATCGGCGGCGGTCTGTACAAGCCGGACAATCGCAGCCTGTTGAAAGTTCGCCAGGCGATCGTGCGTGACGGCGCGGCGCTCGCGCGGGCACTCAAGGGCAAAGCGTTCAAGGATATTTTCGGCGAGCTACGCGGCGAAAAGAACAAGCGCCTGCCAAAGGAGTTCGCTGAGAAAATGGAGCGCTTCCCGTTCATCGCCAACAAGCACCTATACTACTTCACGAACTACGACGATCCCCAACTGCTCTTGAGGCCCGACCTGGACAAGTTCTTCATGAAGCACTATCGGGCGGGCCTGAAGGTGAACGAGTTTCTGAAGGCGGCGGTCGGCTAGCCGAAGAACGACACGGGGGAAGAGACATGTGGGCCGGCAAGTGCTCGACGCGCGCAGCCGCTAGTCTTGTCGTCGCGCTCATCCTGGTGTGGGCGCGACCGGCTTCCGGCCAGGCCGATCGGATCGATCTCCCGTCGTCGTACTTCCCGGGCTACCAGCGCGCCATCAAAGGCGAGGACTTCACCTACCACTCACCGCTTCCCTACGCAGGGCAGTCGCTCCTCGTTCGCTCGCTGAACCGCGACTACTCCATCGCCTGGGAGACGAGCGCTGTTCCCGACGACTTCGCCGGCGACACGGCCGTCTTCGCGCTGATGGCGGCGATCGATGTGAACGACGTGCCGCGACATTTCGACCTGTTCGTGAACGGGCGAATGCTGCTCGAGTTCGACAACCCGACGACAGCTGACCTGGGAACGATCGAGTGGGTCGGGGAAGAGGGGATCAAGGCCGACTTCCGCGTCACCGTCATAGACAAGTACGGCGACGCGATGGGGTTCCTCTTCCTCAGCGTCCCCAGGGAGCATTGGGAGACCAGCCGCTCGCTGCGTCTCGAGGTGAAAGGCCAGAGCGCCGGAGAGCGGACCTGGTTCATCCTCTACAAGGAGAGCCTGACGCCGCACGTCGCCTTTAGAAACGCGCCGGCCGTACTTCGTGAAGGCGATGGGGACAGGCAGACCGTTCGCGTCGACGTCCTCTACTTGGGCGATGCAGGTCGCTTCGAGTTGTCCAGCCCGCTCGGTCGGATCGACACGACGCTCGCCCTGGGCAACAATCGCTTCCAGATCCCGGTGCCGGCGGTGGAGAGCGCCACCCCGCTCGCGCTGCGGCTCGAGGTGGACGGCCATCGGGCCGAACATGAGCTCACGGTCATGCCGGTGCGGCGGATGGATATGTACCTGGTGCACCACACGCACCTCGACATCGGGTACACGCACCATCAGGACGAAGTCGAGCGGTTGCAGTGGCAGCACCTGGAGGACGCGCTGCGCTACGGTCTGGCCAGCGAGGACTTCCCGGAAGGAGCTCGCTTCGTCTGGAATCCCGAAGCGCTCTGGGCCGTCGACTCCTACCTCGAGACTCGCGGACAGGAAGAGCAGGAGCGGCTGCTGGAAGGCATCCGGCGCGGCTGGATCGGGCTCGATGGCCTGTTCGCCAACCTGCTGACCGGCCTGGCCTCGTCGGAGGGCCTGCTGCACGGTCTGGACGCCTACCGTCGGCTGAACCGGCGCTACGGGATCACAGTCGAGTCGGCGATGCTGAGCGATATCCCCGGCTTCACCTGGGGGCTCGTCCCGGTGCTGGCCGGCCACGGCATCAAGTACCTGTCGATCGGTCCCAACTTCGGCCACCGGATCGGCCACTTCTCGGACGCTTGGGGCGACCGGCCCTTCTACTGGGAGTCGCCGTCGGGCCGGGAGCGGGTGCTCACCTGGGTCTCGGGCGCCGGGTACGCCTGGTTCCATTCGGGGCTCGGCTACTCGAAGATCACGAAGGCGCTGGATGAAGAGAACGTCTTCAAGTACATGGACCAGCTGGCCGGTGAAGAGTATCCGTACGACATCGCCTACCTGCGCTACAACATCGGGTCGGACAACGGACCGCCCGATCCCGACCTGGCCGAGGCCGTGCGCGCCTGGAACGAGAAGTACGCTTCGCCGCGGCTGATCATCTCGACCACCGCCCGTGCGTTCGAGGTGTTCGAGCAGCGGTACGGCGACGGCCTGCCCGTCTACCGCGGCGACCTCACGGGTCACTGGGAGGACGGAGCGGCATCGTCGGCTCGAGAGACGGCGCTGATCCGGCGGACGGCGGAGTCGCTGGTTCAGACCGAAGCGCTGGCCGCCATGCTGGGCGTCTCGCTTTCCGATGAAGAGCTCTACCGCGCCTGGCGGTACGTCCTCCTGTACTACGAGCACACCTGGGGCTCCTGGAACAGCATCAGCGAGCCGGAGTCGGAGTTCACGCTCAGCCAGTGGGCGCGCAAGAAGGAGTTCGCCGATTCGGCCGCTGCGCAGGCGGCGCGGTTGCGGGCCACGGCTCTGGCCCAACGCGCTTACGACTCGCCGACTCCGCGAATCATCGATGTGTACAACACGGCCAGCTGGCCGCGCAGCGATGTGGTGACGCTGGCTGCGGAGCGTAGCGCCGTCGGAGACAGAGTGCTCGGTGAGGCCGGTACGCCGGTCCCGTCGCAGCGGCTCAGCACGGGCGCGCTGCTGTTCCGAGCGGACGATGTCCCGGCCTTCGGATCGAAGCGCTACACGATCGTGCCGGGCCAGCCGTGGGGCGATGGCAGCGTGGAAGCCGGCGGGGTCGCGATCTCGAACGGCGATATCAGGGTCGAGCTGGACACGCTGGACGGGACGATCCGCTCGCTCATCTATCGGCCGACCGGGTGGGAGCTGGTCGGAAGCCTGGCGAACGGACTCAACCAGTACATCTACGTGGGCGGCCGCAGTCCCGAGGACACGGCGACGGGCGGCCCGGTCCAGATCAGGATCAAAGAACGAGGGCCGCTGCTCGCGGCGCTCGAGGTGCGGGGCGATGCCCCCGGGACGCGGTCCGGCATCGCGAGCGAGATCCGGCTCTACGCCGGGATCGACCGGGTCGACATCACCAACACCATCGACAAAGACCTGGTCTACGAGCCCGAGGCCGTGCTCTACCGGTTCCCCTTCCGCCTGTCGGACCCGGAGGTGCGGGTCGATGTCCCGTGGGGCTCCTTCCGCCTCGATGAAGAACAGCTTCCCGGCGCGTCGCGGAACTACATGAGCCTGGAGCGCTGGGTCGATATCCACGACTCCGAGGCCGGCGTCACGTTCGCCAGCATCGATGTGCCCATGGTCCAGTTCGGTGAGATCCGAACCGATGCCATCGTGGCCGGCTGGCTGGAGAGCATCGAGCCCAGCGCCACGCTCTTCTCCTACCCGATGAACAATTACTGGGAGACCAATTACCGGGCCGGGCAGCAGGGCATGCACGAATTCCGCTTCTCCATCCGTCCCTACGAAGTCTTCAGCCAGGCGGAGGCGGAGCGCTTCGCCAGGGGCGTCGGGCAGCCGCTGATCGCGGTGCCCGTCAGGCCCGAGACCCCGCAGGTGCCGCCGCCCTTCGCCGTCGAGGCCCGGCATACCGTCGTGACGTCGCTCAAGGCCGTGGAGGATGGCGCGGCCTTGATCGTGCGACTCTACAACCCCGGCGAGCTGGAGGACGAGGTCGCGATGGTACAGCCGGCCGGCGTGGCGTACACCGTCTATCGCAGCGACTTCTGGGACCGCGCGCTCGAGCCTCTCGGCGGCCTTGTAGCCCTCGCGCCCCAC
>JBDHHZ010000333.1:0-7330 GCA_039589115.1 Gemmatimonadota bacterium | reverse complement strand
CTCGCGACCGTGGCGGCGGAATCGTACCCGCGCGAGCGCTTGGAAGCGGCGTGGCGGCTAGTCCTGTTCAATCAGTTTCACGACATCTTGCCGGGCTCCGGCATCAGGGAAGTCTACGAGGACGCGGAGGTGTTCTACGATAGCGCCTGGGCGATTATCCGACCGCTGACGGCGGAGAGCTTCGCCGCTCTGCGAGGGCGGATGGACACACGAGGGCGTGGGAGCGCGGTCGTTGTGTTCAACTCGCTGGGTTGGTCTCGAAGCGGCGCGTTGGACGTGCGGGACGATGACGGAAGTAGCGTCCGCATATCGGTGGCCGACGTTCCGGCGTTCGGTGCGCGAGTCATCCACCTGCCGGGCGATGCAATGTCGGACGAAGAGCGGCGGCTGCGCGCGCCGAGGGCGGGAGCGAACTGGATCGAGAACGCGTACCTGCGCGTCGAGATCGATACGCTGACCGGCGAGATCGTTCGACTCTACGACAAAGTGAACGAACGCGAAGCGCTGGCGCCGGGAGGGCGGGCGAACGTGCTCACGGTGTTCGACGACCGGCCGGCGCAGTGGGACGCCTGGAACATCGTGAGCTGGGGCGAGCGCTGGGATGTGAGCGATGTGGGGCGGTTCGCTGTCGCCGCCGACGAACGCGAAGCTCGAATCGAGATCGAGCGCCGCTGGGGCGACTCCGATTTCCGCCAGGCGCTCGTCCTCGGTCGCGGCTCGCCGTTCCTCGACGTACAGAACGAGGTCGACTGGCACGAGCATCGGAAGCTACTCAAGGTGGCGTTCGAGCTGGGGATCGATGCCGACTCGGCGACCTACGAGATCCCATACGGGACTATCGGCCGGACCGGGAACCCGCGTACTCAAGCCGAGCGCGCCAAGTTCGAAGTACCCGGTCAACGCTGGGCGGATGTCTCGGCCGATGGCTATGGCGTGAGCATCCTGAACGACAGCAAGTACGGCTGGGACTACAAGGGCAACATGCTGAGGCTGTCACTGTTGCGCTCACCCATTTGGCCCGACTCCTTGGCCGATCGAGGCAGACATCGCTTCCGCTTCGCGATCTACCCGCACGAAGGCGACTGGCGCGAGGCGCAAACGGTGCGGCGCGCGGCGGAATACAATGTCCCGCTGCTCGGCGGGCTCGAGCCGCAACACGGCGGCGCGTTGGGCGAGCAGGTCTCGTTCGCTTCCGCGGAGCCCGAGAACGTCGAGATCGCCTGGCTGAAACGGGCCGAGGATTCGGAGGCTTGGGTGCTGAGGTTGGTGGAGTGGCATGGGTTGGCTTCGGAGGTCGAGGTTAGGCTCGCATGCGAGGTCGAGGGGGCGTGGCGGGGGAATCTTTTGGAGGACCGCGGGGAGTCGCTCTCGACGCGCGGGCGGGTGGTGAGAGTTGAAGTTCGACCGTATGAGATTGGAACGCTCATTGTGGAATGTCACTGACACTGACACTGACACTGACGCGGGCGCGGGGCGCGGGCGCGGACGAGACGATGACGATGACGATGACAATGACGAGGGAGAAGGCGAGATGGTGCTTGGGCTAGGGTATAGAGTTTTGCGGGTGTTAGGGGTAGGGCTGCTGGCGTGTGCGATTGGGCTTGGGCACGCGGAAGCCCAAGATGCGGAGGGGCCGGGGCTCGAGGTGATGAGCTTCAATATCCGCTACGGGACGGCCGACGACGGCGAGGACAGCTGGGCCAATCGGCGCGAGCTATTGTTCGACGTCATTCGTGAGCACGACGCGGATATTATCGGGATTCAGGAAGGGCTCCGCTTTCAGCTCGATGAATTGCGCGCCGCGGTTCCCGGGTACACCGAGATCGGTGTCGCTCGCGACGACGGCTTCCAGGCCGGCGAGTACGCCGCGATCCTCTACAAAACGCAGCGGTTCGCGCTCGCCGGGGGCGGCACATTCTGGTTCTCCGACCAGCCGGAGACGCCGGGTTCGATCGGTTGGGGGGCGAACCTCCCACGCATCTGCAGCTGGGGACGGCTGTTGGACATCCAGTCGCGGCGGATGTTCTTCGTCTTCAACGTCCATCTCGATCACCAGTCGCAGGAATCGCGGGAGCGAAGCGCCCAGTTGCTGGTCGAACGGATCATGGCGCGCTCGCACAGCGACCCCGTGATCGTGACCGGCGACTTCAACGCTGGCGAGGACAACCCTGCCATGACCTATTTGTTGGGCCTGGGCGCGGCGGGCTCAGAGCTGGAGCTCTACGATACGTTTCGGGTGCTTCATCCCGATTCGACGGAAGTAGGGACCTTCAACGGTTTCAGCGGTGAGAGCACGGGACCAAAGATCGATGCCGTCCTGATCTCGGAAGGATGGAAGGTCGAAACGGCGGCGATCGTCCGTACGTCGCGTGACGGGAGATACCCGTCGGATCACTTTCCGGTGACGGCGGCGCTCCTGGTGGGAGCGAGAGAGCCTTAATTGAGTAATTGAGCAGTGGAGTGTGGGAGACTGCAAGCTAGGGAGTGAACTCTAAACTCGCAGTCTCCCTTGCTGAATTGCTCCCTAACTCAACTAGCGCTCCCTAACTCCCATTAGGCCCAGCCTTTTGTACGGAACCCCCGCAGGACCTCCACAAACTGCTCCATCTCGTCGGGCGATCCGATCGACAGGCGGTTGTACTCGAGCATCGGCGGGAACGGCCGGCCGACCTGTATGTTGCCTTCCGCCATCCGCTCGCGATACGACTTCAAGTCGCCATTGATGCGGTGCATGACGAAGTTGGTGTGACTGGGCAGGTACTCGAGCCCGAGGTCGTCGAGGCACTCGTGCAGGGTCTGCATGCCTCGAGAGTTGGCCTGGCGGCTGCGCTGGAACAGCTCGCTGTCGCGCAGCGATGCGAGCGCCGCGACCAGGGCGAGATGGTTGGCGTTGTTCCTACCTATGTAGCGGCGCAGCGCATCGGCGGTGTCCGGATGTGCGACGGCGTAACCGAGGCGCATTCCGGCCATACCGTAGATCTTCGAGAAGCTGCGGGCGACGATGACGTTTGGATTGTCGCCGATCCATTTCGTGCACGACCAGTAGCGCGGGTCCTCGCAGTATTCGTAGTACGCCTCGTCGACGAGGAAGAAGACGTCGTCCGGCGCGGACTCGATCCATGAATCGACTTCGACGCTGGGCGTCAGCGTGCCGGTGGGGTTGTTCGGGTTACAGATATAGGCCAGCGCGCGACCGGGCGCCGCGGCGGCGTGCTCTCGCATGCGGCCGAGGTCGTGGGCGTGGTTCTGATCCAAAGGCACCTTGTCCAAGCGATAGGCGAACGGCTCGCAGTACCAGGGCACATCCTCGAACGTCGGTTCCGCCAGGATGAGCCGGGCGTCCGGCGTGGCCAGCGACTGGACCGCCATCTGCAGCACTTCGGTGGAACCGTTGCCGAGGACGATGTTCTTCTGTCCTACACCGTGCAGCGCCGCCAACTCCTCTATCAGTTCGACACGACTCTCCCACGGGTAGCGGTTCCCCTCGGCGATCCCGTCGATCACCGCGCGGCGCGCGGCCGGCGCCAGCCCCAGCGGGTTCTCGTTGGAGTTGAGTCGTAGCGGTCCGCCGCTGGGCGGTGCGAAAGAGAACGCTGGCTCCGGCAGCAGGCCGATGCCGGTCCCGATGCCCGCGGCTCCCGCCGCCAATCCGGTGCGCAAGAAGGCTCTGCGTTTCATGGCAGCCTCGCTTCTCCGGGTTCTGAGCTGGTAAGGGATGGGGCGTTCGAGCGTCTAAGCATGGAGCGGGCCGCCCGGCAGAGCCGGTGGCCGGTAGCCGGTGGTCGGTGGACCACCGCATACCGCACACCGGCCTTGTAGCGCCCCCGGGCCTTCCACCCTATCATCCCTCCAACCCCAACCAGGAGTATACGATGAGAGTCGTTGTCCTCGTGCTGGCCTGTATCGTATGCCTGCCCCTGTCGGCGTTGCCTCAGGACGTAATTGACGAGCGAGAGATCGCCGAAGCGGTGAGCGCGCTGCCGCAGGCGCAGCGCGACGGCGCCACGGTTCGCGCCTTCCGCGGCGGGGCGCTGGTCACGCTTCGTGAAGGGAGCAACGGGCTCGTCTGTTTGGGCGACGACCCGGCCCGGGATGGGTGGCACGTGGCCTGTTATCACGAGAGCCTCGATGCGTTCATGGCCCGCGGCCGCGAGTTGAGAGCGGCGGGGGTGACGAGCCGCGCCGCGATCGAGTCGAGGCGATTGGCAGAGATCGAATCGGGCGAACTGGACTTCCCCGAGGGCCCTGCGGCGCTCTATTCGTTGTCCGGCGAGGAGGGTAGCTTCGATCCGGTGACCGGTGAGGCGGAAGGGGTGCGTGGTCTGAACGTGATTTACTTGCCGTATGCCACCGAGGCATCGACGGGCATCTCAATGGAGGGATCGCGCGATCGTCCGTGGCTGATGGCACCTGGCAAACCGTGGGCGCACGTCATGATCTCGCGCTAGTGGTCGGCGGGAGGACGCGACGGGGGCCCTCGCTTCATGTCGCGCGGCGCTCGGGCCGGGATCCCGCATCGGCCGGGGCGCTCCAAATGTCCGCTCGTGGCCCCCGCCGCATCCTCCCTTGTGCGAGGTAGCCTTGAGGAAGGAAGCGTAGATGAGACCGAAGACCCTGAAGAAGGCGAGCGCGACGCCGACGCCCAGTCTGGCGAGCGCCTCTGTGAGCGGGCTGCCGCCCGACTTGCTGCGGGAGGCAGCCACTCGGCTCGGCTGGGCCGGCCTCATCTACTCCGTAACCTTCTTCTTCGCCTCCTTCGGCGCCCACTTGTTCGGGGGCACGGCGCTCATGCCGGAGCACTCGATATGGGAACGGGGACTGCAGATCTGGGTCTCGTTCGCATCGATCGCCATGGGACTTGCCGTCTTCGTGTTCGCCCGCTACTCGAGGCTCAGGCCGCAGCTGCTGCTCGACATCGGCCTCGTCTTCGAGGTCGTGGGAGCTTTCGGCATCTCCATGTCCTCGTTTTGGGGCATCTTCCCGGTATGGGATCCCGCGATCCTCGAGGGCTTCTTCGGCATCCCGTGGGAATGCGTGTGGATCGTCTTCTTTCCAATCCTCGCGCCCAACACGCCGGTCAAGACCTTGCTCGCCTCGATCGCGGCCGCCTCCACCGGGTTCCTGACGGTCTTCCTCTCGACGGCGGCCGGCGCCACGAGTCCCGATGTGCCGGTGCTGGTCTTCGTTCTCTACTTCGGGTTCTCGACCTACATCTGCGCCGGCATCGCTTTCTTC
Source organism: Gemmatimonadota bacterium (assembly GCA_039589115.1). Classification (GTDB taxonomy): domain Bacteria; phylum Gemmatimonadota; class Gemmatimonadetes; order Palauibacterales; family KS3-K002. The sequence goes on along the minus strand of JBDHHZ010000333.1, from coordinate 2,095 downwards.
GTATCGCGCACGATCTACAAGTTCGGTCATAGGCTGAAGAAGGCGCGCGAGGTCGGCAGCTATCAGTTGGTCAAGCCGCTGGGCGAAGGTGGGATGGGCGAAGTCTGGCTCGCCAAGCATCGCATGCTGGCCAGGCCGGCGGCGGTCAAGCTGATTCGGTCGGAGGCGTTGGGGCCCGATAAGGCTGCGTGCATGACCGTGTGCCGCCGGTTCGAGAGGGAAGCGCGGGCAACGGCTACGCTCGGCTCACAACACACCATCACGCTCTACGACTTCGGCATCACCCAAGAGGGTGCGTTCTACTACGTCATGGAGCTGCTGAAGGGACTGAACCTGGACGCTCTCGTCAGGCGCTTCGGCCCGATCGCTCCCGAGCGCGCGGTCGACCTGCTACGCCAGGCTTGTCACTCCCTGGTCGAGGCACACGACAGGGGGATGATCCACCGAGACATCAAACCGGCGAACATATACGCCTGCCACCTTGGCCCCGACTACGACTTTGTCAAAGTGCTCGACTTCGGCCTCGTGAAGAGCATCGGCAAGGTGGAGGTCGGCGCTGCGGAGCTGACCGCGGAAGGTATCGCCACGGGCACTCCGGCCTTCATGGCCCCCGAGATGGCGCTGGGGAAGCAGGACCTCGACGGACGCGTCGATATTTACTGTCTCGGATGCGTCGGTTACTGGTTGCTCACAGGCCAGCCGGTGTTCGAGTCCGACACGCCGATGGCCATGGTCGTGGCGCACGTGCAGGAGAAGCCGGTGCCACCTTCACAGCGCACCGAGCTCGAGATCCCCGAGTCGGTGGAGCGCGTCATCCTGAAGTGTCTCGAGAAGGATCCCGCCGACCGGCCGCAGACGGCCGACGAGCTGAGCGCGTTGCTGGCCGACTGCGCGTTCGATGAATCGTGGACCCAGAAAAGGGCCGCGGAGTGGTGGCGGCTGCACTTGCCGGACTCCGAGCTGCCCGGCGTCGGCGTGACGGACCAGGACATGGCACAGGGGATCCTGACGGTCGACCGGTGAGGCCGGAACGGTAAGAGACGGCCTCCGGCCTCTACATCTTCTCGCTGTACTCCTTCATGTAGTCCAGCAACAGGCTCGAGATCACCCGCATCCCGACCGGCACGGAGCCGTCGTCGGCCATGAAGTCAGGCGTGTGGTTCCAGCCGGAAGTGGTGCCCGGCACGGTGGTGCCGAGGCTGATGTAGAAGCCGGGTACGATGTTGGCGAAGTAGGCGAAGTCTTCGGCGGCCATGAAGGGTTCGAGCATTATCACGTTCTCGTCATCGAGCACGCGTTGAAGAGTGCCCTGCATCTGAGCCGCGAGCTCGGGGTCGTTAATGGTGGGGGGCGCGCCGCGGTCGTACTCGAACTCGTAGGTGCCGCCGCTCGCCAGGGTGATGCCGGCGAGTATCTCGTCCATGCGGCGCTCGACGGCATCGCGCACGTCCGGGTCGTAGGTGCGGACGGTCCCCTCCATATAGACCTCCGCGGGGATGATGTTAAAGCGCTCGCCGCTTCTGAATATTCCGATGGAGATGACGCTGGGCTGAAGCGGCGGCAGGTTGCGAGAGCGGATGGTCTGGAATGCCATGACCGCCTGCGACGCCATCACGATGGGATCGATGCTCAGGTGGGGCGCGGCGCCGTGAGCCTGTTTCCCGCGAATGGTGATTCGGAAGTGATCGGAGGAGGCATAGATCGGGCCCGAGATGTACCCGATCTCTCCCACGTAGAGGTCGGGGTTGGTGTGCAGGGCGAAGATGGCTGAGGGGCGAGGGTTCTCCATGACGTTCTCTGCCACCATCAGCGGTGCGCCGCCCTCTTCGCCCGGCGGCGGCCCTTCCTCGGCCGGCTGGAAGATGAACTTCACGGTTCCCGGTAGCTCATCTCTCATGGATGCCAGGACGGATGCGACGCCGAGCTGCACCGCGGTGTGCACGTCGTGCCCGCAGGCATGGCTGATGCCCACTTCTTTCCCGAGGTACGTAGTGCGCACGGTGGACTTGAACGGGTAGGGCGTATCCTCCGTCACCGGCAGCGCGTCCATGTCGGCGCGCACGGCGACGACCGGGCCCGGCATGCCGCCGCGTAG
>JBDHHZ010000332.1:0-3758 GCA_039589115.1 Gemmatimonadota bacterium | reverse complement strand
ACCTCGAACTCGCTGGTGTCCCACTCCCAGATCGCATCCTCGTCGGTGGGGTCGAAACGGTACTTGCGGCCCAACACTTGGTTGACGCGCACTTCAACAGCCTCGACGACATCGGCGCTGCTACACCGGTAGATGATGTTGTTGATGTAGCGCTGACCGAAGATCGCCCTGTGCGTGCTGGACGGGATGAATATCCGGTCGCGGTCCCGCGAGTTGTAGGATGAGTTCTGCTGTTTCTCCTTCAGTACGCCGACGACGGTGAACGGCACTTCGCCGACGAAGACGATCTGACCGACGGCCTCTTCATCTTCGAAGAGCAGGTTCTCCAGCTCGTTGCCGATGAAAGCCACACGGCGTCGCTCGTCGATGTCGGCCTGGTTGATGAAGCGGCCGCCCCAGTCGGCGATCTCGTTGCGCATGTCAGCGTAGACGGGGTAAACGCCGGTGATGTTGGGGAAGGCGCTGTTCCGACCGCGTCGAACCGGGACGCGGCGCGTGCTGTATTCGGGACTGATCTGGGCGATCTCCGGGATCTCACGTTGGAGGAGCTGGACATCCTCCTCCTGAAATCTGATGTACCGACCCTCGGGGAATCCCTCGTACGTCTTGGTGGTGCGGTTGCCGAAGAGGATGACGATCCGCTCGCCCAGGCCATGCATGCGCTTCCGCGTCTGCCTTTCCATGCCGACGCCGAAGGCGAGTAAGACCACGACGGCGACTGTGCCCCAGGTGATCCCCATGACGGTGAGGAACGTACGCAGCCGCTGGGTACGGATGTCGTGGAAGAAGTCTCTTAGGCTACCTAAGATTCGCACTGTCTCGTTTCTCGCTGCGTTCTCTTTCTTGGCACCGGCCACCGGCCACTGGCTACCGGCTACTGACTACCGGCTACCGGCTACTGACCACCGGCTACCGGCTCACTCGATTTCCCTCGGCGGAGCCTCGACCACCTTCTCTCCCTCTTCCAGCCCGGAGAGGATCTCGATATTGATGGCGTCGCTGAGGCCGGTCTCGATGATTCGCTCCTCCTGAGATCCGTCATCGAGCAGCACGTTCACCTTCACGGTGTCGCCGGAGAAGGTGACCAGGCGTTCCGGGATCATCAGTACTTCCTCGCGGCGGTCGATGATCACGTCCGCGTTGGCGGAGTAGCCAGCTCGGAGGACCGTTTCGCCGGTCGGGTCGAGCTCGATCTCGATGGGGAAGACGGTGGAATTGTCTTCGGTGCGCGCTTTGAGCGAGATCTTGGTCAACGTTCCCGTGACCTCGACCTTGGGCAACGCGCCGATCTTCAGCTCGACCTTCATACCCTCACGAAGGCGGCCTACGTCGATCTCGTCTACGGTACCGCGGAAGATGAGCGCGTTCATCTCCGCCATGGTCATCAGCACCGTCCCCTCCTGATAAGGGTTGAGGGGCGTGACGGGATCACCGATCTCGACGTTCTTCTCCAGGATGAAGCCGTCGATGGGCGAGTAGACGATCGCCTCGATGTTCTGGTCGGCGGTGGTGACCCGGCCTTCCTCCAGCAGGGCCAGGCGTTCCTCGGCCAGTTTGACATTCAGCTCCGCCTCGCCGTAGGCGCGCTCGGCGGCCTCGTACTGGTCCTGCGGGATGAGGCCTTGGTCCATGAGGCTTCTTTTGCGATTGAGCTCGCGCCGCTGATTATCGAGCTCGAGCTGTCGGAGCTCGAGCTGACTCCGCGTCTCGACGAGCTCCAAGGGCGTCGGCGTCGGCTTGATCTCGAGGAGCGGGGCGCCGGCGCGCACGAAGTCACCCACTTCGGCGAACTCCATGCTCACCACGCCCGAGATCTTCGACTTGACACTGATCTCGACTTCGGGCTCGATCCTGCCCACGGCGAGTGCCTTGTCGACGATCTCGCCGCGCTCGACGTCAGTGGTTCGTACCTCGTCGCCGTCCGAGCCGCCGTTGCTTACCGCGGCGACCGCTCCGACGCCGACGATGGCGACGGCGACTATCCCGAGAACCACCTTGGTCCGTCGTTTCATCCTGCTGCTCCGTTCGATATGCCCTGTTAGTATGGGGGCCCGCTGACCCCTGACCCTGCTGCGTCGGCCCCGCCTCCCGGTGTGACAGTGCGTCTGGGGCTAAGGTTGCAGGGGTGTCTGTTCTTCACTACGGGCCCTCCCGGTGGGGAGGTTTCAGGTCGCCGGAGGTGCTAGAGGAGACCCCGGATGTAGCCGCCGTCGATCTGAATGGTAGTGCCCGTGATGTAGGCGGCGCGCTCCGAGGCGAGGAAAGCGACCAGGTCGCCCAGCTCCTTTGGGTCGCCCATACGGCCGGCCGGGATGCCGGCGACAAGCCCTGCCATGACCTCTTCGACGCTCTTCCCCGACTGCGCGGAACGCGTCTCGGCCAGTTCGCCGACCCGGTCGGTGGCCATGTAGCCCGGGCAGATCACGTTCACAGTGATCCCGTCCTGGGCGAACTCCTGCGATACCGTCTTCGCGTAGCCCACCACGCCGGGCCGCACGGTGTTGGAGAGGACCATGCCCGGCAGGGGTGACTTCACGGAGATCGAAGTGATGCAGACGATGCGGCCCCAGCGGTTGCGCAGCATATAGGGGATCGCCGCCTGAGCCATGCGGATGGTACTGAGCAGGCTGAGCTCGAGTGCGTCGGCCCAGGCGTCCGGCGGTGTCTTGGCGCTTATCGTGGCCGGCGGCCCGCCGGCGTTCGTGACCAATATGTCGAGCCGCCCGAATTCCTTGACCGTGGCGTCGATGAACTCCTTGGGCCCGTCCTCGGTAGCCAGGTCCACGGGGTAGGGGAAGACCTGACTGCCGGAGGCGCTGCGCATGGCGCGGGCGGTGCCCTCGAGCTGCTCTTGGCCTCTCGCACAGATGGCGACCTGCGCGCCTTCGTGGGCCAGCGTCCAGGCGATGGCCTTGCCCAGACCGGCGCTCCCGCCGCCAACCGCGGCGACTTTGCCTTCGATCCCCAGGTCCATTGACCTACCTCCGAGACGGCGACGCGCCGGGGCGCGCCGCGGTGCCTTATGTCGATGTGTAGTAAACGCGAAGCTAGGGATGCAGGAAAAGAGCGCAAGATCGTGTTGGAAGTTGGGATGTGGGGCCGTTAATGGGAACTAGGGAGCCCTGGCTGAGTGAGAGGGCAGTGGAGTGTGGGAGACTTCGAGGTAAGAGCCACTCCTAACCTCGCAGTCTCCCTTGCTGAAATACTCCCTCACTCAATCAGCGCTCCCCCACTCCCGATGACGATCGCTCATACTCGCACGCCAGTTCGCTCAAGTTGGCCGCTGCCTCCTCGACGACTTGCCAGGCGCGGGTCCGCCCCCGGTTCCAGGTCCGCCAGTCCTTCTCCGCGGGAGGCGTCCAGCGATCCAGGATGCGGGCGGCGGCGATGCAGCCGTCTTCCTGGTTCAGTTCCGGCAGAGCTGCGACGAGGGCGGGGACGGCGTCGCCGCTCAGCGAAGTGGCATAGAAAGCGTCGAAGTCGTAGCCGTCCCGGGCGCGGTCGATGTTGACACGGGCGACTAGCGCGTCGGGGTTGAGAAAGTTGAGGGCCAAGATGGCCAGGAAGCCGCAGGCGACGGCGCCTGTGGCGAAGCCTTCAGGCCGATCGCGAAGCACCGTGGCGACGAACCAGGCGAAGAGGATTCCCAGGCAGATCATGAACACGGTGGTGAGAAGGCGAAGCTCCGTCAGGCCGTAGGCGTCCACATAAAGAGCCATCCGCTGAATCGCCGAGATCATCATCACGAAGAGCAGAAG
>JBDHHZ010000331.1:0-4352 GCA_039589115.1 Gemmatimonadota bacterium | reverse complement strand
AGGGTACGATCCGGAGACATGGGTAACACTTCTGTCTAAAGACATGGGTAACACTCCGCGCCAAACTGTGGGCACTCAAGGAGGTGCCCCATGCCGTGGAGGGAAACGTCACCCATGGACCAGCGTTTCAGTTTCATCAACGATTACTTGCGCAGTCACTGGTCGATGACCGAGCTCTGCGCTCGCTATGGGGTCAGCCGCAAAACCGGCTACAAATGGATCGACCGCTTCAAGGCGGAGGGCCCCGACGGCCTCGTCGATCGTTCGCGGCGACCTCACCACAGCCCAAAAGCTACCCGGTCTGACGTGGTGGAGGCCCTGATTGCCGCAAAACGGCGCCGTACCGACCGCGGCGCTAAGAAACTTCTCCCGGCTCTGGCGCTCGAGCGGCCCGACTGGCCCTGGCCAGCCCTGAGCACCGCCAACTTGATCCTCAAGCGCCACGGCCTCACCAAGCCCCATTCAAGGCGGCGGCGGCGCCGGCCACCTCCTCTGTGCTCCCGGACCGAGAGCACAGGGCCCAACGACGTCTGGACCGCCGATTTCAAGGGGGAATTCCGCACCCGGGATGGTCGCTACTGCTACCCCCTCACCATTCTCGACGACCACTCGCGTTACCTCCTGGCCTGTCGAGCCCTGCTCGAGCCGAGCACGGCTGCCACAAAGGCGACCTTCCTCCGGCTATTTCGCACCCAGGGGCTGCCAAGTGTGATCCGCACCGATAACGGCACTCCCTTCGCCGGGCCCGGCCTGGCCGGCCTGTCCCGACTCGCCGTTTGGTGGATCCGGCTCGGTATCCACCCCGAGCGCATTGCGCCCGGGCATCCGGAGCAGAACGGTCGCCATGAGCGCCTGCATCGCACGCTCAAAGAGGCTACTGCGTTTCCACCCGCCGCCTCAGGTGAAGCCCAGCAGCGCCGCTTCGCCAGCTTTCGCAAGGATTACAACGACGACCGGCCGCACGAGTCGCTGGGTCAAGTGCCTCCGGCAAATTACTACGCCTCTTCTCCGCGTCCGTGGCCGAACTGTCTTCCGCCGCTCGAGTATCCGGCCCACTTCGAGTTGCGACGCGCCGACAGCAACGGCTGCATATCGTGGCACACCCGGCGAGTCTTTCTTAGCTCTGTCCTCGCCAAGGAATACATCGGCCTGGAAGAGCTTACTACAGGGGTCTGGGATGTTTACTTTGGTTCCCGACGCCTTGGGATATTCAACGAGGCAAAACACGAGGTCGAAGACATAGCACCCGTGAGACCGGGCTAAAAGTGTTACCTATGTCTTTAGACTCTCTTGTTACCTATGTCTTTGACCGTACGGAGTCGGCTGTCGACTAACGGCTGTCGACTGTCGAATCAGCCTATCTACTAGACTTGTAGTTGACAAACGCGCCCCACCGCCCTATCATCTACTACAACCATAGTAGATACGGAGATCGCCATGACACCCACCTTCACCGACCGCGAGCTCGACATCATGGCCGTGCTGTGGGAGGTTGGCTCGGCCACCGTCAGAGAGGTACAGGAGCGGCTGGAACCGGAGCTCGCTTACACAACGGTCCTCACAATGCTGCGTACCCTGGAGTCCAAGGGCTACGTGGGCCACGAGCCGGAGGGTCGGGCACACCGCTACCACCCGCTGGTGCAGCGGGATGAGGCAAGCGCTTCAGCACTCCGCCGGTTGGTGAGCAAGGTGTTCAGCGGCTCGCCGGAAGCGCTCCTAACTCAGCTGGTCTCCGATCACGACCTATCGGAAGAGGAGCTGCGCGGCCTGCGGGAACTCTTGGACGAGCGCTTGGGAGAGGAGGGATAGGAATGATCTCCGCCTGGCTTCCCTATTGCCTGTTCATCTCCCTCCTTCTGGCCGGTGCCGCGCTGGCCGCAGAGCGCGCGCTGGGTCTCTACCGGCGACCGGTTCGCTGGGTCTGGTTCGGCGGGATGCTTGGTTCACTGCTGATCCCGTCAGCCGCGTTGTCTATTCCGGCCTGGCAAAACCTCTCCCCAAAGACTCTGCCGCCCGCTTTGAGCGCTGCCATTGAGAAGCTCGGGGTCGACACGATCGCCCTCGGAGCAGGAGCCGGATCGGCGACGACAAGCGTGGGGACCGACGTCGCGTTGGCCGCGTTATGGCTTCTGGCCTCCGTGGCGCTACTGACCTGGTATGCCCTCTCGTACATGCGTTTGAAGAGAGAACGCAGAAGCTGGTCGACTCGAAACCTGACAGGTAGGACAGTCCTCGTATCCGGGAGGCTCGGCCCGGCAGTGACGGGGTTCTTCCAAAGCACGATCGTGTTGCCGAGGTGGGTTCTCGAGCTGGAAGACGACTTCAGGCGGATTATTCTGCTGCACGAGGAAGAGCATCTACGGGCCGGAGATCACCGGCTACTCGTGCTGGGGTTCGCCACGCTGATCATCGCTCCCTGGAACCTACCGCTGTGGTGGCAGTTCCGGCGGCTACGCTTGGCGGTCGAGCTCGACTGCGACCGGCGCGTCCTGCAGAGTGGCACCCAGCCGCGTGTTTACGGCGCCCTATTGCTCGAGGCGAGCCGGAAGATGTCCAGCAACACTCTGCTACCGGCTGCGTTTTCAGAGCGGAGGGCTTTCCTGGAAAGGAGAGTACGCAATATGACGCACAGGTCCCAGAAAAACCGTAGTGCGAAGCTGATGGTAGCCGCAGGGCTCGCCGCGATCCTGTTGGCGCTCGCCTGCGAGACCCCGGCGCCCAGCGATCTACCGTCCGAGAGTCCCGTCACACCACCAGCGGTCGAGCTTCCCGCGCCTACGGTGGATGCAGACGAGTTGAGCGAGCGACCGCAGTTCACACCGTATACCGTCAGGCCTGCAATCGTAAATCGCGGCGAAGCGCAACGCGCGGTGGAGCTTCGCTACCCGCAGGAGCTGAAACAGGCGGGGATCGGCGGTACCGTTGTCGTCTTCGTCTACATCAACATAGACGGCACTGTGCAGAACGCTGTAATCCACGAGAGCTCCGGGATCGAGGAGCTCGACGACGCCGCAAGCGCCGCGGCCTGGGAGCTCAAGTTCATCCCGGCAAAGAAGTTTGAAGAGACCGTACCCGTCTGGATGGCGATACCGATCACCTTCAGCGTGGCGTTTGACTGAACATTCGACAGTCGCTCAAGCGTCAGACCTGAACGACGTCGTAGTGCACCACCTTCGGCTCGAGCTCCAGCAAGAACGCCTTATCCTCCGGGTAGTAGACGGCCTTTTCCACATCATGGCCGGCGAAATTGCGTATCGCCTCGATCGACTCCCAGAACGAGATCAGCAGGAATTCTGCACGATCACCTTCGATCCGGCGTAGAACGCGCACACCTCGATTGCCCTCGATTCTCGAAAACTCCCCGAGCCCTGTGGCCTTCAGGTACTCGAGATACTCGTCGCCTTTCGACGCCGGCGTCACGCCGCGCCATACCCGCGCGATCATCGCTCTCCTCCCTCGAGTCCTCAGGTGCCGCCGTTATGCGGAATCACGCCGACCATGCGCAGCGGGCCGCCGCTGCCGCCCGCGATCTTCATCGGCAGCGCGATGACGTAGGCTCCCGTCGCCGGCATCGATGCTCGGCGTGTCGATCCCCAGAGCGTCGATCCGCCGGTTCTCCACTAGCCAGGTCGCCGCCTCCGGGTGCAGCCCGGGGAAGTGAAGCTCTGGCACGGCCTCCGGGCCCGTGCGATCGGTCCCCAGATACGTCGCCGGGTCCGGCCAGCGCGATCCCCAACCGGTGTAGAGCAGCAGGATAGCACCGTCCGGGACGCGGCCGTGTTCCGCTTCCCACGCCTCCAGGTCGCTCACCGCGACCTGGTAATCGGCGTCGGCCGCGGCGGCCTCGCTCACATCCACTACGACCGCAGCACCGATGAAGCGGCTCACGGGAATCTGCTCCGCCGTCTGGCGCCCTTCCGAGAAGTGAATGGGCGCGTCGAAGTGGGTGCCGCCGTGCTCCGCCGTGCAGAAGTTATTCGCGGCGTAGTAGTAGCCGCGTTCGGTCACTTCGGCGGAAACGACCTCCAGCTCGAATGGCTGGGCCGTCGGCCAGAAGATCGTGCTCTCATCGTACGAGTAGCTCATGTCCACCCACTCGGCACCGGCGCCAGAGAACAGGTCGGCGATCGCCGCAGCCGGTTCTTCCGTCGTCGGCTGGCAACCGAGCCACGCAGCCATGAAAGCCGCGCAGCTCAGCGGTGCGAAACTCGAGCGTCGCATAGTACCCGCTCCTTTGTCTGGAAAGAGGATCGAACGCGCGCTGAAGTCGCGTCAGAGTTGGATCCGGCGGTCCAATCTGCCAAGGCCCAGCAACTGGATGCAGATCACGAGAAGGATCGTCACCCAGGCGG
>JBDHHZ010000330.1:0-3776 GCA_039589115.1 Gemmatimonadota bacterium | reverse complement strand
CTGCTGCATGTCGGGGTCCGGGTGCTTCCAGTCGTGGATGTAGACGACGCGCTCCACGCCTGCCTGTAGCAACTCTTTTGTGCAGCCGAAGCAGGGGCGCATCGTGCTGTATATCGTGGCGCCCTCCACGGAGATGCCGAAACGCGCTGCGGCGAGCAGGCAGTTCTGCTCTGCGTGCACGCAGATGCAGAGGTCGTAGCCCTTGCCGGACTCGAAACGTTCCGGGTTCGCGCAACGCTCGCAACCACCGTCCAGACAATTCGGCATCTTCGACGGCGTACCGTTGTAGCCGGTAGAAAGCACGCGCCAGTCCTTGACGACGACGGCGCCGACGCGGCTGCCCAGGCAGTTGGCACGCGTGCGAACTGCCATGGCGAGGCCCATGAAGTACTGATCGAAGTCGGGACGTTCTCTTTCCGGTCGTGACATCTCGGTCGCTAGTTCGGGTTCTTGAATCGGATCTCGCGGTCGTGATAACCGTCGGGCTGGTCGTCGAACGAGACTTTCAGTGTCGTGCGGCCACCTTCACTCGCCGTCAACGTCGCGCCCTGAACATCCTGTGGCGCGCCGCGCGGCGTGATCAGGTTGATTTTGTAGCCGCGGCCGCCGCGGCCCTCCACTCGCAGCACGTATTCGGATGACCTAACGTCGTACGTGTAGTTGATGATGCGCAAGCCGGCGGCATGGTAGCCCACGGGCGGGTGCGGTCGTCGCGGTGCGAGGGCGATGCCGGGCTCGTACTGGATCCCAACAAATGTTTCGGTCGTGACGGTGACGTTCACCACCGGGCGCAGACTATTGCCGTGGAGCGTGCTGTCGAACTCGGTGATCTCGGCGTTCTCACGAACATCCAGGACGCTCGAGCCCGGCGGCAACGAGGGGATGAACCGAACACGCAGCGGCTCACCCTCACCCGAACGTCGGAAGCGTGCGCCAAGCGCCGACCCGTCCTCGCTGCGCCGGATGTCGATATCGAGCGAGTTCGACCCAACGGGATAGCCCGTCACCGAAACCGAATCCCAGTCGGCGGGCAGGTTCGGTGCGAAGGTCACCATATTCCGCGGCGCATCGGCCGACAATCCCAACATGCCACGGAAGAGCGGCGTCGGGATCATGCTGGTGGCGAAGAATTGATGCGGTACCGTTGTGTCCAGCGTGCGGAAGAAGGCGCCGGACATCAGCTCCGGGTTGCGGCCCAGCGCGTACTGGAAGGTCGAGCGGGCGTTCGCCCACAGCGCCGCGAAGCCGGCGTGCGAGTGGCCGTAGTTGAACAGCGCCCAGCTGGCGAAGCCGGTCACGAAGCCCCAGACGGTCCCCATGTTGTACTGCATGGGACCGTAGAGCTCGTGGTCGGAATCCAGCATGCGGGCGCCCCAGTCGCTGAGCATGCGGTTGGACGCCAGGGCGTCGGCGTAGTTCTGCGCGCGCTCTTGATCGAGCAGGTTGAACGACATCGCCGTCGCCGGCCACACTGTGACAGCAGCGTTCGTCCTCCCGCCTTCCAGCACGCCGAACGCGTAGAGCCCTTCGTCCTCTATATAGTATTCGCGCTCCAGGTTGGCCTTCGCCGTCTGGAAGTTGCGCGCCGCTTCCTCCGCCAGATCCGTTTCGCCGACCGCGGCGGCTAGGTCGGCCGTCGCTTGCAGGCTCGCCACCCAGATCGATGCTAGATAGATGTCCTGGTGCAGCCCCGCGCCGATCGCTCCCACCTCCACCGCACCCAACCCGGCTGCGGTGTTGTCGACGATCATGTCGCCGTCACTGTCGCTGGCGAGTCCCCAGTCGTAGGCACCTCGAACGGCGTCCCAGCTCTCGCGCACGAACGCGGTGTCGGCGGTCTGCAGCCAGTACTGCCACAGCGCCACCACCCAGTAGGGCGTCGTGTCGGCGTGGTAATAGGCGTAGGGGAAGTCTTTGTACCAGTTCTCTCGCGTCCGCATCGCCGACTGGGTGACCTCGTGCGGCATCTTGCCGTCTTCGCGCCGGTTCCTGCGCTGGAAGTCGAGGCCGTGCCGGGCGAGGTCGAAACCGCCGTAGGTGAGGATGCCTAGGATGTTGATGGATGCGTCGCCGCCGAAGAACCAGCCGAAGCCGGGCCGGCGGCCGCGGCCCGAAGGGCCGTACCCGGCGACGAGCCCGCAGCCCAGGTCGGGGTTACAAGCGAGCGCTTCGTCCAGGTTCACCTTCGCCCACTCGAGCGCCAGATCGAGCTCGGGGTCGGGCGTCGTGATCGAGGCGAACCTCTCGCGGATCTCACGGGCGTGCTCGACGCGCTGGTCGTAGTAGTCCTCGGCCTTCTCGAGCAGCCGGTCGTACACGATGGCGAGCGAGTCTCGCGGCATGATGCCGCCGGTGATGACGATTGGGATGAACTCGTTCGCGATTCGCTCCGAGTCCACCGCGATGCGGAACACAGACGGTGCGTCCGGCGCGGCGTGTGCGGGATGCGTGGAGCCTTCCGTGGCCACCGGCGAGCCGACGAAGCCATTGTACTCGCGCCGGCTCTCCGAGAGGATGAAGCGCTTGTTGTTCGCGTCGTAGAACGCGTACTGTCCGCCGATGCCCGCCGGCCACATGAGGTCGAGGTCGGCCTTGAACGACGCGACGATCTCCAGCGGCGTCACCGCCTCCACATCGAGCAGCACGATCATTCCGGGCTCGTCGAGCGGGACGAGGAAGTGCTGGCGCACGGTGAAGGTGGCGTGGGAATAGACCACCGTCATCAGCTCGGGCCGCACGATCACGCGCCTGGCCAGGCTGCTGCCGGGGATCGGCTCGCTGTAGTCCGGGATCTTGAAGCCGAGCTCGAACTCGTGAAGCAGCTTCACGGGCCAGGACCACACCTCGAACGTCCCGGTCTCCTCGCCGAAGAAAGCCGCTTCCCGGCCGACGCCACCCAGGTAGATGCCGGCCCGCGCCGGGCCGTCCAGCTGGATGGGGCTCCAGGCAATCTCGAACTTCGGGACGGTCTGAGCGTCGGAGGCGTGCGGTGCGGCGAATGCCAGGAGCGTGCAGAAGGCGATGCCCAATGCCGAAGCCCGAGGGATCATGGGGCGCTCCCAGTGTGGGTGTGGCTGGCGGTCAGGTCGGAACGGCTGAATTGCTTTTCATTATAGGACCTGGTGATCGGTGGGACTAGCCGTCGCTACTCGCAAGGCGCCACCGACGGCCGCCTATAGGCCGAGGGCCTCTAGCAGCGCCCGCTGCTGATCCGTGAGCTCGCGCTGCGGTCGGCGCCGTCGTTCCGCGCTGATCCATCCCTCGGTCTTCTCCTGGAACGGGTCGCTCAGATCCAGGACCTTCTGGCCGGAATCGTCGATGATGCGGCTCCAGCTGCACCTCATGGCATCACGCTTGAGCGTCAGCTGCTGGATCTCTTCTCCGCGCAGCTTGGCGCGACCGGACGAAGGCGGCGTGTGCTTGGCTATTCCGATATCGGTGGCATCGACCAGCCGGTGGTCGAGGGCGCCCGCATCGTCCATGGCGGCGAAGATCCCGGCCGGTCCCAGTTGCCCGAAGCGGGTGTCGATCTCGCAGAGCTCCGATCGCAGGGCAAGGAGGTCGGCGGCCGCATCGGTCAGCGACTCTTCGTCCGGGTACATGCGCTGGGGCCGTGACGCCGCACGCAGCTCCGCCCGCCTCGGAGGCTGGGGCGGCACGTCGGTCAGCCGCGTCCGCGGTAGCTGATGAAGCAATGGATTGTCGGCGTCCTGAGTCGAGCCCAGGGCCTCGTTCCAGGTCGACAGGCTTCCCCAATCGATCCCGTGCTGGTGCGC
>JBDHHZ010000329.1:0-3781 GCA_039589115.1 Gemmatimonadota bacterium | reverse complement strand
CGGTGGAGTCCGGGGTCTGCGCGCGCGCGGAAGAGGAACCGATAGTCGCTATCAGGAGAAGAGGAACCACGGAGAGCAGCACGTGCCTATGGCGGGCAATAGCGGGGTGCTCGGTCGGTCGACCGTGGCACATCGTTGCCGCTCCTGTTCATCTGTAGAAAGGCTTGAAGCCGGCTACTGCTTACTTGGACGCCTGCGACGCGGAAAACGTTGCGTACTCAGGCTCCATCATCCCTACGGGAGAGCGTTGGCGCGGTTTCGTCTGATAGGTGAGCTGGAAAAGAAAAACCGCCGGGCCTTTCGACCCGGCGGGCGCGAATGCAGGTTGTGGGCTCAATCTGCGGTTTGAGTTGGTAAAGGTGGCTGGTCGCGCAGCCTATGCCTTGCCTTTACCTGGGAAAACAGCATGCAACTCTATTGTCTGAGGGTCTCTAGTCCTCGAACCTTCCGGCCATCTAGTGATACGCTACCACCTTCTGCGTGGGGCCCGTCCATTCGTCTTCATTCTCGACGAGGTACCTGGCCTGGACTTCCGTCCAGCGGACTCGGCGCTGACAGAACTGGCAGAGCACCCAGTCCTTTCCGAACCCGACCCAGACGCAGGAACCCACGTTTTGGCAGTGTGGGCATCGCATGAGGTGCTCCTTGTCCATTCTCCAGTTTCTCCGTCAGGGCTGATCGTTCTAAGCGCTTCGTCCTTCCGGCCCTTATCACAAGCAGGGCCCGTACCAAAAACCGACCGCTGGACATAAATAGTTGTGATTTAAGGAGATGAGCTGCCTGGCAGGCACCTCGACAGCACGCTCGAACGGGCCCTGCTGTTACCGTTCGGTAACGCGGATGGGAACGGTTACTGGCTCATGAACCAGTTGGAGGGCTCGAGCTAGCGGGAGAGCAGGCTACGCATAAGGAAGAGCATGTTGGCTGGGCGTTCGGCGAGCCGGCGCATGTACCAGGGGAACCAGGAGTCGCCGTAGCTGATCAGGACGCGCACGCGGTAGCCGTCGGCGGCGAGCCGGGTCTGCAGCTCGCGCTGTATCCCGTAGAGCATCTGAATCTCAAAGCCGTCTTTGGGCAGGCCCAGCTCCTCGGCGCGGCGGCAGACGCCCTCGATCATTCGCGGGTCATGAGTTCCGAAGAAGACGCGGGTGCCGGTCCCGCGGCGCGCTTCCTGTAGGAGAGAGTCGGCGAGCTTCAGGAAGGCGGCGTCCACGTCCTTCTTTCGGCGGTACGCTATGTGGTGCGGCTCGTTGTAGGCGCCTTTCACCAGCCGGATAGTCGGGGCGAGCGGGAACAGCGAATCCAGGTCAGCGGGCGTCCGGTGCAGATAGGCCTGCAGACAGAGCGCAACGTTCGGGTGGGCCTCTCGCAATCGCCGGTAGAGATCGATGGTCCGATCGACGTACGAGCTGTCCTCCACATCGACCGCCACCATCCTCCCCAGCTCGCCGGCGCGGCGGACCAGCTTCTCGACTCTCGCGCAAACGGCATCGATGTCGATATCGATGCCGAAGTGGGTGGGCTTGATCGAGACGTCCGAGTCGAATCCGCGTTCGTCGACCCGATCCAGGATCCCGAGGAAGTGCTCTGCGACGGCATCGGCTTCCTCGGTCGTCGTAACGTCTTCTCCGAGGAGCGTGAGGATGGTAGGCATCCCTAGCGCCGCGGTGGCCTCGAGCGCGGAATCCAGGTCCTCGCCGGGCAGGAATCGCTGAACGGCCTTTTTCGTGAAGCTGCGGCGCGTCAGCTGATCAGCCAACCAATCGCTATGAGAGGCTCGAAGGAAGATCTCCCGGGCCAGACTCATGACGGTTGCCCTCTACCGGTTGGGAACTCGGGTTGTCTAGCGAGTGAGCGGTGGAATACTAGATCAAGAGACCCGGCCCCGCTAGCGCTCGATCGGGTTCCCGCCCGTCATCCACGCCCGGATTCCGCCCTTCAGGTTCACCACGTTGCTGCGGCCATGCGCATGCAGTAGGCTGGCGGCGATGCCGGAGCGCCAGCCCTCGTGGCAGTGGAGCAGGACGGTCCGCTCGGTCGGAATCTGGCCCAGGCTGTCGGTCAGGTAGCCTAGCGGGACGTTGCGGGCCCCCGGGATGCGCCCGGCTTCCCACTCCGCCGCTCCCCGGACATCGATCACCGTGATCTCGTCGTTCTTCATCATCCCGACCATTTCCTCCGAGCTGATCTCGCTTATGGTGCCGAGCTTACGGCCCTCTTCGGCCCATGTCTGAATGGCGGCGCTACCGAAGTAGCCGGCCAGCCGGTCCAGGCCGATGAGCATCAGGTCGCGGGCCAACTCATCGGTGCCCCACGGCTCGCCATGCTCATCGACGATCAGGTAGAACTCGCGGTCGTAGGGGATCAGCCAGCCAGCCCACGTGGTGAACGAGCGGTCCACTGGGATATTGATGGTTCCCGGCAGGTGGCCCTCCGCGAAGTCGCCGACCTGGCGCGTGTCGACGACCAGCGCGCCGGCGTCGAGCAGATCCGGTAGCCTCGACTCCGACAGCCGCTCGGGCCGCCGGTAACCGCCGAGTATGCGCGGCCCCTCCTTGTTGATTCGCTTCATCTCAGCGAAATACTTGGGCGGCTCCGGCTGGCCGGCGAGCACGGCGCGAACGAAGTCGGCTTCGTCTTCGTAGCCGAACGCCCAGTTGACCATTCGCTCGTAGCCCACCGTCGACTGCGGCACCGCGCCCAGCGCCTTGCCGCAGGCCGAGCCGGCCCCATGACCCGGCCAGATTTGCAGGTAGTCCGGCAGTTCCCTGAAACGCTGAATCGACGCAAACAAGCTGCGCGCCGCTTCCTCCATGGTGTCCTCGATACCTGCCGCCCTCTCCAGAAGGTCGGGCCGGCCGACGTCGCCCACAAAAACGAAGTCGCCCGTGAACACGCCCATCGGTCGGTCGGCGGCTGCGGTGTCGGTGACTACGAAGATCATATGCTCGGGTGTGTGCCCCGGCGTGTGAACCGCTTCGATCTTCACATTGCCGACCATGAAGGAGTCACCATTCTTCAGGAGCGTGGCGGCGTCGCTGCCGGCGAAGGCGTACCTCCAGTCTTCGTCCCCTTCGTCCGACAGGTAGATCGCAGCGCCCGTGCGATCGGCAAGTTCGCGGGCGCCGGAAACGTAGTCGGCGTGAATGTGCGTCTCAGTAACGTGGGTTATCCTCAAGCCTTCACCCTCGGCCACTCTCACGTAGTCCTCGACGGCCCGATTAGGATCGACAACCAGCGCCTCGCCGGTCACAGCACAGCCGACTAGATAGCTGGCCTGGGCGAGCTTGTCATCGTAAAAGCGTCTTAGGAGCATTGCCTTCAAACCTCCATGTGGGGCCGCGTTCCGGTTACCAATAGCCGGTGGCCGGTAGTCGGTAGCTCCGAACTCGTAATCTCGACATGCCGATCACTCACTACAGGAACACGCCCCGGTTGGCGTACAGAATCGCCGTGCCCATCGTCAACAAGAGAATCGCGAAGGCACGCCGCAGTATTCCATGCGGGACGAACCGCACCAGCACCGTACCGATCATGATACCGGCGATCGCCACCGCGGTGAACAGCGCCATGAAGCCCCAGGCGATCTCCACATGCCCGAGGTAGCCGAGGAAGCCGGCGGCCGATTTCATGGCGATCACGGCCAGCGATGTGCCCACCGCCTGCTTCATCGGTATCCTGACCAGCAGCACCAGCGCCGGCACGATGAGAAACCCGCCGCCCACTCCCACGAGCCCGGTCAGTACGCCGACGGCGATTCCCTCCAGCACGATCAGGGCTA
>JBDHHZ010000328.1:0-3915 GCA_039589115.1 Gemmatimonadota bacterium | reverse complement strand
CGCAACCCGCAAAAGTACGTGGACAACATCTTCGAGGCGGATGAAGAAGATTTCATCAAGGCCACGCACCGGGTGTATCACTCGCCGGAGCACGCCAGCTACATAGAAGTGAAGATACTGCGCTAGGACACCTCAGCTGGAGGTTCGTGATCACGTTGGTGACATCGAAATCGTAGCGCGGGTACTCGTAGACCGGCATCCTCGGCGCCGTCTCACCCATCGAGTACCCGAAGACGCCCTCGTACTCCGTCACATCCTCCCCCATCTCGTCGAGTTGCTGGAGGTACTCGCTGATCGACTTCGACTCGATGATCACCACCTTGCCCATCTCATCGATGATCGGGCTGTGGGCGCGTGTTGGATCGTGATCGAACTCTAGGATGCGGCGACCGTAGCGGGTGATACCGATGGTCCGGTAGGTCAGGCTCTTCCCAACGGCTGGTAGGTTGAGTACGCTGCGGTCGGTGGCTAGGAAGGGAAGGTTCGCTTCGGTTCGGATGGCGTCGATGTTCTCCAACAGCGACTCCGGGTCTTTGGTCAGATCGCTGATCGCGCCGTGTTGCTCTATAGGAGCCCGGCCGATGATCTTCTCCTCCAGCTCCTCCTGGACAACGCGGGCGATCGGCGCGTAGTTGAACCTGTTCTCGCCGTAGCCTTTGACCGCGAACGTATAGTACGGCAGGACGCCGACCTCATTGAGTACCTGGCGCAGCTTCGTTGCGTGACCCCTGCGCGAGGCCGCTGCCGTGAAGACGTGCTGGTTGGTGACGATCCAGCCGGCCGATCGCAGCCGGGCAATCCCTTCGCGCGCCTCCGGCGTGACCTCCATGGGTGACTCGAAGTGCGTCTGGACGACGAAACGGTCGATGCCGATCGCCGATGCTCGTTCCCTGAACCGCGCCAGGATCGCCGCGAGTTCCGGCGTGATCCGCTGCGGCAGGTAGGCCGGGAGCCGGCTGGCTAGACGCACCCTAACGATCGCGGCGTACTTCTCTCCGTTTGGCCGGTTCTTGTTCGCCTCCCGTTTGGCGAGAGCCATGTCGTGGATTGCGTCTAGGATACCTCCCAGCGCATCATCGGTGTTCATCAGTGCGTCGCCGCCGGTGACGAGGATGTCGCGCAACTGGGAGTCTTCCTCGAAGTATTTCATCAGCTCGGACAGCTTCTCCGACCACGTGGCTTTCGGCTGCAGCGCTTCGAGATCGAAGTTCAGACGGCCCCGCTGGAAGTCGTGCATCCGCTGGCAGGAGGCGCAGAGTCCGCCGCAAGCCCGGCCCGTCGTATCCGGGATGAGGATCGCCACGTCCGGGTAGCGCCGGTGCACGTTGTCGTAAGGAGGCAGCAGCCAGCCGGCGGCGTTCGGCTTGCCGGGCTCGACCAGGTCCTCCTTCTCCCAGGCGACGATACGGCCGAACTCCTGGACGAGCTGGGTGCTGTAGATGACGTAGTGGCGGATGGCCAGATCGGCGCCGGCGGCGAAGTCGGGGACAGTGACGTTGAGTAGAGAGAGGTAGTACGGGTTGACGAAGAAAGGGATGCCGGCGTCGCGCGCCTCGCGCAGCACCTTCATCGTGTCGGGGTCCAGTGAATCGCCCAGCATCTCGTTGAGCAACTCCGGCGAACGGACGGCGAAGTTGAGGTGGAAGTACATGTCCTTCCACCACTCGAGGGTGCGAGCGAACTTTTCCTCCCGCGACATCCCGTCGTCGAAGCGGAACTTGGGGCTGCGGACCTCGCCGCGGTCGATCCGATCGATGACGATGTCGAGGATCCGTCTTCGGTTCTCCTCGCGAATCGCCACGATCCGCGGGTCGAGGCCGGAGGGGTGCCGCGCCATCCACGACTCGACCTCATCCCGGGCCGTTAGGTGGTGCGCGTTGTTCCCCGAGAACTGGCGGAACAGGTGCAGCATATCCTCGAAGAAGTAGGGCTTGGCGCCACCCGTTCCTCTGATGACGGCCAGCCAGATGAGGTGGATCGGATTACTGACGGCCAGCTGGCCTCGCAGGTTGAGGTCGGAGAACTGGCGGCCGGCGTTGTCGATGTAGTCGAGAATGCGGATCCCAGCGTAGTCGCTCCACTTCAGAGACTCGAACGCCTCCCGGTCGGCGCGCTTGCCGTTGTAGTAGGCGAGCGCCCTGGGACGGTTGCTCAACTCCTCCAACACCCAGTGGCGTACGCCGGCGAGCGCCTCGGCCTCGCTCCGGGCGTTGCGCATGATGACCTCTAGCCGGGGGTTCTCGTCCAGGAGGGTTTTGAGGAGTCGGTGCGACTTGACGTCGATGGCGATCCGGTCGAGCTGCGCGATCGCTGTCATGGCTGCGACTGCTCCTGCGGGGGCGAGGTGTGGGGAAGGGCGAGAGCGACTGACGCCGTCGATCTACGGTGGGTGGAGCCCACGCTTACCAAAGATAGGCGGTCTCGCCGGTTCTTTCCAGACTTGCCACGAGTGCCGCCGGCCTGGAGGCGATTGAATCGGCGAGCGTGCATGGTCCGTATTGTATAATATAGAGTCACAGTGCGTGCCCAATTTTGGTCGTGATGGAGGCCGCGATGACGGATCCCACCAAAGGGCTCCTGCGCCCATTCCGGCGGATCAGCCGCAGAGACTTCGTACGTGTATCGGCCCTGGCCGCGGGCGGCGCGGCGCTGGGTGGTTGTTCGGGAGGAGTTGGGCCGGCGGAACCGCCCGGTCCACCAGATTCGCCGGACCCGCCTGACCCGCCGCTGGATATCACGGCGAGCGTAGGGGCCGCGCGAGGCAACGATCTGTACGGCGCGACGCGCACTGCTTTGCAGAGGATCGGTGGGATCGAGACGGTCGTCCACGACGGCGAGACGGTCTTCATCAAGCCGAACATGGTGACCCTCCCCTGGGCTCAGCAGAACAACGTCTTCAGCAACGGCGAGTGCACCAAGGTGGAGATAATCGTCGCGACGGCGGAGGAATGCCTACAGGCGGGCGCATCCGAAGTGATCATCGGCGACGGCTCTCACCTGCCCAGCCTGCCGTGGGACTTTGCCAAGACTTTGGACGGCTCGATGAACCTGGTGGCGGAGGCGCAGCGCCTCAGCTCGGAGTACTCGGGGAACGTCAGGGTCGCCTCGCTGGAAATCGACTCGCCGTCGTGGGTGGAGCTTCCTTCGCGCACCGATCTGGGAACGATCGCTGTCTCCAGTCTGGTGGCCAACGCTGACCGCGTGATCACGATCCCAGTCGCCAAGACGCACTCTTGGGCGCAACTCACGCTCGCGCTGAAGAACTTCATCGGCATCACACCGTTGGATCGCTACGCCGTCTGGACTGGGACCTACTGGGACCGTGGCAAGGAATTCGACCACAGCAGTCCGCGGGCGATCGCCGAGATCTATTTGGATATCGTCGATGGACTGCGACCGGACCTCGCCATCGTCGACTTCTCCATCGGCATCGAAGGTGATGGTCCCGGCACGGGCCATGGCGGCCTAACGGTGGACATGAGGCAGCGGCTCGGGTCCTGGTTGGTGCTCGCCAGCACGGACCTGGTGGCGGCCGATGCGACGGCGGCGCGCATCATGAGTCACGATCCGGACTCGGTGACACAGCTCACTATGGCCTACGCGATGGGACTCGGCGAGATGCGCGAGGGAGCGATCGAGATCGTGGGCGAAAGCCTCGACGATCTGCGCGTCCGCTGGGATCCCGCCGTGCTCAAGAACATGAGCGATCGCCGTGGGAGCGAAGCTTCGGCCTGCGCGATGCGTCCGGGGCGCCATCGTCACGCGTAGGGGTGCCGTCTTCTCTAGCCGGTAGTAGCTTGACCCAGCCTCGCCGATCGTGCCCCTCGGCTCAAAAGGAATCGTGTGTCTGCTATCCTGACAGGGCTGCTCACATTGGGAGCGCTCGCCGGTTCGCCGCAATCCGCCCAACCCGAC
>JBDHHZ010000327.1:0-3800 GCA_039589115.1 Gemmatimonadota bacterium | reverse complement strand
CGCCGCTTGTTTGTTGATCATCGGGTGTGATTCCTCGACCGAGCCCGAGATCACTGTCCCACTCGAGCGCGAATTCACGGTTGGACTGAATCAGACGGTGGCGGTGGAAGGCACCACTATCTTGATCGCGTTCGAAGCGGTGCCTGCAGACTCACGCTGTCCTCCCATGGCGGTCTGTTTCTGGGCGGGCGACGCGGAAGTGCACCTGGCGGTGTGGCGACACGAAGGGCCGAGCTGGTGGCGCGTTTCACTTCACACCAACCCTAGCATCGGACCGGCGGTAGAGACGGTTGGCGACTACACCCTCGTCTTGGTGGAGCTCGACCCCGGCTACTACACGGGCGACTACCCGCAATACGTGGTGACGCTGCGCGTCGAGTTGCTGGAAGAACCGCAGGGTGGAATCTAGGGAGCCCTAATCGAGTGAGGGAGTAATTGAGCAGGGGAGACTGCGAGGTTAGGAGTGACTCTTATCTCGAAGTCTCCCTCACTTCACTGCTCCCACACTCGATTAGGGCTCCCTAGCTCCCAACAACGATCTCCGCTTCCCCTCACGGTATTGTGGACGCGACCAGGCCCGCCATCGGAGGTACGGCGAGGTAGAGCAGGCGCCTGTCCGGATCGACGGCCAGTTGGGTGGCTCCCGTCAGGTTCGGGAACGTGAGGCGCTGCCGGAGCACCCCTTCCCCAGAGATCACGAGGACAACGCAGGGATCGGTGTCGGGCACGTTGAGCAGAAGCCAGAGCGTACCGTCCACGACGACGCCGTCGGACACGTACGAGAGGACGGCGAAGCCCGGGATATTGAGCTCGCGGTTGCGCTGGAAGAACCGCTCCTTGATGCGGGGCATCTCCGGCTCTTCTAGAGGGAGCGCCCAGAGCAGGGTCCCCTCGGCATCGTAGCGCTGTACGATCCCTTCGGTACTGAGAGTGAGCCAGAGAGCGCCCTGCGAGTCGAGAGTGGGTCGAGACATGTTGCGCAGCGGTTGCGGCACCTGCCCGTCCAGTATTTCCGCCCTTATGGCGGCCATGTCCCAGAACTGGTGGGGCGGCACGACCGGAGCGCCGATACCAGCGAGCGGCTCGCCGTCGGGTCCGAAGGTCAGGACGAGAGACTCTTCCACGAGGCCGTGGGTGGAGACGGCGACGTGGCCGTTTCCGTTCAGGGCTATGCCACCGAGGCGTTCCGCGGTCAGCGGGTAGCTACGGACTGGAGTCCCATCGGAAGTCAGCACCTGCACGCGACCGTTTCCGCTGTCGATTACCCGGATGGAGTCGGACGCCACCGCGACGGCACCCGGACCGTCGAGCTCGCCGGGGCCCGCCCCTTGGGCTCCGAGCGTGACCGGTGCACCGTCGGCTACGGGCAGGACGACGATGCTGGCCAGCCGTGCATCGAGGACGTAGACGTTTCCGTCCTCGTCGACCGTCACATCGACCGGAGCCGCCAGCAGTTCGCTCTCGAGCGTGATCAACGTATCGAGGGCGGTGACTTCGAACTCGAGCGTCTCTAATTCGGCGGCCCGCTCGCAGGCGAAGGTCGACAGCGACACGAGGGCCAGGGCGGCGACGGTCCGTTGAAGAGTAGCCGGTATGCGAATGCTTGTGTTCATAGGTTGCGATCCTCAGAGATGGTCGGGCAAGCGGAGTGCGGCTTCGACGAGCACCTTTGCGCAGTCGATGACGGAGTCGAGGTCGACCCACTCGACCGCGCCGTGGGCGCCTTCGCCGCCGGGTCCGTAGAGCAGCGCCGGGGTGCCGGCGGCGTCGAACACGGCGGCATCGGTCCAATAAGAAACCCCGGCTTCCTCTGGCGTCGTACCGGTGACTGTCTCGTGCGCTGCGCGCAGGCAGCGGGCGATGGGCTCTTCCGGGCCGCAGACGAGAGGTTGGCGTTGGAAGAAGCACTCGATCTCGGCGGCTTCGCCGGCCGAGTCGACGATCTGTCGCAGTTCGCTTTCGACAACCTCGGCGGACTCGCCGGGCAGGGTGCGACGCTCGACGTTCAAGCGGCACTCCGGCGCATAGGTGCTGATACCGGCGCCGCCCTCGATCATCGAGCAGTGCAGCGAAGCGGGACCGAGCCGTGGGTGTGTGCGTTGCCGGAGCGTCTCGCTGTCAAAACGTTCCAGGGCGCTGACGATCCGTCCCATCTTCCCGATCGCACTGACGCCGAGATCCCAACGACTGCCGTGGGCGGCCTGCCCGTGGGTGACCAACTCGCTCCATACGAAGCCCTTATGAGCGAGGATGAGCCGGCCCTCGGTGGGCTCGGTCACGATGCAGGCGTCAGCGTTGTGGCGGGCGGCGAAGTCATCGGCACCGACGCTCGAGTGCTCTTCGTCGACGACCAAGGCGAGCATCAGCTTTCCGCGGAGATCGGACTCGGCCAGCGCTGCCGCGGCTGCCATGGCGGCGGCGACGCCACCCTTCATATCGTAGCTACCCCTGCCGAACAGGCGCCGGCCTTCCAGCCGCGGCTCGAACGGCGGGATCGACATACCGGCGGCGCTGACCGTATCGATGTGTGCGCAGAGGACCAGGGTCGGGCCGTCGCCATCGCCGACCTCAGCCGCTACGTTGGGCCGGCCCGGCGCGACCTCCTCGAGCCAGGCGCTCACGCCTCTGCCCATCAGCCAGTCGCGAGCGAACTCGGCGATGGCGATTTCGCCCTCCGACTCGTCGGGAGCGAGAGTCGGGTTGACCGATGGGATGCGGATCAGCTCCTGGAGCAGCTCGAGCAGGACATTTTCGGAGATGGCATCGGCTCGCATCGGGTTCTTCTCCTGGTCGGTGCCGCTGCCTCGGTCGGAGTTGCAGCGCCGCGACCCACACGCATTGACGGCGGTCCGGATTTGCCAGACTATAGCGAATAGCGGGACGCCCAAAAAGAAGACATCGAGAAACGGGGAAACGTGTCAGCGAGAGTCCTGTTCGAGTGGGTCACGTTGGGGCTAGGTAGATGGCTGTTGAGGCCAGTGCTGAGGCTATCGCTGCGCTTCGTCGAGGTAGAGGACCCGTGGGAGCCGAGCGCCAAGCGGGTGAGCTATTGGGCGCTGGGGGCCGGGTCGGTGAAGCGGTTCTCCTGGTACTTCGAAGGCGAGAGCACGGTTCAGGTCTCCTCGGTCGATGAGCTCTGCGACTGGCTGCGCGGCTGCGAGCAGGTCCGAGACCCGGAGCTCTTCCACGAGCCCGACTACTGGCAGCACCCGGCCACGTTCGAGCAGCTACGCAAGGGCGACTGCGAGGACTACGCGCTATGGGCGTGGCGCAAGCTGATCGAGATGGGGTTCGATGCTCGGTTCTTCACCGGCCGCCGCAACGATTCGCCGGACGATTCCTGGCACGCTTGGGTGGTCTTCCCGATCGGCCGGGTCGACCATCTCCTGGAGACGTTGGCTCCGGAGCGCGCCGACATGGTGCGGCCGCTAGAGGAGGTGCGCTCGCAGTACGTCCCGCATTTCTCCGTGGGAAAGGACTTCCAGCCTCAGGCCTACGAGGGCTACCTGCTCTACCTGAAAGAGCGAGGGCTGCGCGGTAAGCAGACGGCTCCGCCGACGATCGGGTAGCGCGCTGACGGTCGGGTGCAGAGGGGGGCCTCGCTTCATGTCGCGGTTGCCGGTCGGGCACGGCAGGAGCCCTCGCTTCATGTCGCGCAATACGGGCTGGGATGTGTGACGGGCCACCGCGCTCCAAATGTCCGCTCGTGGCCCCCGCCGTGCCCTCCCTCTCGCGGTTTGTGTGTCCGCTCGAGCCCCCCTCTGCACCCTCCCTGTCGCTGCAGGAGGAGCTCGACTTCA
>JBDHHZ010000326.1:0-3820 GCA_039589115.1 Gemmatimonadota bacterium | reverse complement strand
GACCTTCGTGAACCAGTTCCGGCCACCGAGGTATTCTTCCATACTGACACACGAAGTCGTGGAAGATACCGAGAAGGCATTCGGACTGCGGGTGACCGAGTGCTGCATCGCCGAGACCTACCAGGCAGCCGGTCTTGGCGGAGAGATCGGGCACGCCGCGGTCTGCAATATGGACTACTACTGGCCCACGGGGTTCAACCCGAACCTCAAGATGGATCGCGACAAGACGCTGATGCAGGGGCACGACCACTGCAATCACCGCTACCTGGATACAGCCTAGGCGCGCACGGTCCAGACCGGATGTCTGGATCGTGAATTGTCTGCAGGCAATCTATCGATAGCGAGTCAGTGAAATGCTGTTTCTGACGCGACATCGTCTTGCGTGCGTGACGCTGGCATTCCTGGCAGCGACGACCGTGTCCCCCGCCGCCGCGCAGGAGGACAACGAAGACATCGTCGTTGGTAACTACAGGAAGATCCACTCTCGGGTTCTCGACGAAGAGCGCACGCTGCTGGTCAACCTACCGCGCGGTTACGAAGAGACGGCGATCGGCTACCCGGTCATCTACATACTCTATGGAGGGCAGGTCAGGAACTACTTCGCCGAAGCACTGCACATCACCACGCTCTTGAACACCACGCGGATGCCACCTGTGATCGTGGTGGGTATCACCAACACCGAGCGCTACCGGGACTACCTGCCGTTCGACCGCGACGGGAATCCGGCCGGTGCGGACCGGTTTCTGCAGTTCATGGTCGAGGAGGCGATGCCCTTCGTCGAGGCGAACTACCGCACCGCAGATTTCCGTATCCTGGTCGGTCCGCAGGCCGGGGGGACCTTCGGACTCTACACTCTGACGGAACGACCCGAGACATTCGACGCCTACATCCTGAACAACCCGTTCCGCTACCTGCAGCAGCGCGACTATCTGGTCGAGAAGGTCAGGACGTTCCTCGCCGAGAAAGATGCGCTCGACAATTTCTTGTATGTGATCGACGAGGATAGCGACTTCGCCGAAGCGCTCGAGTATTTGCAGCGGCTCGAGGAAGTCCTGTCCGCCGAAGCGCCGGCCGAATTCCAGTGGAAGGTGGAGGTCGTCGAGGAGAACGGCGACTTCCTCACGCCGTCGGGCCTGCGCGAGGGGCTGAGCCTCTTGTTCAGTGCGTACGAATTCCCAGCCGACGTCGACGTCGCCTCGCTGGCCGAAATCGATGCGTTCTACAGCGAGCTCTCGGAACGCTATGGGTATGCTGTCGCGATTCCGGATATGGTCCTGGCGATGCAGTCGGACAACCTGGCGGAGAGAGGCAGGGTAGACGAAGCGATCGAGATGTTAGAGCATCTCGTGGAGCTCTACCCGCACTCGTTGAACGGCTGGTGGCGTCTGGCGAGTATCTACCGGGAGCGCGGTGAGATCGAGCGTGCGCTCCACTACTACAGGAAGTGCCTGGAAGTTGACCCTGACATGGTCTACGCGCAGCGAATAATCGAGCAGCTGGAACGCGAGAGACCCTAGCCCGAGGTTGACGGCGCACCTGTCTACCGCTTACGGCGCTGGTAGTGACGCCGCGCCTTGGCGCGGTTGCCGCACGTGCTCATGTCGCACCAGCGACGAGTTTGGTTGCGGCTCCCGTCCAGGAACAACCAGGCACAGGTACCCGACTCGCACTCCCTGACTCGCGACAGCTCCGCCGAGGTCAGCAACTCGGCCGCGTCCCTGATCACCGGCAGCAGCACACCATCCAGTCCGCGCTCTTCCAGCGACCAGCGCCACTCGAAGGCGCCTCCGGCTTTCTCAACTCGGAGTGCACTCAGCGCTGACGGCAGCGCCGCATTGAGCTCGGCCAACGACCCGTCGGGTGGAGACTGTCCCTTCGCCACCGCCGAGAATAATACGAAGAGCGCCTCGCGCAGCGTTTGCGCCGCGGACAAAGTGGCTTCGGCTTCTGCGGGTCGCTCTGCCGCCTCCGCACGCAGGGCCGCCGCGGCCCCGCTCTCGATCACGCCCGCCTGCTCCGCCCAGGAGACCAGCTCGGAGTAGTCACCCAGCCGATCCTCCTGCTCGTCCTTTAGCCGGTCCTCGACGGTATTAGCGAAATCGAGACACAGCCGCCCGCCCGACAGATCGAACGGGTCCGCCTGCGACGCCAGGCCTTCACCTCTCTGAAACGCCATTCGATACCTAACCTTCATAAACCCATTGACAGGTTAACCCGGTTTTGGCATATTAACCTCTCAAGCATGTTATGAGGGTTAGCCTCTGCTGTCAACCGGGGCTCCCGCGGCGAACGAGGTGATCCTGGTGGAACGGTCTGAACGAAGCAATGCAACGATCAAGCTGGCCGCGGCGTACGCCGCGATATACCTGATCTGGGGATCGACCTTCCTGGCGATCCGCTTTGCCATAGAGACGGTGCCGCCGCTGTTAATGATGGGGACAAGGGCGCTGCTGGCCGGGTCCGCGCTGTACGCCTTTGCCCGGCTACGGGGGTCCGAGCGCCCGAGCCTGGCGCAATGGCGCTGCGCGGCCGTGGCCGGGAGCCTCCTGTTCCTGGTCGGCCACGGCGGCCTCGCCTGGGCGGAGCAACGCATGACGTCCGGGGCTGCGGCGCTCATCTCATCGACGACGCCGCTCTGGATGATTCTGCTGGTGACGCTTCAAGAGCGCCGTAGGACTTTGAGCTGGCGGGTGTTGCTGGGTCTACTGCTCGGCGTCGGTGGCGTCGCCCTGCTGGCCAAGCCGAGCGACCTGTGGGGAGGAGCAGCGGTCGACCCAACGGGCCTTGCGGTCCTGCTAGTCGCGGATGTGTCCTGGGCGGCCGGGTCGATCTATTCCCGGAACGCGAGCTTCCCACGCAGCCCGGCACTGACCGCCGGAATGAACCTGCTGGCTGGAGGCGCTCTACTGCTGCTGGTGAGCGTAGCGACCGGCGATGCTGGCAGGTTGGGTTCGGTGTCGGCTCGCTCCGTGGCCTCACTGCTCTACCTAGTGACGTTCGGTTCGATCATCGCATACGCAGCATATACATGGCTCCTAAGGGTCTCTTCGCCCACGCGGGTATCGTCTCACTCGTTCGTGAACCCCACGGTCGCCGTACTGGCTGGTGCAGCCATCGCAGGTGAGGAGCTCGGAGTGCGAACACTCGCCGCGACGCTGGCCATGGTCGGCGGTGCAGCGGCCATTGTGACGGAGGCCGCGACGCCCGGCACGGATCAGTCCGAAGTCGAGGTCTGCGCCGGATGTGAGACAATCGTGAGCGGACCCGGCAGCATCAATCCGGCCTGCGAGTGCGCGGATCCGAGCAACGCCCGCGCTACTGCGGAGGCCGCAACTAGCTCGTCGCCGGCCTCCGTAGCAGCAGTGTCATGATGTTCGCTTTTCCGGTTAGCGTGTGGGCGCGGCAAACTCGGCTTCGTCGATCGGGACGTTGTGCTCGACGCTGTCGATGACGTAGGTGCTGGATCCGCCCTTCCTGCTGATTTCGTAGCGGAAGGGGAACAGCACCCCATCCACTTCGCGGTAGTCGCTCAAGTATCTGTTGTATCCGAGCCAGACGAGCAATCCCGTCTCGGCATCGAAGTGGAGGGTATGCGACACATCGTCATCGATAGCGACCTGATAGGCCGAACGCCCTTCCACCGTCGAAACACCTCGCATCCTCATGTCCGGGAAGTAGTCCCGCATGCGCAGAGCGTTCTGAGGATTGAGGAGCCAGGCGAACCTGCGGTCGTAGTGCGCGTCGACGTCGATCTCACCGCTACGAGCCCGACTCCAGCAGGTCCGGCCGTCGTAGCCGTCCCGGTGCGTGCTCGAGTCCG
>JBDHHZ010000325.1:0-3832 GCA_039589115.1 Gemmatimonadota bacterium | reverse complement strand
GACCGCTACGAGATCGAGCGCGAGCTCGGTGTCGGCGGTATGGCCACCGTCTACCTGGCCCGCGACCTGAAGATCGGCCGCCAGGTCGCGGTGAAGATCCTGCGCGAGGAGCTGGCGGCCGCTGTGGGATCGGACCGCTTCCTGCGCGAGGTCAGGATCACCGCCCGGCTGAATCACCCGCACATCCTGCCGCTGCACGACTCAGGCGAAATAGACGACGTCCTCTACTACGTGATGCCGTACATAGCCGGCGGATCGTTGCGCCGCTACCTGGACCGCGACACGGCGCTACCGCTCGATGTGGCGATCCGCATCGCCCAGCAGGTGGCGGCGGCGCTCGATCATGCCCATGGCCACGGCGTCATCCACCGGGACGTGAAGCCGGAGAACATCCTGTTCTCCGAAGGCCTGGCGATCGTCGCCGACTTCGGGATCGCCAAGGCGGTGAGCGCGACGGCCCGCGAGACGCTGACGCGGACCGGGGTCCCGCTGGGCACGCCGGGCTACATGAGTCCCGAGCAGGCGATGGCGATCGTCGAGCTCGATGCGCGGACGGACGTCTACAGTCTGGCCTGCGTGGTCTACGAGATGTTGGTCGGCGAGACGCCGGCCATGCTGCCGACGCCGGACGACACGCGGCTGGGCCGCTTCCTGGTGGCGCCGGCCGAGCATCGCCAGCGGCTCGATGCGCTACCGGGGCGGGTGGAGCAGGCGCTGGTCAAGGCGCTGTCGGTCCAGCCGGGCGACCGGCATGCGACGCCCGGCGAGTTCGCCGAGGCTTTGGCCGCGGCGACGGAGCGTGGCGTGAGTCTGACCGACAGCCAGGTGCGTGAGATCCTCAAGCGTGCGGCGGAGCTACAGGCGGAGCAGCCGACGCAGGGAGGCGCGCTGTCGATCGGCGCCGTCGAGCAAGTGGCCGCCGAGGTCGGCATACCACCGCAGCACGTGCGGCAGGCGATGAAGGAGATGGAGCCGGCATCGACCGCTCCAATGAGGTTAGGCGAACCTGCACGTCGCGAGGAGATCGGGCTCCTCAAAGGTACACTCGTAGTCGATCGGACGGTGGACGCCGAGCTACCCGCGTCCGTTCACAGCGCTCTGGTCGACGAGGTAGAGAAGCGACTCGGCATAGCAGGACACGTCTCCTCCCTCGGGGGGTCGCTTACCTGGAGTCCCGCGACTCCGGGCGGCGAAGGCCGGCAGGTGATCATCTCGATCAAATCGTCCGCCGGCCAAACGAAGATCCACGTGGAAGAGAGCTTCGCCGCAGGCGGTTGGTTTGGGGTCGCCTTCGGCGGCTGGACGTTTCTCGGCATCGTGCTCGCCGGCGCTGCCGGCGCGGGAGACCCGGGAGCCGGACTCGTGCTGGGCGGCATGCTCGCCCTGCTGGGTGGATTGCCCACCGTCGCCTTCATCATGGGCAGCATGGCGGACCGGCGTCGGCCCCGGCTCGAGGCACTCGCCGATCGGCTGGCGATGCTTGCGGAGGATGTTGCGCGACCCGCTCTCGAGCGCGGCGCCGGCGAACGGTCTTAGCGCGCGCCTCGCTCTCATCCTACCGAAGAACCTTCACCTCCAGATAGCTGGCGTGCTCCGGCGAGTGATAGACCCGGTGCGTGGCCTTGATGAAATCTTCTTCATCAGCCTCGAAGATGTTGTCCACGTACTTCTGCGGGTTACGGTCGACGAGCGGGAACCACGTGCTCTGTACCTGTACCATGATCCGGTGACCCGCCTTGAACGTGTGCAGCACGTCCTGTAACGGCAGCGTCACTTCCGTTACCTCGCCGGGCACGAACGGTTCCGGGTGCTCGTAGCTGTTGCGGAACCGTCCCCTGATCACCTCGCTCCGCACCATCTGCTGGTAGCCGCCCAACCGGATGTGGCCGGGCGTGTGCTCGTTGTTCGGCTCATCATCAGGATAAACGTCGATCAGTTTCACCACCCAGTCGGCGGCCGTGCCCGTCGTGGATACTTTCAGGCTCGCGATGATGTCACCGGCCAGGGTAACGTCCTCCTCCAGAACCTCGGTCTGGAACTCGATCACATCCGGCCGCCGCCCGGCGAAGCGCTGGTCCTCGCTCATATAGTATCGGGGCGTGCCGCGGATGCGTGTCGCGTCGGTGTATGGGACCGGCTCGTTCGGGTCGCTGACGTACTCCGTGTACTCGGCGACGCCGCGCACCGGCGGATCACTCGAAAGAACTTTGCCGCCCTGGAAGTACAGTCGCGCCGGTTCCACCTCCGCCGGCGGCCACACGTCGAACTCCAGCCACTCGTTGCGACCGGTATCGAAGGTCAGGGCCTCGTAGCTGGGCGGCTCACCTTCCCCTTTCAGGAAGTACCGGAAGAAGGGCGCTTCGACCTCGCGCTGATACCAGCCCGAGATGTTGTCGCCGAAATAGAGGTTCCCAACCATATGCGGCGACCGGTCATACCCCCAGCCGCCGTGCGCCCAGGGCCCCATCACCAGCACATTGAACGACCCCGGGTTCTCGCGCTCCAGCGTCCTGTAGATGTTGAGCGGCCCATACAGGTCCTCGGCGTCGAACCAGCCGCCCACCGTCATCACGGCGTGATCGACATCCTTCAGGTGCGGCAGGATATTGCGCGCCTGCCAGAACTCATCGTAGTTCGGGTGCGCGGCTACCTGCCACCACAAGAAGTTGTCCTCGCCGTAGTACTCGCTGGTGTTCTTCAGCGGACCCAGGTCCATGAAGAACTTGTAGCCGTCCGCCGTATGAGACCGCACCATCTGAAACCAGTCGCGCGTTGTCAGACTGTCCTTCTGATAACCAGTGATAGGCATGAACAGCCAGTAGGTCAGGATGAACGCGCCGTGGTGGTGGAAGTCGTCGAAGAAGAAGTCGGAGATCGGTGCCTGCGGAAGAGAAGCCACCAGAGCGGGGTGCGCTTCCGGCAGCGCCGCGGTCACATAAAAGCCGGGATACGAGGTACCCCACATCCCGACTTTACCGTTGTGACCTTCAACGTTCTCGAGCAGCCACTCTATCGTGTCGTACGTGTCCGAGCTCTCGTCGATCTCAGAATCGCCGGGCACGTGCGGCCGCATGTTGTCGTACAAACCTTCCGACATGTATCGCCCGCGAACGTCCTGATAGACGAATATGTAAATGTCCCGTGCGACGGACTCGCTCGGCCCGAGATAGTTGTTGTAGTTGTGCGGCCCGTAGCTGCCAACCCCGTACGGCGTGCGCTTGAAGAGGATGGGATAGTCTCGACTTCGATCCCTCGGCACATAGACCTGTGTGTACAGCCTTACCCCGTCTCTCATCGGGATGTGGTACTCGTATTTGACGTAGTTCTCTAAGGCAAACGCGTACCTGCTTCCGTTCACGTTCTCGGGGTTCAGCTCCACCGACTTCTTGTAGTTGGCGATGGCCTGCTCGATGTCACCATGCATCATGTACGCTTCGCCTAAACTGTCGTAGGTATTGGAAGCGTCGGGATACGCCATTACGTTCAACTTGAATATCTCTATGGCCTCTTCGACCCTGCCCTCGTTCACGTACTCATAACCCAGCCGGTTCATCGCGCCTTCGGAGAAGACCACCGCATCGGGCTCCCTGCCCCGTACGCTCTGGAATACACCGACTGCCTCGGCCACGCCCTGAGCGCGGATGACCTCGATGAACTCATCCTCCGTAGGTATGGCCTCCTGGGCGGAAGCAGCACGCGCGAAGAACACCGCGCAGACGATCAAGACCAGGTTACATCGGGGCATGACTCTCCTACCTCTCTCGTTGGAGTCGCCAGGCGAACGCATGAGAGTTGATGAGCGGGTCGAGCGCTAATCCGTGATTGGGGAACG
>JBDHHZ010000324.1:0-4472 GCA_039589115.1 Gemmatimonadota bacterium | reverse complement strand
CCACAAATCCACGCTCGGCCAGGGAGTGTACAGCGCCGAGATCCGTAGCACGTGTTTGGGAACGGTGCGCCAGGCGTTCTGGAAGAGATCGTCTCCGCTGATTACGTCCTGGTAGCGATAGTAGGCGGCGATCTCGAGCGCCGGCAGCGCCTCCCAGTCCGCCCCGATCTCGGCGCCACCGATCTCGCCGCTCTGACTTGCTGCGAGGCGGACGGGGCCGGAGAAGGCGCCGCTGAGCGAGTCGAACTGGAAGGGCTGGTCCTCGAGGGAGAGGCCCGAGAACGTGCGGAAGTAACCGCGGAGCTGCGCCCGCAGCCGGTTCCCGAGCCATCCCGTCCAACCGAGGTCGAGCGCTGTCGTACGGGCGGTGCCCGGCTCTCCTTCGATGGTCACCGGAACGCCGTTGTCGGGAAGGAAGCGATAGCCGCGCCGGTGCCAGTACCAGATGCGGTCGTCCTCTTCCGGCAGACGCTCGAGGTACGAGAGGGAAGCCTCGATCGCGTGTCGCGGGCCGGGCCGCCAGCGATGATGAAGGACCGCTTTCCAGGCGTGATCAGCGCTCGCGGTCAGCTGGACGGTGAGGGCTCCGTCGTTGGCATCGCCCAGCCGGTAGCCCAGATCGCTGTAGATCTTGAACAACGTGAAGTCGTCGTCGCTAAGGGAATAGCCGGTCTGCGCCGCGGCGTGCTCGACTCCGGCGCCGAGTCGCGCTCTGTAAGAGCGGCCGCGGCGCGACGCCTCGAGATCCACTCTCGAGCGGCTGAGCTTCCAGTCGTAGTCGAGGTCGAGCGTGTTGGCGTGCTCGTCGAGCTCGTTGACCGAGTAAGCGGCCCGGTAGCCTAGGGTGGTGGAGCCGGGAAGACGCAGCGTCCCGTCGATGCCCAATTGGGTGAAGGGGCTCTCCACCGGCACTTCGCGCCCGTACTGCTTCAGAAAGTAGTAGTCGCGCGTCCAAGAACGGCCCAGGTAGAGGGCGTGCTGCGTGCTTCCCAAGCGCAGGCCGCCTCTGAGCGAAGCGGCGCTCTGCTTGATGATCGGGTGCTCTTCGACCGAGATGTCGCGGTTCCGCTGGCGGATCCGTGGGTTGGTGACGAAGTGCTCCTGCCGCAGGGCACCGGCCTCGAGGAAGGCGCGTCCCGTACTATAGGAGGCCGAGCCGGAGACTCCCGAGCCTATCCTGTCGATGTTCGGCGTGCTGAGCTCGGTGTACTTGTAGGGACCGGGGTCGCCGGTCTCGTTCGCCGTCGTCGCGTGCGCGCGGACCGAGAGCCCGCGGCGCGGCCGCCGGGTGTGGAAGTGAATCACGCCGGTCTGGACGAAGGCGCCGTCGTGCAGGCGCGGCGCCGTCGTGACCGTGACCGAATCGATCTGGCCGATGGTCACGGGGATCCGTTCCAGGCCTCGAACTCCGAATAGGACCAGATCGACCACCTGGCCGTCGAGCATCACCGCCCAATCGGGTCGCGAATACGAGGAGAGGCCGAGCGGGCTCGCACCCCAGGTGAATCCCTGAACGGTGGTCGCGTCCCACCCGTCGACCAGCATCAAGACCTCGCTGAGCCGGCGCACCCCGGCCTCCCGCATCCGCTCGGCCGTGATCACCTGACTGCCGAGCGATGCCGGTCGGCCCAGCTGGGCAGCGGCCTGCGGTGCCCCGGCGAAGACGAGCGACAGGCAGACGGCGATCGCCCTCAATCGAGGAACTCCTTCAGCCAGCGCGGCATCCCGAACGAGCGGCCGAGTCCGGCGGTCATGTAGGCGAGATGTATCCGCTCGTGTGTGTAGACGACCTGGTACCTGGCCGAAACGGCGACCGACCAGTGGCCGGCGATGGGGTATCGGAGACCTGTGTTCAGGGCGAAAGCGAGCTCTTGCTCGGTCTTGTTCCCACTCGGGACATCGAAGCGCATGAGGAAGCTGCCGATGCGGAAACCGTTGTACCAGCGAAGCCGCTGGCTAAGAGCCAATTCGCATCCCCAGCCGAGGTAGATGTAGAGCGAGGTGAAGTCGGGCTGCTCGGAAGCCAGCGCGTTGAATCCGACATAGTGAGCGCCCAGCTCCACGCTGCCCAGGTAGAACGGCGTCGCTACGCTCAGCTCGGCGCCGACCCGCGGGTCCCAGAACTCGTGGAGCGTGTTGTTGTTGACGTTTGCGGTCGCGCTGAGGTCGACGCGGAAGGTTTCGAAGGCGTGCCCTGCCTGCTGCGCGCTGCCCGTCGCGCTCGTCGCCAGGAGGGCGACCGAGACGAAAGCGATCGAGACGGCGTGATGTACGAGAAGCTTCATGTCGGGTAGTCGAGGTACTAGGTTGCTGCACATTACGGCGGCACCGTGTGCGGCACCAGGGTTGCGCCCGCGGGCGGCGCGATCCACGATGAGGCTGGCAACTACAGGCGGGCTCGGCAAGCCGCTGGGCAGATTTGTACCAAACGCAACGGAGCGGGCAATGCGTAGCTGGGCGATTCTCCTGACTCTGGTCTTCGCGTCTGTCTCTCCTCTTCGGTCGCAGGACCTCGTCATCAAGCAGTGGCTCGTGTATGGCCCGGTCCCATCTGACACGGGTGCGGCGCGCGTCACCGGTGACTACCTGGGTGGCGAGGAGTCTGCCCTGCCTACCCTCGGCGACGAAGGCTGGGTCGAGGTCGAGACCGATCCGTTCGGGCGGCTCGACCTGAACGAGGTCTTCACGGGTCAGGGGACCGAGTGGAGCGCGGCCTACGGACACGCGTACGTCTTCGCGCCGGAAGATCGCACGGTTCTGCTGGTATCCGATAGCGATGACGATCTGGTGGTCCACGTCAACGGCCAGCGCGTTTGGCTGAACGAGGTGGCACGCGGCCTCGGTACCGGAAGCGATTCGGTGACCGTCCAACTCGCCCAGGGTTGGAACAGTGTGCTGCTCAAGCCGCTGAACCGTGGCGGCGGCTTCGGCATGCTGGCGCGCCTGTCGCCGGGTGAGGGGCTGATGCTCTCCACCGCCAAGCCGCCGGCCATGGTCACACACAATCACCCGCGACCGACGGTGACGGCCGGGCCGCTCTTCCTCAACGCATCGCTGAGTTGGCGGGGCGGGGATCTCGTCGCTACCGCCCGGATTCCGGTCGCCGCCTGGGGCGCGGAGCCGTTCCGCCAGGTGCGGCTGGACGTAACGCAGGAAGGGCACGTTGTGGCGACCGGCAGCTTCACCGAGGTGCCCCCCGGACAGCCGGCGCCGATGGAACTGGATCTGGGGTTCGACGCCGTGCGGCGCGCGGTGATCGGCGAAGCGCCGCTGGCCGCGGCCATCACGTGGGAGGGAGGCGCGGATCGGGCGGCTGTTTACGCCGACGCCGACCGTCTGCTGCGGCTGGCCGGTGGCCGGGTCGCGATCGGCGATTTGGCCGTCGACTCCGCCGGTGACGGCGCAACGCGGTTGGCTGCCGATCTCGTAGTACCGACCGCGTTCGATGGCTCGAGCCTGGACCTGCTGACGCTGGGGCTCGGACCGCGTGCCGTCTACCGGGTCAATGGAAACGAGACGTCCTGGCGCGATGGAAAGCTGGAGCTCTGTGCGCCGTGCCGCGCCGGAGACGGACTCGACATCGAGATCGTGCCGGAGCCCGGGCGGACGCTCTGGATGACGCCGGTCGTCCGGGTGCGAGAGATCGGCTACGCCGAGTACGCTGACGGATACGAATACGCAAGAACTTTGACGGGCCGAGCCCCGCAGATCGAGCGCCCCGATCCTGTGATCTGGCTGCGTGCGTTCGGTGCGCCGGGCGGCGCGGCTTACCCACGCTGCATCTCGTAGGTAACTCGCACATCGACGCCGCTTGGCTCTGGCCGTGGAGCGAGACGATCGATGTCGTCCGTAACACCTGGCGCACATCGCTGAAGCTGGCCGAGATCTTCCCGGGCTACATCTTCAGCGGCAGCCACGCGGCTTACTACGATATGTTGGACCGGCTGGAACCGGGCCTCGCCGACTCGCTGCATGCGGCGGTCGAGCGCGGACGCTGGGTGCCGGTGGGCGGTTGGTGGGTGGAGTCGGACCTGAACGTGCCGTCGGGCGAGTCGCTGGTGCGTCAGGGGCTTTATGGGCAGCGCTACTTCGAGCGGCGGTTCGGTCGCCGCTCGCAGGTCGCCTGGACGCCCGACTGCTTTGGCTACCCGTGGACGATCCCGCAGATATTGAAGGGTGCGGGGCTCGACTACTTCGTCACGCAGAAGATCCGCTGGAATGATTCCACCGAGTTCGCCTACAACGCCTTCTACTGGGAAGGCCGCGACGGGTCGAGGGTTCTGACGTACAATCCGTACGGCTATACTCACAACCTTGATCCGGGCCGGCTCGTGGCCCAGCGGGTCGAAGATCGTGAGCGGACCGGCGTCAACCATCAGATCGTCCTCTACGGCGTTGGCGACCACGGCGGCGGCCCGACGATCGAGATGCTACAGCGCGGCGAAGATCTACGGCGCGTGCCGACATTCCCG
>JBDHHZ010000323.1:0-4235 GCA_039589115.1 Gemmatimonadota bacterium | reverse complement strand
ACCGACATCCAGTAACCGATGACCGAGTGGACTACCTCAACGCCCGATGCGCAATGATCGACATCCGATGGTCAGGTGGTCATCGGATATCGGTCATTGGTCATTGGAGATCGACGCAGTCCACTTGATAATCGGCTGACGAGTGTCGGCTAATGAATATTGAATCGAGCTCAGGGTGCCTGTTGGCTCGGCGACCTGACCACGACCTCGACCTCCACCCATACCTCAGGATCGACCAGCTGACCGACCCGCAGGGAATAGCGCCCGGGTGGAGAGTGCACACGACTGGCTTCGATGGCCCAAAGTGTGTCGGCAGGAGCGAGCGTATCGACAATCCAGCAGGGGCAGCCGAGCATGCAGTCCAGCTGGAGCTCCGTGTCTAAGCGCAAGCAACAGCATCCTCCTATGGCCTCGACGACCGCAGGCGACGCCCCGACGTTCACCAGCGTCGACTGCAAGCCGAAGTCGCCGCCCGAATCGACCACCGGCGTGAAGGTAACGGTCTGCTCTAGGCCACCGACTATCACTCGGGCACTATCTTGCGGAGCTTGATCCGACTCGACCGTATCTTCGCAGGCGACTAGTAACGCCGGGAACGAAGCGATGGCAATTATGCGAAGAACGCGCATTTCAACACCTCCGCGCGGAGGGACCCTCGATGCAAGCTACCCCTGGCACCGGCCACCGGCCACCGGCCACCGACTACCGGCCACCGGCTACCGGCCACCGGCTACCAGCCACAGGCCACCGGCCACCGGCCTAGATGTGCTCTAGCAGGAAGTCGGGAGTGAACTGGATCAGCCAGCCCGCCAGGATCGTGAACTTACCGGATACCAGCAGGGTGCCCACCAGGATGAGCAGGATGCCCGCGACCCATTCCACGTAGCGGATGTAGCGACGGAATTTCTGGAACCAACCTAGGAATGCGGTGAGCGCGACGGCGCTCAAGACGAAGGGGATCGCCAGCCCGAGCGAGTAGACGAACAGCAGTCCGACGCCCTCGGCCACGTTGGCGCGGGTCGCCGCCAGCGTGAGGATGGCGCCGAGGATCGGCCCGATGCACGGGACCCAGCCGGCGCCGAAAGCCACGCCCACCGCCACCGTCCCCGCATAGCCTACGGGCTTGTTCTGGAACTGGTAGCGCTTCTCGCGGCTCAGCGCCGGGATCGGGATGATGCCCAGGAGCAGGATGCCGAAGAGTATGATGATGACGCCACCGATACGGGCGATGATGTCCTGATAGGCGCGGAGCAGCTGCCCGATGTACGTCGCCGAGGCGCCCATCAAGAGAAAGATCAACGTGAAGCCGGCGACGAACAGCAGCGAATGCACCAGCGTCACCCGCTTCACATCGCCGCCGCCTTGCTCCAGTTCCTCCATGCCCAACCCGGTGACGAACGAAACGTAGGAAGGCACGAGAGGCAGAACGCAGGGACTCAGAAATGAGAGGAGCCCCGCGAGGAGAGCGACGAATATTCCGATTGAGGTGCCGTCTTGCATGTGAGTCTGTGTCAGTGCGGTCAGTAGGACAGTGGTATCAGTAGCTCTCTACCGGCTACCGGCTACCGACCACCGGCCTCCCAATAGCCTATCATCTTATAGACAAGCTTCGCCACCAAGAAATCAGACGCCA
This sequence comes from Gemmatimonadota bacterium, assembly GCA_039589115.1. GTDB lineage: Bacteria > Gemmatimonadota > Gemmatimonadetes > Palauibacterales > KS3-K002. Next base: position 2,602 of record JBDHHZ010000323.1, on the reverse strand, counting down.
CCACGCCGGGCAACGGCGCCAGCTCGACGACATCGGCTGCCACCACGTTACGCTCGGCGAAGACCCGGCGAAGCAAGGTCATCGCCTGCTCCCAGTTGCCGCCACCCGGTTCGGGCGTTCCGGTGGATGGTACGTACGCTGGATCGAAGAAATCCACGTCGAAGCTGATGTAAACGTTCTCACCCAGCGCTTCCATCACGCGGTCCACCCAGCCGTCGCTGCCAAGCTCTTCACCGTAGACCATCGTGAGCCCGAGCTCATCGATGAGCTTCTTTTCCTCCAGGTCTATGGCCCGGATCCCCACACCCACCGGCTGCACCCGGTCCACGACCCTCCGCATAACGCAGGCATGGCTCCAGCGGGTCCCGTGGAAGCTGTCGCGCAGATCGGCGTGGGCGTCGAACTGAAGCACCGAGAGGTCATCGTCCAGACGATCGGCCCAGTAGAGCACGGGGACCTGGGTTATCGTGTGCTCACCGCCCAGCGTGATGACGAACCGGCCGCCGGCGGCCGCCGCCGCGTAGCGCTCGCTCAGCTCCGCCAGTGCCGCCTCCGGCCCCTCCGCCGTCAGCTCCACCATCGGGTGTGTGTGGACGCCGACCAGGTAGGGCTCGCTATCCAGCTCGTGGTCGTAGAGCTCTACGTGACGTGATGCCGCCAGGATCGCCTCGGGGCCGCGGCGCGTGCCCTCCATGTAGGAGGTCGTTGCTTCGTAGGGCACCGGCAGCAGTACGACCCGTGCCCGATCGAGGGCGCTGAACTCTTCCCCCAGCCCAAGGAAGGCGTAGGGGTCCTCCCAGGAGAAATCCGACATTCGTTCACCTCAGGGTAGCAGCACGGCGGCCGTGACCACGCTCACCCACTTGCCGTCCTCCCCGCCCTCGGCGGTCTGGGTGACGTTCGTCGTCTTTACGATCTTCCCGGAGACCTGCCACTGGGCACGCTGCTCGTCCCACGCCGTGTCCGGGTTGAACGGCACTCCCAGAATCGTCGCCAGCATGCTGGCCGCCAGGTCCTCGGCGTAGTCGCCGGACGTCTTTTCGCTCTGGCCGTATTCGTGGTGCTCCGACAGGTAGCCAAACTGATCGGGATCCTTCGGAATCGCCACTCCGATGCTGGACGCGATGAGGCGGCTCGGCTCGTTGGTCTCGAGCCGCGACATGACGGCGAAGACAATCTGGCCCGGCGTCAGTAACTCCAACCCCTCCTCCCGCTCGATCAGCTCGCAGTGCGGCGGAAAGATGGACGAGACGTTCACCAGATTGTACCTGGCGATACGTGCGTCGCGTAGCGCCATCTCGAAAGCCGAGAGACGCTCGCGATGGGTGCCCACCCCTTTGGTGAGGAAGATCTTCTTGGGTACGAGTTGACTGGATTCCATCTCGCTCAGTTCCTACACAGAAAGCGCGCGCACCTGCGGATGCAGGCACCGCGCGCAGTGTACCAGGACCCGAGCCCAGCCCGGGAGTGGATTGAGATTACAGCGCAACTGGGTCGACTAGTTCCGACAGCTTGGGCAGTAGCCGATCAATTCAAGGCGGTAGTCGAGAATATCGAAACCGTCGTCGCTGCGAAGACCTTCTATCAGGTCTGTGTCGTGCGCACCTACCACGTCTCGTACCATGCCGCACTTCAGACAACGCACATGATCGTGGTCATCGATACGGCCATCGTAGCGCGCCGGCCCCGCGCCGAGGTCCAGCTTGCGGGCGACACTCGACTCCACGAACGCCTCCAGCGCCTTGTAGACCGTTGCCAGGCTGATATCCGGCAGAACCTCACGCACCTGCGTGAAGATCTCGTCGGCGGTGGGGTGCGTCTTGACGCCACGTAGGTAGCGGGATATCGCCGCTCGCTGCGCCGTGTGCCGGTGGCCGCTCGCCTCCAACGCGGTTTTCAGTCTTGCCGCTTTCGTACCGCTCTCCACGACATCCATTCCGTTAACTGTCCGATCCGCTTTCTGCGCCGTTACCTAGTAAATCCCCATCAATAATAGTACTAAAAGTTACTACAGGTAAGACACGGCTGTCAACGAGTAACGGGTCGTGTCCGGCCAATACCCCGTGCCCGTTGCCGTTGCCGGTTGGTGAAGCGGGTCAGCGCCTCTTCCCACGCTTCGATCCGCCCACCGACCTCGACGATCTCGGGGACGCCCGCATCGGCGAGTCGGCCGAGCAGGCGGTCGGGGATGTCGGCAACCGAACGCTGCGGGGCCATCCCCTGCTGGCGTACGCGTTGTACGAGCTCGAACTCATCGCTCTCCGGATCGCTGAACTGCGCGTCCACGTGACAGGTCAGGATACGGCGCCGGTCCTCACCGCCGTCATAGCAGATGAGTACCACGAACTCGCAAGACACCTCGCGGTTGGGGAGCGGTGGGAAAACCCATAGCTGGTCGATGTGCGAGGCGGGAATTCTGTCGGAGATAGCTCGGAGTCTCAGGTCGAGCGGCACTGCCCGATCCGACTTGGAAGGACCGCGCACACCTTTTAGCAGCATTCGATGCCTGGAACCATTCGCACTACCGTGTTTTCTTCGATGCAAGCTCACCGGCCTCCACCTCCCTCGCCACACGTCACTGGCTGGCTGCACCACAGCGCGC
>JBDHHZ010000322.1:0-3856 GCA_039589115.1 Gemmatimonadota bacterium | reverse complement strand
CCGACTGGATTCGTGGCGTTGCCGATCAGCTCGCCGCTGAGGGTTTCATCGCCATCGCACCCGACATGCTGAGCGGCAAGGGTCCGGACGGCGGCGGAACGGAATCGGTGGATCGCCAGGGCGCGGTCGCCCTGGTCAGGGCGCTGGATCGCCAGGAAGTGGTGATGCGTCTGAACGCTGCCGCCGAGTACGCCATGTCGCTGCCCGCGGCGGCCTCGAGCTTTGCCACCATCGGCTTCTGCTGGGGCGGCTCCACTAGCTTCCGTTACGCTACCGCCCAGCCCAACCTGGACGCCGCCGTGGTCTACTACGGGTCGGCGCCGCCGACCGAGGCGCTGGCGCAGATCGAGGCGCCGGTGCTTGGCCTGTATGGCGGAGATGACGCGCGGGTCAACTCGACGATCCCGGCGGCTGAAGAGGAGATGAAGCGGCTCGGTAAGCGTTACGAGTACGAGATCTTCGAGGGCGCCGGCCACGGTTTCCTACGGCAGCAGTCGGGGCGCGAGGGCGCCAACACGCTGGCGACCGAGAAGGCGTGGCCGCGGACGGTGGCGTTCCTGAAGGCCGAGCTCGGCGAGGGTTAAATCGCCGAGCCCGGCCATGGGGCTCAGAAGGCCATACTGAGCCCGGCCGTCCAGCGCGTGGATTCCTGCTCGATGTCCCAGCCGGCTTCGAACAGAGCGCGGAAGTTGCGCCGCCACATCCAGCCGAATCCGCCGGTGATCGTCTGGTAGCGACTGATCTCCGACGGCCCTCCCAGCCGCACATCGAGTAGCGGTTGGTCGGCGTAGATGTGGTTGTACAGGCCCAGGACGTACCAGCGCGCGCCGGGGAACCGGTAGACGATTTCCGCGAACCCACCGTCGGTTTTCACCTCCGGCTCGCCGGCGGTGAACGTCGGATTCCTGTCCTCGCGGTGGACGTACTGGCCGTTGACCTCCAACTGGCCGACGGAGAGACTCGCGTCGAGGCCGGCCATCCACAGTTCGGCGTCGACACCGGTCTCACCCTCGGCCAGGCTCGAGCGACCGTAGTAGCCCATGGCTCCGACGCGGAACTCGGGGATGACCGGCCAGTTCACGTGCCCGAAGACGTCCTTGGGGGCGTCGTTGTCCAGTCGCCTGTTGGGCTCCGATTCACCTTTTCCGTTCCCGTTCACCACGGTACCGGTCAGCGTCACGGTTGCGACGTCCCAAGCCGCCGTGACGCCGCGGTCGTATGTGAGGTCCTGCGGCTGGTCGCCGATGCGCGCGCGATAGACGGCGTAGTCGTCGAATTCGAGTCGCAACTCCCGCTTGAACATGGGATCGGAGACCTGGAACTGGCCTACCGCCACATCCAGCGGCGCGCCGCCGATGTCATTGAAGTAGATGAACGCGTCCTCGATACCGCCCACTTCACCGCGCTCGAACAGGAAGAAGTAGAAATAATAGGAGACGCTTTTGAACAGCGTTCCGCCCGACAGGATCTTCATGTTGTACGGTGTCTTGAAGTCGCCGGTCACGTCGCCGTCGGCGAAGGCCTGGACGTAAGCATCGAATCGCACCGCGAGCGGGATCTGGTCCAACAGCTCGAGCAGTTCGTCTCCGGTCGACACGGTGTCGCGCGGCGGCTCGTCGGCGGCGAACCGGAACCCGTTACCCGCGAAGTTCTCTCCGAACGCGTTGAGAGTGGGGGCCGGGTTGTGGCAGAGCTGGCAGCTGACTTTGTACTTGCGGGCGAATGCGGGTATCGCCGCCGCGTCGGCGGCGAACACGAGCAGGAGCATCAGGCCCAGGCTGAGCCGGCTGATCGTCGAGAAAGGTTTGCTTACCAAGGCGACACCTCCGGTCATGGGTCAGCGCCGTATCAACGAGGCTCTTCACTGGCGTGTTTGGGTGAGCCTATCAAGTAACCTGGAGCCCAACCACAGGCAAGAAGGCCAGAGGAGCAACCCGGCGAGCCCGCTTCGCCATGAGGCCGCGGACTTCGCCGGGTGTCTCGGCGCTGAATGTGAAACGTCGCTTAGAGCGATTTCTGCGCGCGGAAATTGATGCCCAGCGTTCCGAAGTAGGCGGCACTGGACTGCTGTGGCGCGCCGGCGAAGACATCGCCGCGCCAGGTGATCTCGAAGCCATCGAAACTGGCAGCCTTAACCACCGCTTGGAGCTCTGCTTCCAGCAGAGCGCCGGCCACTCAACCCTTCCAGAGATCGATGTCTTTCTTGGCCTCTTCCGAGACGGGCCTCTGGACCATTATGTCGCCGATCTGCAGCCGACCACCGGGCCTCAGTACGCGATGGATCTCACGGAAGACTCGAAGCTTGTCAGGGCATAGGTTCACGACGCCGTTCGATATCACGACGTCCGCCCAGCCGTCCTCCACCGGAAGCTTCTCCGCCAGGCCCTCCTTGAATTCCACGTGGCCCATCCCGGCTTCCTGGGCGGCGCTCGCGGCTTTCTGCAGCATGTCCGGCGTCATGTCGATTCCGATGACATGACCGCCTGGTCCGACGAGACGGCCGGCTATGAGGCTGTCGATGCCCGCCCCGGAGCCGATGTCTACCACCTTCTCGCCGGGTTCGATCGCGCCAAGGCTGAACGGGTTGCCCGTGCCCGCGAACGACTCCAGCGCGCTCTCCGGGATGGAGTCGACCAGGGCCTCATCGTATCCGAGCAGCTTCGCCAGCGGGCGGCCCGTGTGGAAATGGAAGCCGCGCTCGGGGTTGAGAGCGACCTCGGCGTACTCCTTCTGGATCTCACCACGTAGGTACTCGACATCCACGTCGGGCACTGAGATCGCCTGGCCCATGAGAACCTCCTGCACCCGGCCGGGCTCAGGACAGAGGGGTACAAATCGCTGCGGGGCGGCAGACCCACGAGGAAAGTCCCCACCGAACGAAGCCGCCGGGAAAGCCTAGGGTTGGGGGTGCTTTCCCCAGCGGAAACGGAGGCGCTCCGCCTCCGTGTTGAAGGCGGGAATATACTTATGGGGCCTCAGGTCGGTCCAGGGGGGGCGGGGGCCGCACGGGGGGCGCGGCCTGGCGCTGGATCAGGACGAGTCCCGGCACACCGCGTCGGCTTCCACCTCGATCAGCATCGCCGGGTCGATCAGCGCCTTCACCTCCACCATCGTTGTGGCGGGCGGATGTTCGCCGAAGACCTCACCGTGCGCGCGCCCGTACTCTTCCCAGCGACTGATATCGGTCACGAACATGCGAGTCCGGACGACGCAGGAGAGGTCGGCGTCGAGATCGTTGAGCGCGCTCTCGATGATCTGAAAGCAGCGCTTCGCTTGCGCGTATGCGTCGCCGGGCGCGAAGACGCCACCCTCCTCGGCCACCGGCGCTGTCCCCGTGACGTAGATGTGCGCTCCAGCCCGCAGCGCGCGGCAGTATCCGACCCGCGACTCCCACGGCGCGCCGGAGTGAGTTCGGCGGAATTCCATCTCTAGCTCCGTTCTTCCTGCCTCAACCCGGAATCCAGATGCTCTTGGCGTGCACGAGCTCCATCCTGATGCCGATCGGCAGCTGGGACGGCGACTTCGTGTAGAAGGCCAATCCCTTATAGCTGGTGAGGTACTTGTAGCTGGTCTTCCCGAATAACTTGCTTATCGCCATCACCACGACAGGCTCCTCGGCGCGGTGGATGATCTGCACGAAGTCATCCGGCTTCATGTTGACGATCGCACCCGATGCCTTGACTGCCTGGGCGATGGCCGCGGCAGCGGCTGCTGCTCCGTGCATGGCTGTCCTCCTGTGCGGTGTGGGCGCTAATTTAGACAAAGAGGTCATCCGCAAATTGGCTGCAGCCGCCGGGCTCCGCAAACCGGGCCCGCCACTGGAGACCGCTTGGACCGACGTACTTGTGTAGCTCTG
>JBDHHZ010000321.1:0-3857 GCA_039589115.1 Gemmatimonadota bacterium | reverse complement strand
CCGGCGATGGCGACACGGATCCTGTGGCCTTGCCTGATCAGCACCGAGGTCGCCCACAGATCGAAGGTCAGTTCGGCGAGCTCGCCGGGTACGAGGGGCATCGCATCGGCGCGTAGCTCGCTGCGGTGCGGGCCGTATTTGTGATAGAGCGGCGGCTCGTCGGTCACGCGCCGCATCGTGGCCCGCAACTGGCCCTCGGTGATGTAGGTGACCCAGCCATCGGGCGCTACGTCCTCCAAGTAGACGATGAACGCACCGTCCGTGTGCGTGGACGACACGTAGAGCGTCACCAGCGGATGGCCTGTGATCTCGACATCCCGCTCCATCGGCGCGCTGGTGTACGTTAGCAGCTTCTCGTCCTCTTCCGCGCGATCGGGGTAGACCACATCGCCGGCGCCGCCGTTCGTGTACCAGCGGTTATGCGTGCCCGTCGTCGCCTCGTAGTCGATGGTGTAGCTGTCGGCACCCTGCTCGCTCTCTGGCCGCTCGATGCTCAGCCCACCGCCCTCCGCGAAGTACCAGCGACGCGATTCGAAACCCTCGGGCGGCCAAACGTCGGTCGTCTTCCACTCGCCGGCGCCGAGAGTGTAGTAGGTTATGCCGGCGTCGATCTCTCGCGAGCCATCCTCCGTCAAGAACGCGTCGAAAAACTCCAGCAACTGGGCGTCGTGCTCTTCCTGCGTGTGCTCGACCGGCGCGTCTGCGGGCATGAACGGGTCGGCGTTGTTGCGAGCTCCGTGATCCCATGGTCCGATCACCACCTGCTGTGGATTGCCGATCGAATTGTACCGACCCAGCGCCCCGTTCACCGTAGCCGCATCCAGCCAGCCCACACGGATCAGCATCGCGACTCCCGACGCCTCGATCTGCGGCAGGTAGGCGCACGGGCTGCGCTTGTACCCGACATCTGTCTCGCCGTTGGGACCGAACGGATCGTCGCGGTACTCGTACTCCAACGCCGCCTCATAGGGCGGCGTGTTCGCCGCGTGCTCGCTGACGGCTGCGGCGAGCAAGGCACGGTCCGTATCGGCATCGACGGGTTTGACCCCGGTCACCCGGTGCTTCAGCGCCTCGCACTCGGCGCCATTCCGTCCATATAACGCGCAGACGTCGTTTCGATCCATCTGACCGACCGCCCGTGACCATCCTTCCAAAAAGCCGACGGTGAGGATCCCACCGGGGAAGACCAATTGGCCGAAGTTGTCGAAGTCGTTGAAGAGGGGCGCGACAGCTTTGACCGCCGGCCGCATGTTGACCGCCAGCATCTCCGCGGTGTTGCCCTCATAGGACCCGCCGTAGGCACCGATTCGGCCATTCGACCACGGCTGCGCTACGATCCAATCGGCCACCTCGCCGTAGTCGCTTACCTCGTCCCGGCTCAGCTCGTAGCGACGCGTGCCGAACGACGCGCCGCTTCCGCGTGCATCGACGACGACGACGGCATACCCGGCGGCGTTGAATCGATCGGCCGCTCGGTAGTTGCGGTCGTCCTCCAACCGCGCATCTACCAGATCCACCGCGCGCCAGTAACGTGTAGCCCGCATGACCGTCGGGATCTTCGCGCTTCGCTCGAGGCTGGCCGGCAGCCACACGTCGACCGCGATCTTGACCCCATCGCGCATCTCGATGTGGAGCGCCTGAAGACGGGGAAAGTCACCCTGCGCCTCTTGCGCAATAGCACTGCTGGCGGAGGCGCCAGCCATGGCGACGAGTAACAGACCGGAGAGCTTAACCGCGGCTCGTCTTACATGTGACATGGAAGTCTCCGTGGGATCATGTCCCCAAAACGGCGCGGAACCGCCGTATATGTTCCGGCGTCGTGCCACAACAACCGCCGACCACCCGGACGCCGGCGGCGAGCAGCTCCTGAAGCTGCTGCGCCATGCTCTCGGGATCCTGCTTGTATACGACCTGCAGGCCCTCGAGCACCGGTTGGCCGGCGTTCGGCTGCGCCATGCTGGGCAGGTCGCTCGCACGTCCGTAACGGCGCACCGCCTCGGCAGCCCAGACAAAGTTCACGCCCGAGCCGCAGTTCACGCCCAGTACATCGGCGCCGGCGTCCGTCATAAAGCGGGCAGCGGTCTCGGGATCAACGCCCATCATGGTCCGCAAGTCCGCTCCGTCGTATGTGACATCGAAGGCAACAGACCCGATTACGCACGGCGCGCCGGCCTCCCGTGCCGCAGCGATGGCGATGCCCAGCTCATCGAGGCCGGTCTGGGTCTCGATGATGATCGCATCAACGCCGGCCTCGACCAGAGCGGCCGCCTGCTCGATGAGCGCACCCGCAGCGCGAGCTTTAGCCAGCTCGCCGTACGGCTCGAGGAGGCCGCCCAGAGGGCCGATGCCACCGAGCACGAAGCCATGACGTTCGCCGAAGGCCTCGCGGGCGATTCGCACGCCGGCCCGAACGATCGCTGACACGTCGTCGCCGAAGCCGTGACGCTCGAGCATGACGCGACTGGCGCCGAAGGTGTTGGTGATCAGGCAGTCCGAGCCCGCATCTACATAGGCGCGGTGGATGGCCAGGACGCGATCGGGATGCTCCACGTTCCATCGCTCACCGCATCCGCCAGGCTCGAGCTCCGTACGCTGGAGCTCGGTGCCCACAGCCCCGTCGGCCAGCAGCACGTGCTGCCTCAGCGCGTCGAGAAAACGCTCTGCCATCACGCCACCTCGCCGAGCGGCTTGAACTGGCAACCCTCGACGAACGCATCGAAGAAGCTCCCGTCGGTTTCCATCTCGATGTGCTCGATGCTCTTGACGAAGGACTCGAGCTCGCGGCGCAATGTCAGCGACCGAAGCGCCAGCGTGGCGCCTTCGATGGCGGCATTGCCCACCGGTCGAATCCGTTCGCGCGGCATATGCGGGACCAGACCGATACGAAGCGCTGCTTTCACATCGAGGTAGTTGGCGAAAGCTCCGGCGAGATAGAGGCGTTTCAGAGGACCGCGCTCGGCCCCGTAACCTCTCATGACCAGCGTCCAGCCCGCAGTGGCTGCGCCCTTGGCCTGCGCGAGTCGACCGATGTCCTCGTCGGTGAGATAGATGCCGGCTCCCGGATCGAGCACGAACCGCTCGCCATCGATCCGACCTAACGAGTCCATCAGGTCGTGTCTGAGCAACTCGCCGAGGGCGGCCACCAGCCCCGAGCCGCAGATACCGCGAGCCGCGCCGCCACCGATCACCCGTGGGTGCGGGGCTCTGTCGTCATCGAGCCGCACGGCTTCTATGGCACCTGGGAACGCGGGCATCCCGCAGGCGATCGTGCCGCCCTCGAACGCCGGTCCGGCTGGGCAGGAAGCGGAGAGCATCCGTTCGCGATTGCCGACCAGAAGCTCGGTGTTGGTGCCGATATCCATCAACGCGACCAGTCGATCTTCGTTCATCGCGTCGATCGCCAACAGGCAGGCCGCAGCATCGGCGCCCACGTGGCCGCCGATGAGCGGGAGACCGTAGGCCCGCGCTCGCTCGTGTGTGTGGAGGCCGAGCTCTCGCGCGGGAGATTCCAGGCTCGTGGTCGTCCGCTGGCCCGCATCGAGATCGTGCTCGGTGAGCGAGCGATAGGGACTCTGTCCCAGAGACGTGACATCGAGACCGAAGAACGAGTCACGCATGGTGGGATTCCCCACCACCGTTACCTCGTAGATGGTCTCGGGTTCACAGGAGAACGCCTCGATGGCCTGGTTCACGTAGGCAATCAGCGTCGTGCGCAGGCGACCCTCGGAATCCGCCGCCGCGTGCGCGATCCGCGCCATGACATCCGACCCGGCATAGCGCTGTGGATTCTCGAACGAACCAGTCGCCCGAACTTCTCCGGTCTCCAGGTCGACCAGCCGCACGACGACCGTCGTGGT
>JBDHHZ010000320.1:0-3858 GCA_039589115.1 Gemmatimonadota bacterium | reverse complement strand
CGTCGTATAGACCGGCGCGATCGTTCCGTTGTACTCGTAGCTCTTCACCATGCCGTCGGCCATGCGCAGCGAGAAGGTCGCGTCCGGCGGAATCGTCGTTCCATAGACGTCGAAGCGGGCCAGGCCTAGCTGCTGGGCGATGGCTTCCTGCTGCTGCCCGAGCTGGCCGAAGGCGGCCTGGTAGGCCCCCATCCGGTCCGCGACCGCGCTGACCACCGCAATTGCCGGGTCCTCCATCGTCAGCGCTCCTGTCGCCAGGGCGTCGGCGGCGCGGGCCGAGTCGGCCAGGACGGAGTGGGCGAGGATGGCATCGGCGGCTTCCACCGGGGAGCGACCCTGCAGAACCGACTGGCCGATCTCGCTGTCGGCGCCCAGGTGCTGCTCGAACTGGCTGAGCCGCGCGGCCAGCAGCGCCTGTTGCAGCGATGCGGGCTGGTTATCGATGGCGTGGAACCTCTCCAAGATCCTGGCGAGAGCCTCCTGCGGCGCGCCGGCCTGGCTCCCGCTTAGGTACTGGAAGGCCAGGTTCGCCCGTGCCAGCGCCGCGGCATCCCAATTCGAGCTGCCGAAGGCGACGAACGCGGCGAAGTCAGGTCCGTAGCCCATGCGCTGCTGCTGTAACTCTGCCATCTGATCGATCAGGCCGGCATACTTGGCATTGAGTGCCGGGTCGCTTTCGATCGCCTCACGGAACTGCCGCTCGGTGTCGGCACGCCGGGCCATGTACTCCGGGTTCTGCAGGCCCTTCCACCTGCCGGTGAACAGCTTCTCGGTGTTGCTCAGCCCGAAGATCCGGTTCTGGGTGATGCCTGACTCTTCGGCCAGCTCCGGGTCTTCGGCGTAGAATGCCCGGAGGATATTCAGGCGGCTGCGAAACAGGTCGAGGATCGCTTTCTCCCAGTAGGCCCCACGCCACTCGAGCTGGGCGACGGTCTGCAGGCGGCTGGAACCGCCGGGGTTGCCGATAACGAAGATGGCGTCACCGGCCTCGACACCGTCGATGCTCCAGTCGAAGTAGTTGTCCGACTTCAGGGGCTCACCGTTCTCGTCGTAGATGCGGTAGAACGAGAAGTCGAGCGCGTAGCGTGGGTAGGTGAAGTTGTCGGAGTCGCCGCCGAAGAAGCCGAGCTGTAGCTCGGGCGCCGCGACGAGTCGCACGTCGGTATAGCGATGGAACACGTAGGCCGAGTATTTGGCGCCGTTCCACAGCTCGATCAGCTGCACCAGCATACCGGCCTCTTCGCCGCCGAATTCCGCGGCGATCCGCGCCGTCAGGTCCTCTTCGATCGCCTCACGTGCGGCGCCGTACTCGGCGTCCGTCACCCCTTCCAGCGCCGCGTGTACCTCCGCGGTCACGTCTCTGATCTCGATCAGCTGGTCCGCCGTCTGGCTAGATTCCCGCTCCTCCCCCAACGAGGGTGCATAGAAGCCGTTGTCCAGCAGGTTCTCGCCGGACTGGCTGACCTCGGCGACGCTGCCGCGGGCGCAGTGGTGGTTGGTGACGATCAGGCCGTTAGGCGAAACGAAGGACGCCGAACAACCCTGGATCCGCAGGGAGCTGAGCCTGGCTTTCTCGAACCAGGCGGCATCGGGCTGGAAATCGTAGGTCTCGGCGAAATACTCCAACGGCGGGTACTCGAACGTCCACATCTTGCCGTTGTCGAATTCGCCCGCTTTGACCTCCATCTCGGGGGCGGGCATCTCGGCCGCCGCCTCCGGCATCGCTTCCGGCTCGGTGGGCGCCGGCTGGTCGGCTGGCCCGGTCGAGGTGGCGCACCCCACGATCAAGATGAGCGCGGAGAGTGGCGCCAACCGACCCCATCTGCCCCAAAAACTCTGATCAGTCATGGTTGTCGACTCGCTTCTATGGTGGTTATCAGCGACGTTGTGGATGTATTTCAGGCAATGTGGCCCTCCGCCCGGGCCGGGGCAACCGGGTCCCGGCGGCCGCTCCGATATGCCGGCGCGCCTGTTTTCCTGTATGGGAAGTGACATTCCAACTCGCCCTACGAGCCGGGCGGGCGGAGGGATTCAGGGTCGCGTCGGTGGGCGGCTGGCGCGACCTGGGCGCCCCGGGTAGAATTCGTCTCGGAACACAGACCAGAGGAAGTAGAACGGAGGGTCGTACGCCACCTCGATGCCGAAGCGGGAAGACATAACGAGCGTCCTGCTGCTGGGCAGTGGGCCGATAGTGATCGGGCAGGCCTGCGAGTTCGACTATTCGGGCACGCAGGCCGTTCGTGCGCTGAAGGAGGAGGGCTACCGGGTCATCCTGGTGAACTCGAATCCGGCGACGATCATGACGGACCCCGACCTGGCCGACGCCACCTACATCGAGCCGCTCACGACGGAGTGGGTCGAGCGGGTGATTGAGCGCGAACGCCCTGACGCGTTGCTGCCCACGATGGGCGGCCAGGTCGGGCTTAACATTTCGCTGGACCTGCACGACTCCGGGATCCTGGAGAAGTACGGTGTGGAGCTGATCGGCGCCGACGCCCGGGCGATCCGGTTGGCCGAGGACCGTGAGCAGTTCAGCGCGGCTATGCGGCGAATCGGCCTCGAGGTGCCGCACGGCGGATTCGCCCATTCGCTGGAGGAAGCGCTGGTGGTGGCGGAGGAGACTGGGTTTCCGGCTATCATCCGACCCTCCTTCACGCTGGGCGGCACCGGCGGAGGCATCGCGTACAACCGGGAGGAATTCGAGCAGGTCGCGCGGACGGGCCTCGAGGCGTCGCCGATCGGCGAGATCCTGATCGACAAGAGCGTGATCGGCTGGAAGGAGTACGAGCTGGAGGTGATGCGCGATCACGCCGACAACGTCGTGATCGTCTGCTCGATCGAGAACTTCGATGCGATGGGCGTGCACACCGGCGACTCGATCACCGTGGCGCCGGCCATGACCCTGTCGGATGCCGAATACCAGGTGATGCGGGATGCGTCGATCGCCTGCATCCGCGAGATCGGGGTCGCCGCGGGTGGTTGCAACATCCAGTTCGCCGTCAGCCCGGAGACCGGCGACATGCTGGTCATCGAGATGAACCCGCGCGTCTCGCGCTCGTCGGCGCTCGCGTCGAAGGCGACCGGCTTCCCCATCGCTCGGATCGGGACGAAGGTCGCCGTCGGCTATCGGCTCGACGAGCTTCCCAATGAGATCACTCGAGAGACTCCTGCCTCGTTCGAGCCGGTTCTCGACTACGTGGTCGTGAAGGTGCCTCGCTTTGCCTTCGAGAAATTCCCCACAGCCGATCCGGTGCTCAGCGTGCAGATGAAGGCGGTGGGCGAGGTGATGGCCATCGGCCGCACCTTCAAGGAAGCCTGGATGAAGGGCTTCCGCGCCTTGGAGAACGGCCGCGCGGGATGGGAAATCGGTGAGACGCTGGCCGACGACGGTCTGACCGCCGATGACAACGGGACTTTGCTGTCGGCGCTGCGCCGGCCTACCGCCGACCGCGCCTTCCAGATCAAGCGCGCATTGCAGGCCGGGCTCGGGACCCCGGAGATCAGCGGGGCCACCCATATCGACCCGTGGTTCATCGACCAACTGGGAGAGCTGGTCGATGCCGAGAGCTGGTACGCATCGCTCGACGAACCGACCGGCGAGGCGACCTGGGAGATGAAGCGCTTCGGGTTCGGCGATGCGCTGCTGGCGAGACTGCGCGGCGAGCTGGAGTCGGAGGTCAGGGAGCGGCGCTGGGCTCTGGAGATGCACCCCTCATTCAAGATGGTGGACACCTGCGCGGGCGAGTTCCCGGCGGCGACGCCCTATCTGTACAGCACGTACGAGGAGGAGAACGAGTCGGTCCGCAGCGAGCGGCGGAAGGTGGTCGTTCTCGGCAGCGGACCCAACCGAATCGGCCA
>JBDHHZ010000319.1:0-5921 GCA_039589115.1 Gemmatimonadota bacterium | reverse complement strand
GAGGCGCAGAACAACCGCTTCTTCTGCCCCTGCCACAACGGCGTCTTCGACCCCTCGGGGGTGGCCACCGCGGGGCCGCCGGGAGAGGCGGGCCAGTCGCTAGGGCGCTACGACCTGAAGGTAGAGAACGGCCTCCTCCATATCGCCGTGCCACCGCCGCGCTTCGTCGATGCGAAGGGCGGCGTGGTCGATGATGAGGAGCCGAAGAGCGGGCCGGGACACGATCCCTGCCTGGCCAGCCGCCCCCGGCGGGGTGGCTCTGAAGCGTGAGTCTGACGCGGGCGAGAACCCAGATCGAGAAACGGTTACGATGAGAATCGTTCGTCGCTGGTTCGGTGAGCGCTTGCCGGTAACGGGCCGTCAGTTCCGGGAGCTTACCAACGAACCCGTACCCTACCACCTGAAGCGCTGGTGGTTCGCCCTCGGCGGCACGCCGGCCTACTTGTTCATCGTCCAGATCTTTACCGGGATCCTGCTGGCTTTCTACTACGAAGCATCGCCGGTGACCGCCTACGAGTCGGTCGAGTTCATCACGCGCGAGGTCTCGTTCGGCTGGTACATCCGTAGCGTCCACAAGTGGGCGGCCACGCTGATGATCGTCGCGGTGATCCTGCACCAGATCCGAGTGTTCTTCACAGGCGCCTACCGGAAGCCGCGTGAGATCAACTGGATCGTCGGCATGTGCCTGCTGTTCTGCACGCTGATGACCGGGTTCACAGGCTACAGCCTGGTGTACGAGCAGCTCAGCTTCTGGGGCGCTACGGTGGGTGCCAACATCGCCGACACGGTGCCGCTGATCGGCGGGTTCATCAAGCGGATGATGCTGGCCGGCGACAGTTACAACCAGGCCACGCTGTCCCGCTTCTTCGTCCTACACGCCGCCATCCTGCCGGTGACCATAGTGTTCCTGATAGGCCTGCACATCACGGTCATCCGGCTGCAGGGTGTGACGGAGTTCCGGTTCGAGGACGAGGAGGAAGGGGCGCCGAAGACGTTCAATTTCTTCCCGGACCACATGTACACGGAGCTGATCATCGGCCTGGTACTGATGATCCTGCTCAGCGCACTGGCCACGATTCTGCCGGCCACGTTGGGTCCGCAGGCAAATCCGCTGCAGACACCCGAAGTGATCAAGCCGGAGTGGTTCTTCTACGTGGCCTTTCGTTGGCTGAAGCTGTTCAGTGGTACGGCAGCCGTTCTGAGCATGGGCTTCGTCGTGTTCGTCATGTTCGGCTGGCCGTTCATCGATGGGTGGATCCGCAAGCATACGCGATTCCAGGAAGCCAGTGTTTGGGTCGGCATAGCTGGCGCCCTCGCCATCATCGCCATGACGGTGTGGGAGGCCGTGGCTCGACATTAGGGGATTGCGGGGCGAGCCGTCGCGCGTCCCGCGGATAGTGCGAACCGAGGTTATCCATGACTCTAGAGACCAAGCGCATCGTAATCGCCTCTCTGGGCGGTCTGTTCCTGCTCTCGCTCGTCTTCGTTCAGTGGATGGAGACGGCGCGGAAGGCGGAGGAAGCCGGCCTCAGGGCTCCGCACATCTCCATCCCTGCCGCATCGAGGGAGTGCGTGAACTGCCACGCCGAGGAGAACCCGGGGATCGTCGCTCACTGGGAGGGCAGCACGCACGCCGAGAAGGGCGTAGGGTGCGTCGAGTGTCACCAGGCGGCGCTCGAGGAAGCGGACAGCTACCTGCACCACGGCGAGCAGATCGCGACGGTCGTCACGCCACGCGACTGCGCGCGCTGTCACGACCACGAGGAGGGCGAGTTCGCTGCGAGCCACCACGCTGCGGCCGGCAACATCCTGGCGTCGCTGGACAACTTCCTGGCAGAGACGGTGGAAGGTGCTCGCCAGGCGTTCGACCCGCATTCGCCGACGCCCGGCAAGGTGGTGGATTCGGTGAACGGCTTCGCCAGCGCCTTCTCCGGATGCCAGCAGTGTCACGGCTCCAAGGTGGCGCTGCAGTCGGCCGACGGCGAGCGGATCACGGTGGACGATTTGGAGCCGGATGCTGAGGGGCGCCCCACCAATTTGGATGCGGTGGCCAGGATCGTCCGAAACGAGAACGGACGTCCGCTGATGCACGCCGGCACGTGGCCCAACACTGGGATCGGGCGTCTGAACCTGGACGGCTCGCGGGGGTCGTGCACCGCATGCCATAGCCGTCACGACTTCTCTCCGCGCCGCGCGCGGCAGCCGGAGAACTGCGGCAAGTGCCATCTGGGGCCGGACCATCCGCAGAAGGAGATCTACGAGGAGTCGAAGCACGGCATCGCGTTCCGCGATCTGAAGGACGATATGAACCTGGACGCGACGGATTGGGTGCTTGGCCGCGACTACGCCGCGGCCCCGACGTGCGCGACCTGCCATATGTCCGGCAACATCCGGAACAGCGGCGAGGTGACGCACGATCCCGGCGAGCGGATCTCGTGGACGAACCGTCCGGTGGTCAGCCTGGTGATGGACACCGACATCAATCACAACATCGTCACCGAGACGGACCCGCAGACTCGACGCTCGCTGATCCACGATAGCGCGGAGCAGAAGCGGGACCGCATGAAGGAAGTCTGCTCGCACTGCCACACCGACGACTATGTCAATTCGTTCTACAGGCAGTACGACGACCTGATCATCCTGTACAACGAGAAGTTCGCGAAGCCGGGACTGGCGATCATGGGTGCCCTGGCATCCAACGGGCTGCGCACGCCGACGAACTTTGATGAGGAGATCGAGTGGACGTGGTTCTATCTGTGGCACCACGAAGGTCGCCGGGCGCGCCACGGCGCGTCGATGATGGCGCCGGACTACACTCACTGGCATGGCATGTACGAAGTGGCCGAGCGCTTCTACATGGAGCTGATCCCGCAGGCCCGCGAGATAGTCGATCACGCCATGCAGACGGGACAGCGGACCCAGGCCCGGGCGGTGGGCGCCGTCATCGATGGGATCCTCGCCCGGCCGGAGCACATCTGGTTCGAGGAGGGAGCCGAGGCGCAGGCCGCCCGGATACGTGAGGAGATGGAGCGCCGCTACGGACGCGGGCAACAGAATTGAATGTTAGATCAATATCCAGTAATGAGCATCCATTGATCAGGTGCCAAGTGGGATGCAAGTGACAAGGATCGAGTCTCAATGGTCAAGCATCATTGGCTCATGGGTATTGAAACTAGAGTCATTGAGATCCACTTGATCGGTGGTTACTGGATACGGGTTACTGATTATTGGAATAGGCCGAACCTAAAGGTGAACATGTGATGAAACGCAGGAAGTTCCTCAAGACCGTCGGCGCCTCGGCCGCCGGAGTCGCAGCGTTCTCCTGCGCCGACCGCGAACAGGCCCGGCGAATCGATGGGGAATCGCTGGCGGACGCGGACCTCAGGTGGAGCAAAGCGCCCTGCCGGTACTGCGGCACTGGTTGCGGCGTCGAGGTGGGGGTGACGGACGGCCGCGTCGTGGCGGTACGCGGGGACGAGAAGAGCCCGGTGAACCGTGGCCTTCTGTGCGTGAAGGGCTATCACCTGCCCGGCATGCTGTACGGCGAGGACCGTCTGAGGTACCCGATGCTGCGCGATGGTGATGGATGGAGGAGGATCTCCTGGGACGAGGCGCTTGATCTGATCGCGTCGAAGTACCAGGAAGCCCTCGATCAGCACGGCCCGGAGTCGGTGGCCATCTACGGCTCCGGCCAGTGGACGGTGTTCGATGGGTACGCGGCGTCCAAGTGCAGCAACAACGTCGAGCCCAACGCCCGGCTGTGCATGGCGTCGGCGGTGACCGGGTTCATGACGCAGTTCCAGAGCGACGAGCCGATGGGCTGCTACGAGGACTTCGAGGCCGGCGACGACTTCGTCATGTGGGGCAACAATATGGCGGAGATGCACCCGGTCCTGTTCTCGCGCATCCTGGCGAACAAGCGCGACAACCCGGGCGTCCGAATCATCGACATCGCCACACGGCGCACGCCGACCACTGACTACTCCGACATGTACGTCGAGTTCGTGCCCGGGAGCGACCTGGCCATCGCCAACGGCATTCTCCACGTCCTGCTTCGCGACGGCAAGGTGAACAACGCCTTCGTCCGGGAGAACGTGATCTTCAAGCGCGGCATCGAGGACCTGGACCGCATCGGCTACGGCTGCTGGGGCGAGGACGGCCTGGCCACCGACCCGTCGGCTGGACCTGCCGAGCGCTACACTTTCCGGGACCAGGGTCGCGACTCGTCACTCGCCGAGCTGGAGGAGTTCCTGGCCGATTATACGCCGGCGCGGGTTAGCGAGATCTCCGGCGTACCGGTCCAGCAGATCGAAGCGCTGGGCGAGATCTATGGCGAACCAGGCCGCGGGACCGTGAGCCTCTGGTGCATGGGCGTGAACCAGCACACGCGCGGTACCTGGATGAACAACTTGATCACCGACCTGCATCTGATCACAGGAAAGATCAGCCGCCCCGGCGCCAACCCGTTCAGCCTCACGGGCCAGCCGTCGGCCTGCGGGACGGTGCGCGAGGTGGGCACGCTGGCTCACCGGCTGCCTGCCGACATGGTGGTGACGAACCCGGAGCACCGGGCGCGGGCGGAGGAGATCTGGGGCCTGCCGGCCGGCACCATCCCGCCGCGGCCTGGCTACCACACGATGGACATGTTCCGGGCCTTCATGCGCGGCGACGTGAAGGTGATGTGGACCCAGACCACGAACCCGTGGGTCAGCATCCCGAACCTGAACCGCATCCAGCGCGAGCCCGGCGACGGCCGCTTCCTGGTGGTCAGCGACATCTACCCGACGCCCACCACCGAGGTGGCCGACCTGGTGCTGCCGACGGCTGCGTGGGTGGAGCGCGAGGGAGTGTTCGGCAACTCCGAGCGCCGCACGCAGCACTGGGAGAAGGCGGTGGACCCGCCGGGCGAAGCCACCGAGGACGCCTGGCAGATCGTCCAGGTCGCCAAACGCATGGGGATGGAGCACCTGTTCCCGTGGCCCGACGACGACTGGCACGAGCCCATGTACGAGGAGTACCGGAGCTTCACTCTCGGCCTCGGGAAGGACCTGGCCTCGTACGAGCAGCTGAAGCAGACGCGCGGCATGCTGTGGCCGGTTGTGGATGGCGTGGAGACCCGCTACCGCTACAGCGCCGAGCACGACCCGTACGTCCAGAAGGACCGGGGCGTCCACTTTTATAAGGCGAAGGGCTACGGCGAACGAGCGGCGTTTTGGCTGAGGCCGTGGCACCAGCCGGCGGAGTCGCCTGACGACGAGTATCCGTTCTGGCTGTGCACGGGCCGCGTACTGGAGCACTGGCACACCGGCTCGATGACGCGGCGCGTCAAGCAGCTGCACCAGGCGGTCACCGGGAGCTACGTGGAGATCAACCGCGCCGACGCCCGGCGTCTGAGCATCGGTTCGGGCCAGATGGTGCGCGTGGTGAGCCGCCGGGGAAGCTTGGAGCTACCCGCTATGGTGGACGGCCGCGGTAGGCCGCCGCAGGGTTCGGTCTTCATCCCGTTCTTCGACGAGGGCCGGCTGGCCAACAAGCTGACGCTCGACGCCATGGACAACATCAGCAAGGAACCGGACTACAAGAAATGCGCGGTTCGCATCGAGCTCGCCTGATCACCCTCGCGGTGATCGTTCCGGTTGCCGCGGCGTGTGGAAGCGGCGACACGGTTCCCGTTCCCGATAGGGAAGGGGCCGTTAAGTCCGCCGCCCACGTGCGCGCCGAGCGCCGCGCCTACGACGGCGCGCCCCCGACGATCCCACACGCGAGCT
The DNA here is from genome assembly GCA_039589115.1 of Gemmatimonadota bacterium. GTDB lineage: Bacteria > Gemmatimonadota > Gemmatimonadetes > Palauibacterales > KS3-K002. The sequence goes on along the minus strand of JBDHHZ010000319.1, from coordinate 153 downwards.
TCGGGATGCGCTGCGGCGCCTGCCACAACTCGCAGGGACAGTCGGTGGACGGCGTCGGCTTCGCCCCCGCTTCGCCGCATGAAGGGACGGCGAAGGCTGGCGCGACGATCCGCTGCCGGCAGTGCCACGTGTTCGTCACCGACCCTGGTCTGT